>CAKVOK010000026.1 GCA_934792465.1 uncultured Clostridia bacterium | reverse complement strand
GGATACGACCAATTATGACTTGCCAATCTGGAAACTATTGATTTATCCATATATACGCCGAATATATTTGTCATATACGCTCTCATATCGTCCGCATAATATGTATAGCCTATTTCATACCATCCGTTGTTATTTATATCCGTTGTTTTCGGAAGTATTTCGTTGTTCAGAAGTGCTTTTCCGTCTGCCGAATCATATTCAACCGCTGTTTCGTTACCCTCTTCATCGGTTGTTTTTGCATTCGGTGTTGCATAGTATCTCATCGCTTTGTTACCGTCTTTTTCCGTAACCGAGCTGTGCCAATATCCTTTTCCCTGAATATCGGCAGAAATATCAAAGTTATTTCCCGTATAGTTTTCAAAATCCTCATAATACAGACAATCTTCGGCTTTTATGACATCTCCCCAAGCGTTTGTAAAGCTGTTTCCGCTTTCCGAAGTATCTGCCGCAACAGTTACCGGCAGCATGGAAGCCGCCATAGCTATACCGAGTAATCCGGCAAGAATTTTGTTTTTTCTCATTTTTCGTTTCCTCCCTAAAATTATATTTTTTAGTCAATGTTTTTGTTTTTTAAAAACTTATTGATTTGCTTTTCAAGCTCGCGCCTGATTTTTTCCGCTCCGCTCTGTTTCAATTCCCTGTCGAAATCCGCCCAATACGTATCCGGATCTTCCGTACCGTTGTTACAGACGTTATATTTCGATACGGTTTCGTTGCATTTGATTATTTCTTGTTTTATATTGGAGGTATCTGCGCTGAAACCTATCAAAGGGGATTTTTCGGAGCTTTCATTAATCTGTTTTGTCTTTTCCCAAATATCCTCGTCATGGTTTCTTTCGGTATATACGATAAACTGGTTACCGAATAGCCACGTCGAATTGGAAAACACATTTTCCGTTCTTTCAACAACATTATCTGCTGTTTTTCTGTAGTTCTCGCCCTCGATGCCATACGTCAGCAAATTCAGAATTTCCGGTTCGGTATTTACCAATTCCAGAAGCTTCAGAGATTGCTTCGGATATTTCGAGGATATGCTTATTCCCGTCATTGCAGACTGCATTGCGCTCGTCGAGAGATACGGCTTTGACACCTGCACGGCATACACGTTGTTTCCCGTCATAAGCTTTCTTTGCCATTCGACTCCGGGTTTGTACGTTTCAAACCATACACCGTATTTCCCTGCCGCAAGGTCTTCCGCACTGTCCATCGCAATTGCAACATCGCGCCGTATATAGCCTTTCTTATACCATTCGCTCAGAGTCTTTGCCGCTTTCAGCTTTTCGGCACTTTCCGTTATAAGCTCCGTACTTATTTTTCCGTTTTCATTCACTATCATAACTCCGCCGACTGAAGCCTCCGTAAACTTATTATCATCTATCGACCCAAATCCGTTCAGTCCCCAATTCACACGTATCGGATACATATTCGGTTCGTTTTCTTTCAAAAGCTTCAAAAAAGGCTCTATATCGTATGTCGAGCGAATCCCCGATAAATCATAACCGTATTTATCCGCCAAATCGCGGCTGACAACAAGTGCCGTGGATACAGATGTGATTTGTTCGTTCGGCACGGCATAGATTTTTCCTTTTACCCTTGCACCGTCCCACAAATATTCGGGTACTGATTTTTTCAGCTTTGGGGTTTCTTTCAGCAATTCGTCCAATTCGACAAGCTTATTGTCGTAAACTCTCGCTTCATACGAATCGAGATAGCCTGTGAAGCAGAGGTCTATATCCTCTCCGGCTTCGATTTTCGCATTAACACGACTGCCGTAGCTTGACGGTATAAATTCAAATTTTACGTTTACTCCGATTCTTTCTTTTGTAATCCTGTTAATTTCTTCTTCCACCTGTGCAAAATTCGATTTTTTTTCTCCGGGTACTACCCACACGAGCTTAACCCTATTGTTTCCGCCCGGCGTACAGCCGAGCAGTCCGCACAGCATAAGCGCCGAAAGCGCATATGACAAAATCCTCTTAAACGTCTTTCTTTTCCCTCCTTTCCCGCATATTTTCATGCTTTGCAATGCTACCACTCCTTTCCTCGTTTTTGTTCTATTTCAGCTTTTAACAAGCGTAGCTGATACATTAAAGTTTAACGGTTTCTCCCGGCGCAATAGCAATGTCTTTTCCGCCCGAGCTTGCCCACACCTTTGAATTTGTCGGATTATATACGATTTTTCCGTCCGCACTTCTTTGCAGGCTTCTGAATGCCGTTGTATAGTCATGCAATTCGATATTCGTAACATACCAAACGTCGGATTTTCCCGACACCGTTTCCGCAAACCGCTCTATCACTTCCCAATTATCATGAGCCTGAAATTCCCAGCTGTGTCCCCACAGATAAAACACAAAATTTTGGTCGAACACGGGAGTTGTATTTACAAACGATTCCGCCAATTCAAGCAGCCTTGGGTTATCATGGTGGCAGGTTGCCGGAAGCTCCAGCCAATCCGCCGGCTGAAAATTATTCGTATAGCTTTCCGTCGAAACCGTTGTTCTCGCATAGCAGATTCCGCAGTTTCTCACAATATTCAATACTTCCTCCGATTTCTTATATCCGTTCGGATATGCCATGCCGCGTACAACAGTTCCGAGTTCATGCTCAAGTCTTTTTCTGCATTCCGTTATTTCATATACGATTTCCTGCGGTGTAATCTCCCAAAATGACGCATGAGTAAGTCCGTGTGCCGCAATCTCATGTCCCGTTTCATAAATACGTTTCATCTCCGAAAGCTTAAGTTTGCTCCATGTTTTATCACGGTTTTCGTCCTTTTCGCTTTCGTCTGTCCACAATCCGAAATTCATATTAAACGTTGCTTTCATGCCATGTTTTTTCAGCAGCTCTGCCAATCTCAAATCCGTTATGAAACCGTCGTCATAGCTTAATGTTACGGCTTTTCTTTTCCATTCCGGAAACCTGATTTTCAACATATTTCCACTCCCTTTTTTTGTCAGCGCACAATCCGTATTTTCGTAACAAGCTTGATTTTTTCCGCCTGTTCGGAAACCATTTTCAGCCGCATAACTTCTTTTTTCGCATAATCGCAGCTGAACTCCTTATACTCCGTTTCCTCCGGCGTCCAATTCACAGGCTCTGCCTTAACGTGCTTATCATCGTACATATTCAGCAGAAATGCCGCTTTCATCGGTCTTGTAAATTCAAACTCGTCCGTTACCGTGTATTCATACGGATTGTCGGATATTATCGTTCTTACGTTCTTTTTAACTATGCTTTTGTCCCATACATTATCGTTGTCGCAAACCCATTCAAGCACGCCGTTTTCAAAGGTGCTTTTCCGCATTGTGCTGCCGTAGCCGTGCTGCGAATTCTGGTTCATCATATATCCGTCAATCACGGGAACGGCAAGGTTGTGTGCCGCACTCGACGAAATCTCGTCCGCACACGTTTCGTTATATGCCGTCATGCCCCTGTCTATCAGCACGGGTTCACCGTCCAATTCTATTGTAAAGCTGCCTTTATCGGGGTGGCAATGCGAAAAGCTCTTGCCGGATATTGCAAAAAATTCGACTTTGTCACGTTTTAAATATGTATATCCGCAATCGGGGAAGCAACAGAATTTATCTTCCGTATCTCCTGCACATTCTTCCTTTTCCAGCGGCTCGCCGTATATCAGATACGAAAGATTCCATGCGCCTATCGCCTGCCCTTCCGGGTGTTTTGAGACACAAATTTCATGATATTTTTTCCACATCGGATTTTTTGTGGACTGATACATAAACATACATATATGCCTCAAAAATTCATATCTGCCGGTATCTCCCACTGCTCTGAAAACATTATTGCCGCCTGTCATCGAAAGTGCGAAATCGCTTGTTTTATCCAATCTGCCGTTTATATATTCAAATATGCTTTTACCTCTGTATTTTGCCAATGCACACGCCGTCAGGCAATACGATTCCATGGTATACGAATAATATCCGAGTCCCTCAACCATACCGCCGTCCGAATTTATCGTGCCTTTCAGCATTTCGTCAACGTCCGCTTCTATCTCGTCGATTCTCTTTTTATATCTCGGAAACCGTGCCGTCAAGGCTATCAGCGCATAAATATATCCCGGCGAAAACGCCAATCCCTGATTCATATGATAAATATATTCCATGCGTTTGAAATCGCCGTCCAGTCTTGAAATCCCTTTATTAACCAGTGCCTCGTACAGATAATTTCTGCCGTGCCACGTCAGTATGCTTCCGCCGAATTCCAAAAACACGCTTATACCGTAGCTTGCGAAGGCTTCGAAAAACACTCTGCCGTTCCAGGTAATGCCCACGGCAAGCTCCTTCTCCGCAATGTGCCAGGTTCGGCAGCTTGCAAGCGAAAGCGCATAGCGCGCCGCCGTTTTCAGCAGCCTCATATCCTTTTCGACAAATCCGACAAAAGCAAGCAGTGCCGCTCCGCCGTACAGCTCCACGTTATTATTCGTAACGATTCTCGCAATTTCTTTTTCCGGTTCAAATTCCATATATTTCAACGCAAATTCTTTTGTTTTTTCATACGTCTTTGCGAAAAACGGCAGTTTCATTTTTCTGCGTATCGCATCGCCGTCGTCGGTGAAGAAGCCTGTCAGAAGTTCTATCCTCGGATTTTCTTCGAAGCAGCCTTCCCAATCCGGTATTGTGTTTTCGCCTTTTATCTCCGACTCGCTCAAAAACTTGCTGTCCCTTACGCCTATGCACGAAACGGCTGCTTCGTAAAGATTTTCGGAATTATTATAAAATTCAATCCGAATACTTCTTATTTCTTTTTCCTTTGCCGTGCCGTAATATTCGTGCGCTCTGCCGACGCCTTTTTCATTTATGATTTCGCTGCCGTTTACGCTCAGTTTCAGCACTATATATTCGGGGATTTTACATTCTATGTATATCTCATCAAACCGTCCGAGATTAAGCTTACATTCTCTTTCGGCATATGTTGTTTCGTGCGGCTTCACTTTAAACGTCACATCTGCCCAAGTCTGCCTTGCCGCTCCCTGCGGTTCGACCTTATAATTGCCGATTGTTTCATATTTATGATAATCTCTGTATGCTTCGCCGCCGTCGAAAAACGGCTCGATAATGCCTTTTGCTCCGTCATTTATAAGTCTTACATACATATTTTGTTCCCCTTATATCAATTCTTTTTATCCTTGCGGAGCGTCATGACAACTGTCGTTCCGCCCGAATCCGAATCTATTTTTATTCCGCAGTCGTTGCCGTACACAAGCTTGATTCTCTGATTTACATTTCGTATGCCGATATGCTTTGCGAAATCCTCGAACGGCGCTTCCAGCTGACCCCGTATCGTACTCAGCTTTTCCTCCGTCATTCCGAAGCCGTTGTCCTCAACCGTGAATATCATGAACTCTCCCCTGTTTTTTATGCTTATTTTCAGCACACCGTTCCGCTCCCTCGCCCGTTTAAATCCGTGTGCAACGGAATTTTCGATAATCGGCTGCAAAAACATTTTTAAACATACGCATTTTCTCAGCGATTCGTCCACGTCCCACACGGTTTCAAAATCAAGTCCCGTTTTAAGACGTTCAATTTCGATATACTTTTCGACTATTTCAAGCTCCTGTTCGACTGTGGTTTCGTATTTCGGTTCGTCCATTGCGAATTGCAGAATATCGCACAGCAGAACTATAATCCGAACTGCGTCGTTGTCGCATCCTGTTATTTCCAAAATTACGGAATTGGCGTAATTCAAAACGTTAAACACAAAATGCGGATTTATCTGCATTTGCAATGCGGAAAGCTGCGCCGTATGCAATGCGTTTAGGCTCTGTGCGATTTTACCTTCGATATTCTCCGTATTTTTAACGGTTTCCAGCACTGTGCTGTTCATCTTTTTTATATTCCCGACATTCTCCCTTTCGTCCGTAATGTCTATCTGCGAAAGTATATCCGCTATGCTGTCGTAAAGAAGCATCGAGCAGACAAACGCCAGTACGAACACAAGAACAAGGCTTGCCGCAAAATATATCAGAAAATATATGCCCGCCGTTTTATAAACCACGCTTGTATTGTTCCCCTCGGCAAACGTCATTCGCAGCGATTCGTTGCTCAAATTATACGTTCTTTTGCCGTCGCCCGTTGTATTTCCCGTTTCAAATACTATTTTATTGTCCATATCCATAAGGACAACGCCTATATCCAGTTTATAATCCTCCAAACGCAGCTTTTGCGCCAGCCGCTCCTTATCCAGTTCAAAAATCATAAGTCCCGTAAAATCTCCGCTGAAATATATCCCGTGGCAAACAGTGATATATTTGCCGCCCGAATATATAAATTCGCTTTTCCCGCCTTTCAGATATTTTTTATACCATTTCGGCGAAAGCTTATCTGCCATGCCGCTTGACGAATTTGAAAGGAAATATCCGCTGTACGGACTGTAGAGCCCTATTGATTTTATTACATTGTTCGAATTGACCGCATTATTTATAAGCGAGGCTATCGTGCCGCCCATCGCACCGGCTTCCCTGCCCGTCATATCCTCTATATCGCTTGTCAAAAAGCGGTTTGTCATGCTGTTCTGCGTTATCAGCGTGAAAGTGTCGTTAATCTGCTTAAACTGTTCTTCCAGGCTGATTGATGTCCGCAGATATGCAACGTTCAGATTATTTTCTATCTCGGTTTTGAGCTTTCCCGAATAGATTACCGCAACTATAATATCAAGGAATATTACAGGTATTATGAAGCAAAGAATTATTATTCTTCTGAATTTGCCGAACATTGTCCGCCAGCGTATGTTTTTCATAAGATTTATCATTGTTTTTAATCTCATAACGCACCTCTCTTACGAATCCTTGCCGGTTTTCATATGTTTCTGCCTGTATTTCAGCGGTGTATCCTTAACGTACTGTTTGAAGATTTTGAAGAAATGCGCTTTACTTTTATACCCCAGATAATTATGAATTTCGCTTATCGGTATCGTATCGCTTTTAATCATCTGTTTTGCCTTTTCAATCCGCACTTTATTCAGATAATCCACAAATTTGCAGCCGATATGCTCCGTAAAGAACCTATTCACGGACGATTCGCTCATATAGAGGATTGCGGCAATATCTTTCTTGGATATATCCTTATTAAAATTTTTATCCATATACTCGTTTATCTTCCTTATATCTTCTTCTGTATGCTCCGCTTCGGCGCTTTTTAAAATAAGCTGCTTTGCGTTGCTTAAAAAACCTCGCTCCTCCCTGTTTATATCCTTTCTGAGTTCTTTCAGATTATCTTTTTTATAAAATCCGTTTATTTCACATTCCAGCGAAAAACATTCTTTTATTCGTAATTTAATATCATTTTCGGCTTTTTCAACGTCAACTCCCTGCGACTTTGCCGCAATCAAAACCACTGTATCGCCTCCGCAAAATGCCGCCGGAATCGAATAATATTCCTCGGTTTCGTAGCACACGATTCGCATAAATGCATCGTAGAGCTGTTTTTCGCCGTGTTTCCATATGCTTTCCGCATATTCCCTGAAATTCGGTATTTTAAAGCCAATCAGCGCACAGGTGAACAAATTCCCGGACGGACGAAGTTCCGCTTCTCTCGCATTAAGCTCCGCAACGGCTTCCGACAAATATTCGCCGACCGCTTTTTTCCTCGCCTTAATAACCTTATCATCAATAAACCTATTTGTATAATCTTTCTTTGACAAGCTGCTTTTCAGCTTTTCCAGTGCTTCGTTCAGCTGTGCAAAATTCATCGGCTTCGTAATATACCCGACAACATCGTATGCAACCGCTTCGACTGCGTAATCAAAGCTTTTGTATGCGCTGAAAAACATGACTTTAATATCCGGATGCTTCTCATAAATGAAGCTTGCAACATCTATACCGGTTTTTACAGGCATTCTTATATCCGTAATAACAGCGTCAACACTGTTTTCTTCGATATATTTTATAACGTCCTCGCCGTCGAAGAGCATAGCCGCAACTTCAAAGCCGTGCGCTTTCCAATCGACAAGCCTGCAAAACCTTTCCAAAAATCTTGAATCATCATCTGCGATAATTAATTTATACATATTTATGACCGTTAATTCCTTTCACAAAACCTGTTTTTATCCATATACATTATATAGTAATACCCTTTTTATTTCAATTAATTGGACGTTTTTGAAATAATATAGTACTAATATTCAAAAAATCGCATAAATTGTGAACAAATTATGAACATCACTTTTCCCACCGCCTTTTTTATATATTTTCTACTATATTTTACCACATTTCGCTCAGTTTTTCCATACTCAAGCCGAAAATTTTTTTAAACGTATTGACAAACCGGATTTTTTATGTTATTATATAACCAATTAGTTACTTATTGATAAAATATATCGGCGGTATCACCGTCCGCAATACGAAACGGAGATTAAAGTTTGAATAAAGTTACCCATAGCGCCGCTCACTGCAAAGCGGCACTCCGGACAATTTTCTTTCAAACTCGGTTTGGTACCTTGAACCCCGGAAAGGAATGGTTATAAATATGTCTGACGAAAAAAAGACGAGAAACAGTGCTTTAACAAAAGCGAAAATACTTGAAGCGGCCGAAGACGAATTCGCCCAAAAAGGACTTGCGGGCGCAAGAATTGACGAGATTGCACGCATATCCGGCTTTAACAAAAACATGATATACCAATACTACAAAAGCAAGGAAAAGCTATACGAAACCGTTATCTATAACGAATATTCCAAGCTGTCCGAGCTTGAAAATGTGATTATCTCACGGAATGCGGACTGCAAGGAAACAATCGAAACCATTGTACGTGAATATTTCATGTTTTTAAAAGGCAACCCGAATTTTGTAAGGCTCATAATGTGGGAAAATCTGAACGAAGCGAAATACATAGAAGCGAGCGGTGCGCTTAATATAAAAGACCCTATGCTGAAAATGCTCGGTCGGGTCGTTGAAAAAGGCAAGTCCGAAAAAATATTCAACGAAAAGGTAAACGAAAAACAAGTTATGCTCTCGCTGATTATGGGCGCATTTTCATATTTTTCAAATATATACACTCTTTCCAAAGTAATACATATAGACTTGGAAAATGAAGAAACAATGAATGAAAGAATACGAATCGTAACCGATTCTATTCTGAATTATCTGGCTTTATAGCCGAAAGGAGAGTATTTACATGCTAAAACTCGGATTGACATCTGTCACATTTCGTGAACTTAGCGCAGATGACATTATAAACTACGCAAAAAAATGCAGCCTTTCCGCAATCGAATGGGGCAGCGACGCTCACGTATTGCCCGGCGACACAAAAACCGCCGAAGCCGTAAAAGAAAAGACGATTTCCGCCGGCATATGCGTTTCTTCCTACGGTTCGTATTTTCGGCTTGGCAAAAACGATGATATAAACAAATACATAGCATCCGCCAAAGCTCTCGGCACTAACATTATACGAATCTGGGGCGGCTGCAAAGCCTCCTGCGATGTTACGGAATCGGAATATGCGCCTCTGCTGGAGGAAACAAAAGCTGTATGCCGTGCGGCAGCTGCCGAAAATATTCAAATAGCCTTTGAATTTCACAACGACACGTATACGGATTCCAAAGCTTCCGCACTGCGCCTTATGAATGACGCTGCGTGCGAAAATCTCGGAATGTATTTCCAATATGACCCGAGGATAAGCGAAAAGGAAAACGAGGAAACATTAAAGGCATTGACTCCGTATCTTAAAATAGTTCACGTTTTTTACGTAGATTCCGATTTTTGCCGATATTCCGTGAAGGACGGCGAAGCACTCTGGCGCAGCTTTATAAAAATTTTGCATGAAAGCAGCACAGATACATATATGCTTTTTGAGTTTTTGAAAAACTCCGATTTACAGGGACTTAAAGAAGAAACAGAGATTATGAAAAAATTACTTTGCGAGGTGGATAACAATGATTAAAACAGCTGTAATAGGGACGGGCAGTATCGGTATCGAGCATCTTACCGCCATTGAACATTCGGACGAATTTGAGCTTTGCGCCGTATGCGACACGAACACAGAAAAAGCCGAAGTATTCGGCGAAAAATACTGCGTACCCGTATTCGCCGATTATCATGACATTCCGGGCAAAACCGATGCGGAAGCGGTTATACTGAATCTTCCTCATTTTCTGCATTGTGAAGCTGCGGTATTTTTTCTCGAACACGGAATCCATGTGCTTGTAGAAAAACCAATGGCGAATACCGTCGCCGAATGCGACAAAATGCTTGAAGCAGCGAAAAAAAGCGGCAAGAAACTTGCCGTAGGTCATGTACAGCGATATTTCGCCGCAAACCGTGCCGTCAAAGAATGCATTGAGAGCGGCAGGCTCGGCAAGTTTATTATGTACGAAGAAAGAAGAACCACAAATTATTTTGACAAAAACCGCCCGAAATGGTTTTTGCAAAAATCCACCTCCGGAGGCGGTATTGTTATGAATTACGGAGCGCACGCCATAGACAAAATATTTTACATGGTCGGCGTACAGAAACCGGAAATTTTCTCTGTTTGCGCGAACAGCAAAAACGCCTGCGATATAGAGGGACACGCTCAATATATGATGAGATTCAAAGACGGATTCAGTGCTTCCGTAACCTTTTCCGGCTACGGCTGCTGCGGCTATGAGGTTATTTATTATTTCACCGACGGTGCGCTAAATGTATCGGACGGAATACGTTTAAGAGAATATAAAAACGGAAAATGGGAGGATTCTGACGTTTGTGAGGACGGACTCTTCATGGATCGTCAGCTGAAAGAATTTGCCAATTTCATTGAAGGCAAGGAATCGGAAATAACCGACGGAGAATACGGAAAAGCCGTAATCAGCGCCATAGAAAAGATATACGAAAATTAATAAGAGAAACACGCATACCACCTTAAAAAGTGATATGCGTGTCTTTTAGCAACTCCGTTTTATCGAGAAGTACTATAATTCCCGATTTTTTCTATACATATTTAATTAAAATTTATCTCTCTTTGTATAATGAGTATGGAGCAGTTCATGCGATTTATGACCGCACGGCTTGCCGAGAAATTCTTCATAAATTTTCACGATTGCCGGATTCTTATGAGATTTACGTATCGGCAGGTTTTTATCTTCTTCATAGATAGCTTTTGCTCTCGCCGCTCTCACGTCTATATCCATCTTCGTGCGTGAATCGACTATCGGCTGACCTCCGCCGGTTACACATCCGCCCGGACAAGCCATGATTTCTATGAAATGATAATCCGCTTTTCCTGCTTTTATATCGTCAAGCAGTTTTCTTGCATTGCCCAGACCGTGAGCTACCGCAATCTTAACGTCTGTATCGCCTACTTTCACCGTAGCCGTTTTAATTCCCTCAACGCCGCGGATTTCGTCATAATCAATCTTATCGGCTTCTTTGCCCTCTACGATTTCTTTAACCGTTCTGACAGCCGCTTCCATAACACCGCCCGTTGCACCGAATATTACTCCTGCGCCCGTACCTATGCCGAACGGATCGTCAAACTGTTCGTCCGGAAGTGCATTAAAGTTTATATTAGCCTGCTTTATCATCTTCGCAAGCTCGCGTGTCGTAATTACGCTGTCTATGTCACGAAGTCCGTTTTCATTCATCTCTTCACGCTTTGATTCATATTTCTTTGATGAGCACGGCATTACCGATACAACATATACATCTTTCGGATTTATGCCGGCTTTTTCCGCAAAATATGTTTTAAGAACTGCGCCGAACATCTGGTGAGGTGATTTGCAGCTTGAAAGGTTCGGAATAAATTCCGGATAGTAATGCTCACAGAATTTTACCCAGCCCGGTGAGCATGACGTAATCATCGGGAGTGTACCGCCGTTTTTAAGTCTTTCGAGAAGCTCTGTTCCCTCTTCCATTATTGTAAGGTCTGCCGCAAAGTCTGTATCAAATACTTTATTAAATCCGATTCTGCGAAGCGCAGCAACCATTTTTCCGGTTACCGCCGTTCCTATAGGAGCACCGAATTCTTCGCCGAGACCTGCACGTACAGCCGGTGCTGTCTGAACAACAACATATTTAGAATCGTCCGCAAGTGCTTCCCAAACATTATCAATCTCTTCTTTTTCTTTCAATGCGCCTACCGGACAAGCCGTTATACACTGTCCGCAGTATACGCACGGAACTTCGTCGAGCGTCATATCGAATGCGCATCCTATTCTCGTTGCAAATCCGCGGTTTGCGGCATTTATTACAGATACTGTCTGCACGTTGTTACATACGGATACGCATCTGCGGCAAAGAATACATTTATTGTTATCACGAACAAGCGAATGTGAAAGATTATCCAAATCATAATGGATATTTTCACCCTCGAACGGAATATCCTCAACGCCGAGTTTTTCCGCAAGCTCCTGAAGCTCACAGTTACGGTTTCTTACGCACGTAAGACATTTTCTCTCGTGGTTGGAAAGAATGAGTTCAAGCGTAGCTTTTCTTGCCGCACGAACTTTCGGCGAATTTGTAAATACTTCCGTACCCTCTCTGTCGAGCGGATATACACAGGCTGCCTGGAGATTTCTTGCGCCTTTGATTTCGACAACGCACATACGGCAAGCGCCTATTTCGTTTACATCTTTTAAGTAGCAGAGCGTGGGGATTTCAATTCCGGCTGCGTGAGCTGCCTCTAAAATGGTAGTACCCGCTTCTACTTCCAATTTTATACCGTCTATATATACATTTATCATCGTTTTCACTCCCTTATTCCTTTACAATGGCGTCAAATCTACAAGTATCCATACATACTCCGCACTTAACGCATTTCGTTGTATCAATCTTATACGGACTCTTAATTACGCCGGAAATTGCGCCGACCGGACATTTTCTCGAACAAGCGCTGCAGCCCTTACATTTATCTTCGACAATCTTGTATGAAAGGAGTGCTTTACAAACGCCGGCGGGACATTTCTTATCCACAACGTGAGCGATATACTCATCTCTGAAATATTTAAGCGTGCTTAATACGGGGTTCGGAGCTGTCTGACCGAGACCGCAGAGTGCGGAAGATTTAATGCTTTCGCAAAGTGTTTCAAGTCTGTCTATATCCTCAAGCGTACCCTTGCCCTTTGTGATTTTGTCAAGGATTTCAAGAAGTCTTTTTGTACCGATACGGCACGGCGCACATTTACCGCATGATTCGTCAACCGTAAATTCAAGGAAGAATTTGGCTATATCAACCATACAGTTGTCCTCGTCCATAACGATAAGACCGCCGCTTCCCATCATCGAACCGATGCTCATAAGAGAATCGTAATCTATAGGTGTATCTATAAGGTGTGCCGGAATACATCCGCCGGAAGGTCCGCCCGTCTGAGCAGCTTTGAACTTCTTGCCGTTCGGAATACCGCCGCCGATTTCTTCTATGATTTCACGAAGAGTTGTTCCCATAGGAACTTCAACAAGACCCGTGTTGTTGATTTTGCCGCCGAGTGCGAATACCTTAGTACCCTTACTCTTTTCAGTACCCATGGAAGCAAACCATTCCGCACCGTTATTTATAATCTGTGTAATATTTGCATATGTTTCAACGTTATTAAGAAGCGTCGGTTTGCCGAACAAGCCTTTTACAGCCGGGAACGGCGGACGGGGACGAGGTTCTCCTCTCATGCCCTCGATTGAGTTCATAAGTGCTGTTTCCTCACCGCATACGAATGCGCCTGCACCAAGACGGAGGTCGAGGTCAAAGCTGAAGCCTGTACCCATGATATTTTCACCGAGCAAGCCGTATTCTTTCGCCTGTGCTATAGCTATTCTGAGTCTTTCAACCGCTATGGGATATTCGGCTCTGATATATATGTAACCCTGATTTGCGCCTATTGCATATGCGGCAATCGCCATAGCTTCTATAACCGCATGAGGGTCGCCTTCAAGAACGCTTCTGTCCATGAATGCACCCGGGTCGCCCTCATCGGCGTTACAACAGACATATTTTTGGTCTGCCTGCGAACCTGCCGCAAACTGCCATTTCATACCTGTCGGGAAGCCTGCGCCGCCGCGGCCTCTGAGTCCGGAAGCTTTGATTTCGTCAATAACCTCCTGCGGAGTCATTTTCGTAAGCACCTTTCCGAGTGCCTGATAGCCGTCCATAGCTATGTATTCTTCGATATTTTCAGGGTCGATAACACCGCAGTTACGAAGTGCAACCCTGTGCTGTTTTTTATAGAAATTAACCTCATTAAGAGATTTTATGGAATCGTTCTCGTGAACTGTTTCCTCATACAAAAGTCTTGTTACAACTCTTCCTTTTAAGAGATGTTCTTCAACGATTTCCTTAACGTCCTCTACCTTTACCATGCTGTAGAAAGCACCCTCCGGGTATACGATTACAACGGGACCGAGTGCGCAAAGACCGAAGCAGCCCGTCTGAACAACCTTTACTTCGTTTTCAAGATGATTTGCTTTGAGCTGTGCCTCAAATTCGTCATGAATTTTCGGTGAACCCGATGATGTACATCCCGTACCGCCGCACACAAGTATATGCGCTCTGTATATATTATTCATTCTTTTTATCCTCCTCTTATTACTCGGCAGCACCTATTGTAAACTCGGATACAACATTTTTATTTATAATGTGTTCCGCAACAACTCTTGCAACCTTATCAGCCGTCATTTTAACATACGTAACCTTTTCTTCGCCGGGCATATAAACCTCAACTATAGGCTCAAGACGGCACATACCTATGCAACCTGTCTGTGCCACGGTTACATTATTCAGCTTTCTTTTGTCGATTTCCTCCAGAAATGCGTTAAGGACAGGTCTTGCACCTGCCGCAATACCGCAGGTTGCCATTCCGACAACAACTCTGACTCCGTCTTCTCTTTCCTTACGCAGATTAACCTGATTCAAAACCTTCTCGCGGATTGCCTGCAGTTCTTCAAAACTTTTCATAACTTCCTCCTTAATACGGCTTTATTCTGCCGTTTATATAAATAATTTAATTAACCAAGTCACCGATACCCTCTTCAATAAACCCGCCTATCCATGCGAGTATCTCCGGAGTATTCAGCGGAATATCCCCGACCGCTTTTTGTATTTCTGCGGTGTCGAGAACAAATTCCTTTTCATTTACAATATGTTTATATATAAATCTTATTTTATCATAACCCGATATAAGTGTGATAAGTGTGCTTTTTATATCTCCGAGCGGTGCTCTGTCTATGCTGTCATAAACAAAACACGCCTTTAACACAGTTCCCCTTCCCTGCTTCGATTCAATATCGAGATGTCCTCCGGTCTGCACCGCAGCCGCTTCAAAAAGAGGTATGCCGAGTCCGGCTTTTCTCGTTGTCCTCGTCGTTGTGAACGGGTCTTTAACCCTTTTCAGAAATTCTTCGGACATACCGCAGCCGTTATCCTTTACAGCTATTTCAAGCGTATTCTTCGCCGGCTGCTCGTCAACCGAAATTTCCACGGTATCAGCCCCCGCCTTTATCGAATTATGCGCTATATCAAGTATATGCATAGATAATTCCTGCATTGCAAATCTCCTTTAAAGCAATTCTTCAATATTGCCGAAATCATCCGCCGCAAAAACAAGACTGTCAAGCCTATGTGCGTCTGATGAACGTGTTATTTTGTATCTTTTCAGAAAAGGTCTGTCATTTATGTAATCGTCTAAGCTGTCCACATTCCCCGATACTTCAACATATTTTATATCTATGTCGTCCGGTATGAATCCGAGGTTCGTAAGCACGCTGTATGAATGGCGGTCTATATGCGCCGGTATGAAAATCCCTTTCGCTTCTCTCACGATTTCAAAAAGCTCATTTATCGAGATTGCCGCAGGAGAAAGCAGAAGCTTTTCTTCATACCCCAGCAAATTGTCAAACTCGTCCATGATACATTGTTCCCCGAATATTTCCGGGCGGTTTTTTATGTCCGGCAGCTTATCATATACAATCTTCGCCGCATATTCGGCAGCTTCAAGTGTTTTGAACAAAGTCAGAATATGAACCTCTTCCATTGTTTCGACTTCCATTGCCGGAATTACACGAATTCCCTCACGCACTCCGGCTTTCATAACCGCAGCCGCATTTTTCACCGAATTATGGTCCGATATCGCAATTATCTCATGTCCCATGACCTTTGCCATACCGACTATATTGCACGGCGTCATTTCATTGTCTGCACACGGCGAAAGTGCCGAATGTATATGAAAATCATACGTACTCATATAAGCTGTGATATTTCCGCCGCCAGCTCGTATGCGGTCTTTCCCGAGGAAAGAATATTAACGCCCTGCGTTTTTGCTTTTTCCTTAACCTCGTCCGATACCGATACGCCCTCGGCAAGAATTATACACGAAACGTCCGCAAGTGCCGCAACGGCAACAATATTTACATTGTTCATTATCGTTATCCATGCGCTCATGCTCTCCGCACGTCCCATAACCCAACTTAGCAAATCACCTATATAACAGCCTTTAACTTCTCTTGTGTCCGCTTCCGTCACAAACGTAAGACCGATTCGTTCCGCAAGTTCTTTTACCGTCATGATAATCTCCTTATTTATTGTGTATACTGTCCGACCCTGCTTCCAGACCGAACAACTCGCTTGCAAGCTCGCGTACACGCTCTTTCATCTTGAAAATACAATCGTTTTCCGAAGCAAAGCCCCTGACAATATCTTCTGCCAGCGCCTTGCAAGACGGTGCTCCGCACGAACCGCAGTCGAGCTTCGGCATACCGGAATAAAGCTTTTCGATTCTCTCCATTTTTTCCATTGCACGTGTCAAATCATCGTCAAGCTTCATAATCTGCACAGCCTGAATTTTTCTGCGCCACGATATATCCTCGTTATACTCGCCCTCTTTCAGCTTTTTGCCGCCCTGTATCATATTATTTATTCTCGTTGTCGATACAAAAGAATTTGTAAGATTGAGAGGCCCTCCAACGCATCCGTTTGTACATGCGGAAAGCTCTACGAAATCTATATCGTCCAGCTTGTCGTCCTCAATCTCGCTCAAAACGTTTATAACGTTGTTTATGCCGTCTACGGCGATGTATTTCAGCGTTCCCGTCGATTCACATTCTCCGCCGCTTCTCGCCCAGGCAACGCCCTCGTTTCCGGCGGCACTCAAATTCTGCGGATTATCCATCACCTTGACGAACGGCCGCAGCTTAACGAATGCGTCCGTTGCCGATATTGCACCGTTTATGTGCGATTTTTCAAGCGTGAGCGGAGCTTTTATGCTCGTCACCTTTGCCGGACACGGCGTTATAAAAAACACGCCGATTTCGCTGTCCGACATACCGGTCTTGATTTTGGCTTCGTGCCTTGCCATCATTGCGGCAACCTCCATGGGAGAAAGCAGCTCGCTTATATTGCCTATCAAATCGGGAAAACGTTCTCTTATCAGCCTAACCACCGCCGAACACGCCGAACTTATCAAAGGCTTTTTTACCTCTCCGTTTTTCAGCATTTCCGCAGTTTTCATGCTGACATATTCCGCACCCTTGGCGACTTCAAACACACTGTTGAACCCTGCCATTGTGAATGCCGTCAAGACCTTGTTTCTGTCGTCTACGTACCGGAACTGACCGTAAAACGACGGTGCCGGCAGTGCTATGTTGTATTTAAATTCTTTAAGCCGTTCAAACCCGTCCGTCACGGCAAGCTTCGCATGATACGGACAGACTCTTATACATTCTCCGCAGTCTATACACCGTTCTTTGATAATCTTTGCTTTGCCGCTGCGCACCCTGATTGCCTCCGTGGGGCAACGCTTGATGCAGTTTGTACAGCCCTGACATTTCTCTTTATCGAGTGTAACCGAATGGAAATAAGACATCTGCTCACCTCACAAATTTATTGTCAGTGTTACTGTTGTTCCCTTTCCGGGAGCAGTCTCAATCTTCATATCATCCGTATATTTCTTTATATTCGGCAGACCCATACCTGCGCCGAATCCAAGTTCTCGTATTTTCTCGCTCGCCGTCGAATACCCCTCCTGCATTGCAAGTTCAACGTCCGCAATACCGGGGCCGTTGTCCGAAAAGCTGATAATGATTTTATCCTCCAGCACCTGCGCTTCGCACACGCCTCCGCCGCCGTGAATAACGGTATTTATTTCCGCTTCATACATTGCGATTGCCGCGCGCCTCACCGCACCCGAATTGACTCCGAGCTTCTTCAAAACCTCCTTGAAGCTGCTCGATGCCTCTCCGGCCGAAGAAAAATCGCTGCCGGATATATCGTAACGTTTAATCACTTTTACGTCCTCCGAGTCCTTTTTCATAAAGCTTTCCGCAAGCGGTATACATTGGATAATCAGTGGTTAAGATTGCTATATTCTTCGCTTTTGCAAGGCTTAAAACCTCTTCCGGCGGAGTTTTGCCGCGCACAAAGCATACCGCAACAATATCCATCATTTCCGCTGTTCTTATAACCTGGGAATTTATAAGCCCGGTAAGCAGCAGCGTCTGATCCTTTACAAATGCCAGAACATCGCTCATAAGATCGCATCCGCACGCCGTATATACCTCCGTATCGCCGCCGTTTTCGCCGGGTTCGAGAATTTTACCTTTTAAGACGGAACTAACCTCCGATAGCAGCACAAAATCACCTCACTATGTATATTTGATTACATATTCTGATATTTTTCGATTATTCCGGGAACCTCTTCCGGCAGAAGTCTGCCGTAAACGTCCTCGTTTACAGTCATAACCGGTGCAAGTCCGCAAGCTCCTATGCAGCGTGTTGCGTCAATGGAGAATCTGCCGTCGGCAGTACACTCGCCGACATCGACTTTAAGCATTTCTTTAACTTTTTCAAGAACGAGATTGCTTCCTTTAACATAACAGGCTGTGCCGAGACAGACTCCGATCTGATATTCGCCCTTCGGATTGAGCGAGAACTGTGCATAAAAAGTAACTACGCCGTAAATTTCGCTGAGAGAAATTCCTAGTCCCTCCGAAATGATTTTCTGAACCTCAATCGGCAAATATCCGTAAATATCCTGTGCTTCGTGGAGAACCGGAATGAGAGCACCCTGCTCGTCTTTATGCTTTAAAATAACAGCCTGAAGCTTTTCTTCCTGCTCCTTTGTTCCTTTAAACGACGGAACGTGATTTTTAGACATTGATTTTTCCTCCTAATATTATTAAATTTCCGCATATGTTATTTTTTTAACAAAATATAATATGCGGTATGCATTTTTTGCATAGCTGTATATTATATAATTATATCACTTTTATAAAAAAAAATCTATACTCTTTTTCAAATATATAAAAAAAATATTAATAAAAAATAATTTTTTTTTTGTGGATATTCCACAACAAGCCACATTTTACGTGTTTTTTCGCATGAAAATAATCAGGAGTTTGAGACCTAAAGCCAAAAATAATCTCCGAAAAATTTTTCTATTGCACATCTCTCACATTGTGGTATAATATAAAAGGGTGATTAATTTATGCGATTACAAACTACAAAATCAAAAAATGCAGAATCCTTTTATGTTGTAAAATCAGTGTATTCCAACGGAAAACGAACAAACAAAATAATTGAAAAACTCGGAACACTGCCGGAAGTTATTGAAAAAGCCGGCGGAGAAGATCCATATATCCGGGCAAAAAAATATGTTGAAAAGCTTAATCAAGATGAAAGAGAATTAAAAGAACCGATAATGGTACAATATTCACCATACAAATGCATAGAAAAAGATATATCCCGTTCTTTTAACGGCGGTTATCTTTTCCTGCAGCAGATTTATCACGAATTGAAACTTAATAAAATTTGCTACAGTATATCTTCAAAACATTCATTTGAGTATAGTCTGATTGCCATTTTGTCAAGTTTAATATATTCAAGAATACTCGCTCCCGGCTCAAAGTTGTCGTCTTTTGAATATTCAAAGAGTTTTCTTGAAAACTTTGGCATTGATCTACATCAGATATATCGTGCGCTATCAATTATTGCCAAAGAGTCGGATTTTATCATGAGCGAAGTATACAAGAACAGCCTTTCACTTATGAAAAGAAATACGAATGTTCCCTACTACGATTGCACAAATTTCTTTTTCGAAATTGAAAACCCAAAGGGCATAAGACAATACGGTGTATCGAAGAAGAACAGACCGAATCCGATTGTTCAGCTCGGACTGTTTATGGATGCAGACGGAATACCGCTTGCCTTCTGCGTTAATTCAGGAAATACGAATGAACAAACGACACTTGATTTGCATGAAAAATTCGGCTTTAGATCAGATACCGAAATAGTTACCAGAAACGCAATGAAAAAAATTTTTTATGACACAAGAAATCCAAAACATTGTGCACTTCAAGATTAAAAGCAAAAGCCACTATTTTCAATGGTTTTCGCAGGTTTTTGCGCATTTCGGGTGTCAAACTCGGGATTATACACCTATTTAGTGTACACTCCAAGTATTATTTTATACATATTTCAAAAAATTTTTATTTTTTTGTATGCTTTGCATAGAAACGGCGGTTTTGTTCATATGTTTTCATGATTTAAAAAGAGGGCACAGCAAAACGAAATCGTTTTTCTACACCCTCTTTTTTAGGCTTTAGAAAAATAGCACAGAATGTACAAACTGAACCCGAAAGCGTCAGGCAATCCGAAACCGAACCCTCGATGCCTTATGCGGTCCGTGCATTTTGCTAAAGCTCCTTATGTTTATTTTCCGAAAATTGAAATATATCCGCTCACGAATACCACAAGCACTATAACAGGCAGAATATACGAAACGTAGAATCTCGCCCATCTCGGGAACTTAAGTCCCTCCCCGGCATTCGCTTCTTCCATAAAGTTCTTGAAGCCCCAGCCGTAGCGGCGTGTGCAGAACATCAGATATACAAGGCTTCCGAGAGGAAGAATGTTGTTGCTTACGAGGAAATCCTCCAAATCAAGCACACCCGTGCCTGCGCCGAGGGGAGTAAATCCGCTGAGTACGTTAAATCCGAGGACAGTAGGCATAGAAAGCAGGCATATTAATACTATGTTTACCACAGCCGCTTTTTTCCTCGAACAGTGGAATATCTCCAGCGAGAACGACATTATATTTTCAAACACGGCTATAACCGTTGAAAGTGCCGCAAACGCCATAAACAGGAAAAACAGTGCGCCCCATATTCTTCCGCCGCTCATGTTGTTGAATACGTTCGGAAGTGTTATAAATATAAGGTTCGGACCCGAATCCGGCTTTACACCGTATGCCGTACACGCCGGGAATATTATAAGACCCGCCATGATAGCAACGAATGTATCAAGTGCCGTAATGCTGAGTGCTTCACCCATGAGCGAACGATCCTTGTCTATATAGCTGCCGAAAATAGCTATAGAACCCATGCCTATGCTGAGCGTAAAGAACGACTGTCCCATAGCTGCAAAAACTATTTCACCTACGGAATTTTCCTTAAAAACCGAGAAATCCGGAGCAAGATAAAACTTAATGCCCTCTATTCCGCCTTTAAGCAGGCAGGAATGTACCGCAAGCACGGCTATAAGCGCAAACAGCGCAATCATCATAACCTTTGTGATTTTCTCAACGCCGTTTTGCAATCCGACGGAGCATATGCCGAAGCAAAGAACCACAACCGCAATCATTGCCGCCGTCATGCTTCCGGGCGAAGCGAGAATACTTCCGAATGCCGCTTCCACACCGGCGTTATCCAGTCCGACGAGAGAGCCTGTGAGCATTTTAATAAAATACATCAGCATCCAGCCGGCAATCGTTGTGTAAAACATCATCAAAAGATAGTTTCCCGAAATAGCAAAGTATTTGAACAAATGCCATTTTGAACCCGGTTTTTCGAGTACGTCAAAGGATTTCGCCGCACTTCTCTTGCTGGCTCTGCCCACGGAAAGCTCCATAACCATTATCGGAAGTCCGAGCAATACGAGAAATGCCAAGTAAATAAGTACAAATACTGCGCCGCCGTACTGACCCGTCACATAAGGAAACCTCCAAACGTTTCCGAGCCCTATGGCGCAGCCGGCAGAGATAAGAATAAATCCCAGCCTTGAAGAAAATTTTTCTCTTTCCATTTTTATCCCCCAATTAAAATAAAACTATGCAAATGCACATCCTGTATAGTATACCATATTTTTCAAAAAACTTCAACTGAATATTTCATAAAATATCAGGTAATTTTTTATGAAAAACAGAGATTTTTTTATTGTGCAAGTCATCGGCAATGTAAGAAATCAGCAAACAAAAAACATGATTTTTAATTTTTTGTACCGCATTTTTGAGATTTGCACCCGTTGTTTAATAACTGTTGTGGAAAAGGTGGATAACTTGGTGAATAACTTATTTTAAAGCATTTAGAATTTACATTAATTTCAAGTCAGGTTTACGTCACAAGATTATGTAAACATTTTTTGGACAGGCAATATTGTATTTTCCCTCCGATTAACATAACAAACCTGTGGATAAAGTGGATAACTCGGTGTACAACTGTATTTTTAAGACCTTTGGCGTGAAATCTTATGTGGAAAACTCATTTTTAAGTTTACATATCACATAAAAAATATGCATATGTAAAATACAGTAAAAAACAAATTATTTGCTTTTTTTAAGAAATTCCGCATTTTTTTATATTGCCGATTCCTGTGCAATTCTCTCGATTCTGCCGATAATTTCAAAAAAAATCAGTAAAAATGCAATTTTTTTTGAAATAAGTGTTGACATATAACAAAAATGATATTATAATATATACTGCACGGATTGCAAAACATAAGTTATAAGCTACAGAGGGGGGACGCAGTATGTTTGAAAAAGTACGTGACCTTTTGGTCAGCGAGCTTTTGCTTGACGAAAGCGAAGTTACACTTACAGCCGAGCTTAAAGATGATTTGGGTATAGATTCTCTTGCGGTTGTAGACCTTGCTACTTCAATCGAGGAGGAGTTTGATATCGAGATTCCCGATGAGGACCTTGAAAATATAAAAACCGTCGGTGATATCGTGGATTATTTGAACAAAAAAATAGGATAATCATTCCTTGCGCTGCTGCATTATCAATGCGGCAGCCATTATTTATTATAAGATATAATACTTCAGCAAAATGCACAGACCGCATAAAAAATGCATGGTGTATAAACCCGCACCGCAATATAGGGTTCATATTTAAAACCATGCATTATTATTTAATGACTGCTGAACAATTACAAAATGCCGAAAAAATTAGTATATGAGTGCATTTTGTAATTGTTCAGCAGTCATTAATTATACCGCACACAAAGTCAATATCTTAAAAGCTTTTATCACAGAAAAAAGGCAGATATGCAAGGGGTAAACATATCTGCCTTTGAATTAATTTTTTATCAGGGGGACGGCAATATCAATGCCGTTTTCTTGTCCGAGCTTATCTGAGTACGAACGATTCGCAGTCAACGCATTCGTTCATTGTCGGATTGCTCTCATGTGTTCCTATTCTTACAGTATCAAGAGAACAGTAATCTGCGTGTTCGCAGTGGTTCTTACACTGCTGTACGGTACACGAAATGCTTTTGTTTTCTCCACAGTGACAACTCATAAAAAATCTCTCCGTTCATAATTAATTTGCGAAAATTTCTATCGCAAAAATATTATTGCCGAAAAAATTTCGTTTTATACATTTTCCGCTTCAAGCGGCAGAGAAAATTTCACGCACGCACCGCCGCCGATAATATTCTCGGCTTCGACAGAGCCTCCGTGGGCATTTATTATAGATTTGCAAACGCTAAGACCTATGCCCATATCTTTTGTTATATCGCTGTTCGGATTGTTCGACGAAACATTTCCGTCAAACAAATTATCAAGCTTTTTCCTGTCGAATCCGCAGCCGTTGTCCGTCACCTTAAACACGGCAAATTCGCCCTTTTGCAAAATTTCAAGCTTAATTTTTGTAACATGCTCTCCGTGGCGAATCGAATTTTCCATGAGATTTATCAGCACCTGTTCAATCAAAATGGCGTCCATCGGCACAAACAATATGTCTTCCGGCACATATACTCTGATAGGTGCGTCGGGATAGCGCTTTTTCAGCTTTTGCACCGCTTCTGCGGCAATCTCCTCCACCACTTCGACTGTCTTGTGCAATTCCCCGTTTTCATTGCTTATTCTCGTTACGGCAAGCAGATTTTCAACCATTCGTATAAGCCACTGCGCTTCTTCCTGAATCTCAATAAGAAGGCTTCTTCTTTCAGCCTTATCAATTTTGCCGTCATTATCTATAAGCACGCTTGCCGAGCCGGAAATCGATGTCAGCGGCGTTCTTAAATCATGTGATACGGCACGCAGCAGATTCGCACGCATACGTTCTTTCTCTGCCATTGTACGCATTTTTTCTTTTTCCACCAGCTGCGTCGTACTCGCACCCGTAATTATACAACCCGTGAGCATTACCGCAAACGCTATCGGATATCCCGGCTGGAGCAAATCGAACGCAAAATGCGGTTCGGCAAAAAAGTAGTTTATTATTACAACCGACAGTATCGAGGAAAAAACTCCCCAGAAATATCCGTTTGTATATCTCGACACGAGCAAGACCGCCAGCGAATACATCATAGGCACGTATATATCGCCGTCGTTAAAACGGTTTATAAAAAGGCACGCCGCCGTTATCGCCAACAGTATAAAAAGTGTTGTAAGCAAATCCTTTGCCGAAAACGAAAAAATTTTTTTATATATCTTATGCAACATAAATTATCCACCCTTCTGCCTTAAATTATACAAAAGAAGCCGCAAAAAACAGCACGGAACACACGATGTTTTTTACAGCTTCTTTAAACATACCATACAAAATAAGCAGTGTCTTTTGCAAAAACAAAAAACAAACGGAAAAAAGCCGAACAACACCTTCTGCTATCCGGCACCCTTGCGGCAAAACCAACCGCACAAAAAATCAAGCGAAACCCACTGCCGAAAAGGCAGTGGACATCTTAATTCCGTTATATAGCTCTTTCAACTTTACCCGAACGCAGGCAGCGAGTGCAAACGTTAATTTTCTTAGGAGTACCGTTTACTATAGCTCTTACACTTCTTACATTTGGTTTCCATGTACGGTTTGAACGTCTGTGAGAATGACTTACTTTTATACCGAAGGAAACGCTTTTTCCACATACTTCACATTTTGCCATTTGTATGCACCTCCCATTGATTTATACAACAATATATATATTTTATCAAATTTTCAGCCATTTTGCAAGTGATTTCACAATATTTATCATATTTTCGTGTTTTTGCCCAAAAAAGCTTTTGAAACATTTTTAAATATGTTTATATTTACAAATAGAAATCATGATTTCCTATTGAGCATAAATACTCCCTGTTATACACAATCCAAAAGTTGGTTGATTTCCTCGGATTTAAAAAATAGAGGCTTTCTCCCGCGGTGTTGCTGCCGCTGAGCGCCAGCTTCGCCGCAATATACGAATCCTGCGACGGCTCGTTGTAAACCGTCCCGTTCATAACAGGCTGAAACTGTATTCCGTACGCATCGTCAAAAATAACTCCGTATATCGTATTCGGAAACGCTTTGCTTTCAACACGGTTCAAAACAACGTTGCCGACCGCAATTTTTCCCTCCATAATCTCGCCGCCGCTCTCGCTCTCGATTATGCGTGCCAGCCAAAATATGCTGTCGCGGTCGTATTCCGGATTTGTTATACAGTCTTCATTCACAGATATGTTTTTCTTCTCAATTTCAACACAATAATAATTTGCGTTCCAGTTTACGTTGCAGCCGAGCGTTTCCGCAACAAAACGCAGCGGAACGAACGTTCTGTCCGAAACAAGCTCCGCTCCGCCGTCGAGCTTCTTCGTTTCTCCGTCTACAACGGCATAATCCCGTCCCGGATAGAGTATTATTGTTTTTTCGCCCCTGATTATTGCCGCTTCACCCGTCCAGTCAACGTCGCACCCTATGGCTTCCGATACAAACCTTATCGGCACATAAGTAAGCGAATTTTTGATATACGGTCTTACCGAGGTTTTAATATAATCGCCGTTTACCGTTATATCAATCGGTACTTCGTATGCCGCAGTATTCATGAATGAAAGAAGATAAAAACAAATCAAAAAAATTATTTTTTTCATTTCTTCCTCCTTAAACATTTGTTTCACACATATAATTTTAGCATATGCACCGCCCGATTTCAATGCAAAATATCTGGAAAAGGTGCTTTATAAAAAATGCAAGGACCGCATAAAGCAATATTTCATCAAAGAGGGGTGCGGAAAAATCTGCCTTTCCGCACCCCTCCCGTATATTATTTTTTCAGTGCTTCAAGCGCCATATCCGCAAGCTCTTTTTCTGAAAGCTTTCCGTCTATCTGCATAAGCGTATAATGCATATCACCGACATCCCAGGAAACACTGCTTACAACATTTATTTCCACCTTATCCGAGCCGTATGAGAACACAAGTTCTCCGTTTTTCTCGGCTTCCTTATCCTCTTTCGTAAGCTTATAATCCGGCGGCACTACCTTATTCTTATAGCTGTAATAATATATGTCCGTGCCGTCTGCCGTAGCCGTGACGCTGCCCGGTTCGTCTGTCTGTGACGTATATTTCTCCTGTGTAAAATAGACCTCATCTCCGTTTTTTGCATACCGAAAATCAAACGATTTGAAATTTTCGATTGCACTGCCGGCATCGTCCTCCATACGATTTTTCACAATGCTTCCGTCCTTGAATTTATAACCGTTTTCAAATTCATCGATAAGCAGCGGTTCATATCCGCAGTCCTTAACGCACTGTTCCGCAGTCGGCAATGTCTTATACTCCGCATCGGCACTCGAACTCGAATACCATGACGTCACGGCGTTTCCCACCGCATAACCTATACTGCCCAACGCCACCACTGCCGCTGCCGTTA
This sequence comes from uncultured Clostridia bacterium, assembly GCA_934792465.1. Classification (GTDB taxonomy): domain Bacteria; phylum Bacillota; class Clostridia; order RUG12999; family RUG12999; genus CAKVOK01. The sequence goes on along the minus strand of CAKVOK010000026.1, from coordinate 17,538 downwards.
TTGCAAATATTTTCTTTTTTAACATAATCTTATTCCCCTTTACATATTTTTTTTGCAAAACCCTTGCATATATTCTGTTCTGCATACCGTTGGGAGTTTTCAAATTGTTCATTGCTTCAACATAATCTCGGCTTTTCATTTTCTAATCTTCCTTTCCGTATTCCGCTTTCAGTATATTTCTGCCGTATTGCAGACGCTTTTTCGCCGCCGCTTCCGATATATCCAATATTTTTGCAAGCTCCTTTACCTTATATCCCTCTACATAATGCAAATGAATTATCGTCTTATACTTTTCCGGCAGCTTCATTACCTGCTCCAGCACGCCGAAGTCCTTTTCCTCCGCCGCAAGTTCCCTCACCTCATCTATATCTATACAACCGTTTCTTTTTCTGAAACGGCACATATTTTTGCATATATTCACCGCCACCCGCAAAAGCCACGCCTTTCGGTGTTCTTCGCCGTTGAAATACGGTGCTTTGGTCATATACTTTACAAATGTGTCCGACACTGCGTCCTCGGCGTCTGCCGTGCTGCAAAGAATTGAAAAACATAATTTAAAAAGCATATTTGAATACACTGTCACAACTTCTTTGATTTCATCATCAGTCGGCCGCACTGAATGATTGTTCATCTTTATCAACCCCTTCACTTTAAACACAACGCAGCACACAAAAAGGTGACACAAAAAATTAACTTTATAAAAATGCACTATTTTTCTAAAGTTGCAAGCAAAGAGGGGTGCGGAAAAATCTGCCTTTCCGCACCCTCATTATATATACCTTATCTCTTTTCAATATCAGTATAATCTCTGTCGTCAATTACGCTCTTGTATGCCGGACGCATAATCTTATCCATATTAATAAGCTCCTCTATCCTGTGCGCACTCCAGCCGACTATTCTCGCCATAGCGAAAATCGGAGTAAACAGCTCCACGGGAATATCAAGCATACTGTATACAAAGCCGCTGTAAAAATCCACATTTGTGCTTACACCCTTATAAATCCTGCGTTTGTCCGCAATCACGGCGGGCGCAAGCTTTTCCACCGCCGAATACAGTGCGAAATCCTCTTTTCTGCCTTTGTCCATGGCAAGCTTTTGCACAAACTGCTTGAATATTTCGGCTCTCGGGTCGGAAAGCGAATATACTGCGTGCCCCATACCGTAGATAAGTCCCGTTTTGTCGAAAGCGTCTTTATCGACAATCTTTTCGAGATAGAAACGCACTTCGTCCTCATCACGGCAGTCTGATACGTGTTTCTTTATATCCTTCATCATCTTTACAACCTTGATATTCGCACCGCCGTGCTTAGGCCCCTTGAGTGACGAAAGCGCCGCAGCGATAACCGAATACGTATCCGAGCCGGACGACGTTACAACACGCGTTGTAAACGTCGAGTTGTTTCCTCCGCCATGCTCCATATGCAAAAGCAGCGCCACGTCCAGCACCTTTGCCTCTATCGGAGTATATTCCTTATCGGGACGAAGCATGAGCAGTATATTTTCCGCAGTCGACAAATTGCTCTGCGGTCTGTGGATATACATACTGCCGTCCTTTTTATAATGATTGTACGCATGGTATGCATACACCGAAATCATAGGAAACACGCTTATAAGCTTGCATGACTGACGCAGCACGTTTTCAATGCTGTTGTCGGATACTGCCGAATCGTAAGAAGCGAGAGTAAGCACGCTTCTCGTCATAGAATTCATAATATCCTTGCTTGCCGCTTTCATGATAACGTCACGTGTGAAGTTCGTCGGCAGACGCTGTTCGCCCGAAAGGACAGCCTTAAATTCCTCCAGTTCGGCTTTGTCCGGCAAATCTCCCATAAGCAAAAGATATGCTATTTCCTCAAATCCGAACCCGTCCTCCGGGATTCCGTCCACCAAATCGTATATATCATAACCCCTGTAGCGCAGCTTGCCCTCGCAGGGTCTTTTCTCTCCGTCTTTCATCTCGTAGGATTCTATTTTCGATATATTCGTAAGACCGCACAAAACACCGTTTCCGTTAATATCTCTCAATCCGCGTTTAACGCCGTATTCCTGAAAATACTGTTTGTTGAGTGCGTCCGCTTCATTACATTTTTTCGCATACTCCGCATATTTCATTTCATTCATCAGCCTGCGTCCTCCCCATTTAATTCCTCTGCCATTATATCCGTCATTTCTTTCATCATGCGCACAAGTTCTTCCGAACGCTCTTTGCCGAATTTCGATATAACGTTTTTATAAAATGTCATCGTTTTTTCTTGCCCGTTCTTCAGCCTATCTGCGCCGAAATCGGTAAGCTCTATGTATGTTCCCCTTGTATCCTTATTATCATGCGTCCATTTTACAAGTCCTTTTTGCTCCAGCTCTCTCGCAAGCTTCGAAACCTTATCCATGCCAAGTCCGAGTTTATCTTTTAAATCGCTGAGATAAAGCCTGCCGCCGCTGCCGAATTCCGTATCGAATTTATTCAGCACGAAAAAATCGAACCTGGTTATGCCGCTGCGCAGCTTATCGGACGGCATATTTGCAAATGCATCGTTATAAAGCATCAGTCCTCTTGCCAATTTCAAAATTTCGCCGTTCATATCTTTCTCCTTTTCAAAAGTTGTACTGTGTATTTATATTATGCTCCAATCTGCTTCTTATTTTTTTAAAAATCTCTTTTTCCTCCGGAGATATTCCGGCAAACAAATCACTGTTTATTTTCGTTTTTACCTTTATTATTTCATCTATAACAGCATATGCCGCCGTTTTCAAATGAATGTGAACATATCTTCTGTCCGACTTGTCCGTTTCGAGTGAAATAAGATTATTTATTTTCAGATTTTCAATCGATTTCGATATATTTGCCTTAGACATTCCCGTTTCCGCAATGGCTCGTGCCGTCTTGTCGTTCCCCGACCTGTAAATCAGCCACAATATATCCACATCCGCACGCCTAAGCTCATATTTTTCCATGATTTCCGTGCATTTCATGTCATATATCTTCCTTAACTTCATTGCCGTAATTCTGAGTTCGAATAAATCGTCCATAGTAACCCCCGTTTGTTAATGTATTGTTATGCATCAGCAAAAACAGTTTACTTTTGAACTAATTATATCATATTTTTTCCTTTTTGTCAATATTATGGGACATTTTTTTACCGACAAATTCCGACAAACGTATTTTTGCAATATAGCTATTGAAATTTTCGTCGGTTTATGTTACAATATATATATAAGGCAAATTGAAAGGACAGAAATTTATGTTTAAAATACTTCATAAAAACAACAAAGCAAGACGAGGCGAATTTACAACGGTTCACGGCACTGTTCAGACACCGGTGTTCATGAACGTAGGGACTTCCGCAACCGTCAAGGGCGGCATTTCGTCAATGGATTTGAAAGACGTAAAATGCCAGGTGGAGCTTTCCAACACATACCACCTGCACGTAAGACCCGGCGATGACATAATAGCCGAACTCGGAGGTCTGCACAAATTCATGAATTGGGACAGACCTATTCTCACGGACAGCGGCGGCTTTCAGGTATTTTCGCTCGGTGCACTCCGAAAAATCAAAGAAGAGGGCGTATACTTCGCCTCGCACGTAGACGGCAAAAAAATATTCATGGGTCCGGAAGAAAGTATGCAGATACAGTCGCATCTTGCTTCCACGATAGCCATGGCATTCGACGAATGCATAGAAAATCCTGCGCCGAAAGAATATGTCGAAAACTCAATAGAACGTACAACAAGATGGCTCAAACGCTGCAAGGACGAAATGACAAGGCTGAACGGGCTTGACGGCACGATAAACAAGCATCAGCTGCTGTTCGGCATAAATCAGGGCGGAACATATCCGGAGCTGCGCATACGCCATATGCAGGATATAGCGAAGCTTGATTTGCCGGGCTATGCCATAGGAGGGCTTGCCGTAGGCGAATCCACACAGGAAATGTACGATATTATAGACGCCGTGGAGCCATATGCTCCGGAGGACAGACCACGATACCTTATGGGTGTCGGAACTCCGGTAAACATAGTCGAAGCCGTTGCGAGGGGCGTTGATTTCTTCGACTGCGTAATGCCGAGCAGAAACGCAAGACACGGTTCTATATTCACCTCGAAAGGGTATATGCATATTCTGAACCAAAAATATGCGACAGACCCGAATCCCATAGACAAGGACTGCGGCTGCCCCGCATGCCGCCATTATTCGAGAGCATATATACGCCACCTTTTGAAAGCGGGCGAAATGCTCGGTATGCGTCTTTGCGTATTGCACAACCTCTATTTCTACAACACAATGATGGAGGAAATACGTGCAGCAATCGAAGAGGACAGATTCGACAAATACAGAGAATATGCAAACGAAACATTTTTAAAAAAACTTTAATAAGGAGTAAAAAATGTCTGTAAATATAATATACGGTTCCGTAAAAAGCGGCAAAACCGCAAAATGCATCGAGATTATGAAAAAAATCGGCAAAGATGTTTGTTATATAGTTCCCGAACCGTTTTCATACGGTGCGGAGATTGAAATTGCGAAGCTGTTCGGTGCTGTCAGCAGCTATCTTACGGACGTTACCTCGTTCAAGCGCCTTTATCACAAGGTTATAAACGAATTCGGCATAGGCGGCTGCGAACGCCTTACAAAAAGCGGCAAACAAATTCTTCTGGGGCTTGTTTGCCGCCGTGTTTCAAGCAAACTTACCGTCTTGAAGCGTGCTTCCGCTTATTCGGGATTCACGGAGATTTTAAGCGATATAACGAAAGAATTTGCTACATACTCCGTTTTTCCGGACGACATCAAAAACGCCGCCGAAAAAGCGGAGGATTCCGCACTCAAAAACAAGCTCGGCGATATATACACAATCTATTCCGAATTTGTTCGGCTGCTCGGCGACAAATACATAACCGGCGATGATGAGCTTACTCTGCTTGCAAAAATAATTTCCGCCAACAGGGATTATTTTGCTGAAAGCACTTTCATATTCGACGGCTTTGCGAGCTTCACTCCGCAGGAAATGCAGGTAATAAAAAATCTGCACGATTGCGGCAGCGGAATATACATAGCCTTTTCGGCTCTGCCTACCGGCGGAAACGACGAGGACAGCCTGTATTCCGACCAGATTGCGGATATAAAGGCGCTCAAAGAATTTACGGAAATAAAATATTTTAAAACAGGCAAAATATATGCGCCGGAAGATTTGGCGCATCTTGCGGAGTGCTTTGAAAAAAACTCAAAGACAAAGCAAAAATCGGAGAATATTTTTATCACTGAATACAACACGGTTCACGATGAAATCAGAAGCGTTGCCGAGCAGATAAAACGGCTCGTAAAATCCGGCAAACGCTACAGGGACATTGCCGTATCGGCACGTGACAGCGAAAGATATTTGAATATAATTTCCGAAATTTTCGGGCAATACGAAATCCCATGCTTCATATCGAAGAAAATCAATGCTTCGACACAGCCTGCGGCAGACGCAGTTTTCGGCGCAATGAACACAGCCGTGGAAAATTTCAGCTACAAGGCTTTGTTTTCCTACTTAAAATCGGGATTTGCGGCAGATGTGCGCGACGAAGCGGATTTACTCGAAAATTACTGTCTTGCAGTTGGCATAAAAGGAAACGGATATAAAAAAGAATGGAAATATACGCCGAAAATCGCAAACGATTTCGATTCGGAGGAAGAATTTCTCGCCGAAATAAACAGAATACGCAAAAAGCTCATTGAGCCTCTGATACGGCTCTCGGACGGTCTGAACAAAAACAAAACAGTAAAAGAAAAATGCACCGTTTTATTTGAATTTATGACAGACATAAATTTATTTGAAAATACAAAGGCCGGCGTGGAGCGGTTCAGAGAATCCGCTCCCGAAATCTCGGCATATTACGGACAAATATGGAATATTCTCATAGATTCTCTCGACGAAGCTGCGAGCCTTGCCGGGAACGAAGAAGTATCGGCAGCCGAATTTGTTCAAATGATTAAAAGTGCCGTTTCATCTCATGAAATCGGCTCAATCCCCACCTCCTTGGACAGCGTGACAATATGCGGTGCAAACGATGCCGCAGATGCCGACATTCTTTTTGTTGTCGGAACAAACGACGGTGTATATCCGCAGATAATGTCTGACGAGGGTATTCTGAACGATGACGACAGAAAAAATCTTTTGAAAATCGGTGTGAAGCTCGCTCCCGATACCGTAAAGCGTGCGTTCAGCGAAGATTTTTTGATTCTAAACCTGCTGATGCGTGCGAAAAGCAAGCTTTACATATCATACCCGATTTCCGATATATCGGGCAATTCATACCGTCCGTCACGCATTATTCACAGAATCTGCGGCTGTTTTGATAATCTGCGTGTTCAAAGCCGTATTGTTCCCGCCGCTCCGACAAAGGAAAATATACTGGCGAAACGCCCCGCATTTTCATATATGGCGGCAGCTCTGCGAAACGAAGCGGATGGCTTTGCGGCAGATGAAATATGGCATGAAACCGCAGGATTTTTTAAGGAAACCGACCCGAAGAAATACGAACTGTTTCTCTCCGCAATGAACTACAAGCCCTCTGCAAACGGCATAGACAGCCCGATACTCGACGAATTTTTCAAAGACGGCACTTTAAACGTCAGCGTTTCACGTCTGGAAAGCTATAAAAAATGCCCGTTTGCGCACTTTTTGAAGCATATGCTCTATATAAACAAGCGCAAAACCGCCGGACTTGAAAATACCGATACAGGCTCGCTGATGCACGAAATAATGCAGGAGCTTTCCAATGAAATCACCGTAAACGGTTTATCCTGGAGAACGGCAGACGAAGCATTCATAAAAAGAACTGCGGAAAGGCTGATAGATAAAAAAATTACGGAAACCGAAGCACTTTTCGATATAAAATCAAGAAAGCGCACACATCTCCTGCTGCGCCTGAAAAAGATGCTTATACTGTCCGTATCGTATGTCGTAAATCATCTGCGTGCCGGAAAATTTGAACCGATAGGATATGAAATAAATATAGGCGGCGGCAAATATATACCGCTGACCATAAAGGCAGACGGCAAAACCGTAAAGCTGAAAGGAATTATCGACCGTGCCGATATGTATACGGACGAAAACGGCGGAAGATACCTGAGAATTGTCGATTACAAATCCGGCAGCCGCGATTTCGACATTGGAAAAATGATGTGCGGACTGGAGCTGCAGCTTGCCGTATATCTCGACAGAATGTGTACTCTTGAGGACGCCAAGCCTGCCGGCGTACTGTATTTCCGGTTCAAAGACCCGATAATAGAAGCCGATGAAACGGACGAAACCGCTCCGCTTCTGGCAGATGAATTTAAGATGACCGGCATTGTCGTAAACGACATGAAAATAATAAACGCAATGGACGAAAACATAGTCAAAAAAAGCAACGTAATCCCCGTAAATCTGCTGAAAGACGGCAGCCTCGGCAAAACCTCGCACGCTGTCAGCTTCAATCAATTTATGGGAATACGCAAGGAAACAAACAAGCTGATAAAAAGTATAAGCCGTGAGATATTGCACGGCAAAACGGATATTGCCCCGATTAAATACGGCAGGGAAACCGGCTGCGATTTCTGCGATTTCAAAGATATTTGCCACTTCGAAAAGAAGCTCGGCTGCAAATTTAACTATATTGCCGCCGTTGACAAAAATGAGCTTATGGAACAGCTTGAAAGGGAGGGAAAGGAAAATGCCTGAATTTACTGCAGACCAAAAAAGAGCGATATACGAAAACGGCTGCGACATACTGGTATCTGCGGCGGCAGGCAGCGGAAAAACAGCCGTTCTCTCCGAACGTGTGCTGAACAAGCTGCTTTCGGGACACGACATAACCGAATTTCTTGTCGTAACCTTTACCAATGCGGCGGCGGCGGAAATGAAAGAACGAATAAGCCGAAAAATAAGCGAAAAAATCGAGGAATCCGAAAAAAACGCATTTCTTTCCCGTCAGCTGACTCTCATCGGCAAGGCGAGCATAACAACGATTCACAGCTTCTGCCTTGATATAATAAAAAACAACTTTCATCTGCTCGAAATCGACCCTGCGTTCAAAATAGCGGACGACAGCGAAACCGAGCTTTTGAAGCTCGAATCTGCCGATGAAACGCTTGAATTTATGTATGAGCACGACCCGATTATGACGGACAGGCTGTGCAGCCTTTTCGGCGGAAAAGACGAAACTCTCGAAAATGAAATAATTCGGCTGTACGACTTCACACGAAGTCTGCCCGAACCCGAAAGATGGCTTGACGAACAGTGCGAGGCATACAATTCGGACGTTCCGGCAAGCGAATTGATATGGACAAAATATCTGAAACACAATGCATATATAAACCTCTGCGCAATAAAGAGCGAATTTGAAAAGCTTTACAAATACGCTGCGGATTTGGGACTGAACTACACTCCTGCTCTCGAAAGAGATACCGCTTCTCTTGAAAAGCTCTGCCTTGCGGCAAAATCCGAAAGCGATGAATTTTATGATATTCTGGGTGCCTTTTCGTTCGGTTCGATAGGCAAAAAAAGCAAGGACGAGGACGAAAGCATATGCAAGGAAATAGGCAAAAAACGCGACGATTTGAAAAAGCGGTTCGGCAAAATCCAATCCGACATATGCGGAAAAAGCTTTGACGAAATCGCAGAAGAAATAAAAAGCGCTTATCCGCTTGCGCTGACTCTGAAAAAATGCGTCAACACCTTTTCGGATATATTCATGCGGAAAAAGCACGATTCGGCACTGATAGACTTTTCGGATTTCGAGCATATGGCAATGCAGATTTTAAAGGACGCCGAGAGCGGCGTTGCCGACCGCCTGAGAGAGCGCTACACGGAAATATTCGTAGACGAATATCAGGACTGCAACCCGGCGCAGGAAACTCTTTTCTCCTATATATCGAGAAAAAAAGACGGAAAAAGCACCAATATGTTCATGGTCGGCGACATCAAGCAAAGCATATACCGTTTCAGGCAGGCAGACCCCGGCATTTTTTCCGAAAAATCGAAAACATACACATCTGACGGAATACAGCGAAAAATTTGCCTTAACAAAAACTTCCGAAGCTCGTCCAATATATTGGACTGCATCAACGATATATTTTCCGTATGTATGAACGAGGAAACCGGCGGAGTGGACTACGGTGACGAAGAGCGGCTTTATTACAGAAGCGGCGAAATACCCGAAAACGAGCCGAAATGTGAACTCTTAATCGTAGATTCCGACAGTGATGCGGACGATACGGACGAGCCGGAGGACAAAATCGGCTACGAAGCGCGCCTTATAGCAAAGCGGATTTTGCAGCTGAAAGCGGACGGCGGAAGGTTCAGCGACTGTGCCGTGCTTATGCGGAGCGTAAAAAACAATATTCATTCCTTTGAAACCGAATTTAAAAAAATCGGCATACCGTATTACGTTGACGGCGGAGGCGGATTTTTCGACAGCTTTGAAATACGGCTTTTTATGTCCGTACTGAAGATATGCGACAATCCGTATCAGGATATACCGCTCACAGGCGTACTCTTTTCGCCGTTATTCAACTTCACGGAAAGCGATTTGCTGAAAATACGCATGTGTCACAGCGGTTCGTTTTACAAAGCAATTATCAAATACAACGGTGAAGACGAAACAAAAGAAAAATGCGAAAACTTCTTAAACACGCTTGCTTTATGGCGTGATACGGCAGTTTCGCTTACGGTTGAGGAATTTTGCAGATATTTGTGCAATGAGCTGTGTTTTGATGATTTCATTCTTTGTCTGCCCGGCGGAGAGGGACGAAAATCGAATCTCGATTTGTTCTTAAAGCAGGTGGAGGGCTTTGCCGATATGGGTATAAACGATTTGTTCGGATTCATACAATATATCGACCGACTTTCCGCCGGCGGCGACAGTGCCGGTGCGAAAACCCTTTCGGAAAATGCAGACGTTGTGAGGATAATGTCCATACACAAATCGAAGGGTCTGCAATTCAAAAACGTATTTGTCGCAGGCTGCGGAAAAAAGCTTAACGTAAAGGACTCCGTAGGAAATCTGCTGTATCACAAAAATCTCGGCATAGGACTTACCATGATAAACCCCGCCAAGCACATAAAATACAAGCTGATTTCTCAAAAAGCTATTGCCGCAGCAATGAAAAGCGAAAGCATATCCGAGGAAATGCGCATACTCTACGTTGCGCTTACCCGTGCGGAAACAAGACTCATTTGCACAGCTTCCGTGAAGAAAGCGAAAGAAAGGGATTTTTTTGCGGAAACAAAATCAGCTGTGAGTGCATCCTCTTATCTCGACTGGATTTGTGCCGGATTAAGCGACAAATGGGTTCTGAATATTTTTGGCAAAGACGAACTTTCGTCCGAAACCGTTTCCGCTGACACACCTGCGGATTTTGCAGCCGGCGAATCCTCCGAATATGTAAAAAATGCGTTAAGCTACAGCTATCCGCACGAAAAGGCGGCGCATACCCCCGTTAAGCTTTCCGTAAGCGAGATAAAAAAAGCAGGTACATACGATGACCCGACCGCATTCAAAATGTTCGCTCCGGAACTCAAAACTTATCCCGAATTTATCGAGAAAAAGGATTTGTCCGGTGCAAACATAGGTACCGTAAATCATCTCGTACTCAAGGAAATCGACATGAAAAATCCGTCCGTCGAAGAATGTATCGCACGGCTTAAACGCCGCAAGCTTTTAACCGAAAATGAAGAACAATACGTTTATACCGAGAAAATAAGCAAATTTATTTCCGGCGACATATTCGCAAGAATGCAAAAATCGCCGAAGGTATTGCGGGAATTTTCATTTAATATGCCCGTGAAATCGGAGACGGTTTATCCGTCGCTCTGCGGAGAAACAATATTGATTCAGGGAATTGCGGACTGCATTTTCGAGGAAAACGGAGAATACGTTATTGTGGATTACAAAACAGATTCGTTTGTAAGTCCGAAAAGGCTTGAAGAATATAAAAAACAGATTGAAATTTACGCACGTGCGGCGGAAATAATAACCTCCGCAGCGGTTAAAGAAAAAATAATATATCTTATCAAAGACGAAAAAGCAATTTATGTTTGATTTACAAAAAGGAGTTTGACATGAGAAAGCACAAAAATTTATTTATTGCCGCAGCCGTAATCGCATTAGCCGCCGTTTATATTTACGCATTTTTTCTTTCGGGCGTATGGAAGGGCGATGCGTTTTTATACAAAAAAGACGGTAAATTCCGCGGTTCGGACAAATACGCAGAATACATAATGTCCGTTGACAAAACGTCGGACGGTGCGAAAATCGAATTTTCTCTTGACGGCGAAAAACACAGCTACGAAGTTATAGCCGCCGAAAAACCCAACGAAAAATCTCATGCGGAAATTTACGAAAACGGCAAAAACATATTCAGCGGCGATGTACTCGAAATAGACGGCACATACATACTGACAAACGCCGACGGCACTATGGACGGATTCGGCATAAAAGTCGGCAGCGAAGCACCGGCAAAAGAGGAATTGCTGCCGTCGCTCACCGAGCTTTACCGCTGGTCGCAAAGCAAAACGGATTTTCGGGGAAATCCCGCTCCGGCAATCGTTCTGCTGTTCGCCGGGCTGATTCTGTTCCTTGATATAAAATTCCCGAGGCTGTTCTTTTTCCTGCGCCACGGGCTCGAAGTTGACGGCGGAGAACCGAGCGACTGGTATTTATTCGGTCAGCAGGCAGGGCGCATACTCCTCGGCATAACCGTTATTGCATGCGTTATACTTACATTTACGCTGCATTAATGCGATAATCGGCATATTTTCGTCACCTCCGCAATATAATTTATATGGAGGTGACGCCTTGAACAGCATAATTAATTATGCGGCTATACTTTTCGGTATAACCGCAGCTTTGTGGATTATCTTATCTAACATAGGAAGAGTGTGGAAAGTCGTTGCAAACAGCATAATCGGTCTTGCCGCATTGATGTTTATAAATCAATTCATTCCGGCACTGAGCATCGGTATAAATGCCGTAACCTGTCTGTTTTGCGGATTTTTGGGTGTTCCCGGATTTTTCACACTATACATAATAAAATTTCTGCTGTAATCAGAACAGCTTCATAATATAATAAATAATTCCCACGGCAACGGACGAAAGCGTACCGTATACCAGTACGGGACCGGCGATTACGAACATCTTTGCGCCAACTCCCATTACGAATCCCTCGCTTTTGTATTCTATAGCCGGGGAAACTATGGAATTGGCAAATCCGGTAATAGGCACTGCCGTTCCTGCGCCGCCGTGCTTTGCCAAATCGTCGTATACGCCGATTCCGGTGAGCAGTGCTCCGAGGAACACCAGTATTATAGACGTCCATGTCGCCGCCTGCGTATCGGGAAGTCTGAAATACAGCAGAATCTGACGTATGATTTCTCCTATAAGACAGATTGAGCCGCCGAATACAAATGCTTTTGCGCACGTTACCGGCACATTTGTATTCGGCGACACTTTTTTAACAAGTTTATCGTATTCTTTATTATCCAAACAAATCACCTTTTTCTTTTTTTCATATTTTTTGCAGTTTAAAAGAAAAATATTCATTTGAATAATTCAAAAAATCAGTCTAATGTTGTTCTCCAGCCGAACGGGTCATCGATTTTGCCCCACTGAATACCTGTTATGGTATCGTAAAGCTTCTGGCTGATTTCACCGATATTTCCGTCGCCTATTGTCATAACCTCGTCCTTGTATCTGAGCTTGCCGACAGGAGAAATTACTGCTGCCGTACCGCTGCCGAATACTTCTTCGAGCTTGCCGCTGCGCTGTGCTTCAAGCAGCTCGTCAACGGAAATTCTTCTTTCTTCAACAGGCAATCCCCAGTGTTTGCATACTTCTATTACGGAATTTCTCGTAATACCCGGCAGAATACTTCCACTGAGCATAGGCGTGACGATTTTTCCGTCAATCTTGAAGAATATGTTCATTGCGCCCACTTCTTCGATATATTTTCTTTCAACGCCGTCCAGCCACAATACCTGTGCGAATCCGTCGTCATGTGCTTTCACCTGTGCGATAAGGCTCGCCGCATAGTTTCCGCCGGTCTTTGCGAAGCCTATTCCTCCCCGTACCGCACGTACATATTCGTCCTCAATCCAGATACCTACGGGAGCAAGTCCGCTTTCGTAATATGCGCCGCTCGGCGAAAGAATTATAATAAACAAATAAGTTTTCGACGGTGCAACCCCGAGAAAATCGTCCGTTGCAATTACAAACGGTCTGATATAAAGCGACGTTCCCTCTTCTTCCGGAATCCAATCCTTATCAATACCGACAACGGCTTTTACTGCCTGAACAAAATCCTCTTCGGGGATTTCCGGTATGCAAAGTCTGTCGTTTGAAGCATTGGCGCGCTTTGCGTTCATGTCCGGTCTGAACAGATACGGTGTGCCGTCTGCGCCTTTATACGCTTTTAAGCCCTCGAACATTTCCTGACCGTAATGGAATACCATAGCCGCCGGAGAAAGTTCAAGATTTGAAAACGGAACGACTCTCGGATCGTGCCAGCCTTTTCCCTCCGTATAATTCATAACGAACATATGGTCTGTGAATATATGACCGAATCCGAGCTTTTCGCCTTTCTTCGGTTTTTCTTTCGGAGCTTTTGTTTTTTCAACTTTAATATCAAGCATTTTTATCTCTCCTTGTTTTAGTGTTTTTAATTTTATATCTTTTTTATTATTATAAGTCAATATAAGGAATTTGTCAAGTACCGATTTCCAAAAAAACCTATTTAATTAACTTTTATTAAAGCTTTCCGCTGAAATCGGCTTCAAAAATTCCGCAGCGCCGCACACACGTCGAAAACACCGTTTCGGTCGTCTATTTTCAAAAGTCCGCCGTTCTTCTTGACTATCGCACTCACGCTCTTTAATCCCAAACCCGAACCGAGCTGTTTTGTCGTCATATAGCAGCCGTCGGCATTTTTCCTTATCTCTCCCGTATAATCGTTTTTAACGTTCAGCGAAAGCTGGTTATTCAAACATTTTACACTGACCTCGATATAACTTTTCGCTGCGTCGATACTGTTTTCCAGTAAATTTGAAAGCATAATGCAAAATTCGCTTTCATCGCACAAAATCCTGTCCGGCACCTTGACCGAAACGGAAAATTCAATATCCTTTTTTTGTGCTTTCAGCGCATATTCGCACAGCACGGCATTAATAAGGATATTATTGCAATATCTTATCTCTGCATTATTATGGAGTTCATTAAGCTCACACTTCAAAAGCGACTTAGCCTTTTCCGTATCGCCCTTTTCCATACAATTCAGCAGCATTGCATCCCTATGCCGTGCGTCATGGCGGAATATCCGCTCCGCTTCTTCTCTTTGGATATAAAATTCATACTGCTTCTTTTGCAGGACAATCTGTTCTCTCATGCTCTGCGCAAGGCGTTCGCTCTCCATAGAATCATGTACCGTCTTAAACGTATAAAATATCAAAATATATACAAGCACCATGAGTATATGTATTGTCATGACAACCGGATAATTTCTTGTGTATCCGTTAAAATTCCCGAAATAATAATTAACCATACACAAAAGCACCGTAAAGCACATCGGTATGAAAGAGAATATCCACCAGTTTACCTTAAGATTTTCCATAAGCAGCTTATGCTTTCGTTTCACAAGCTTATTATAAAAAACGAAATAACTCACAAGAAGCGTACATCGAACAGCAGTCAGAAAACAAGTGTTTCTAAATGTATAGTCGTTAATCAAAACCGAAAAATTCGAAATTATTCCATATACATTTATCCAAAGCCAAAAATTGAAAAGCGTCTGCGATACCTTATCGCCGGTTATCATTAAAATGAGAATCAGATAAGGAAGCCCTACTGTGAATATAATTATATTATTGAAAACAGCGGCTCCGTAATGCAATATTATAAAAGTATTCAAAAGCAGACAAAACAGCGTAATCCCGGCAAAGCAGCCGTAGGCACTTTTCTCTTTCACACGGTAATTCATCATGGAATATCCGTCAAACACGCATATGAAAAGCGTAATAAATAAAGAAACAACATCTTTTAAATCATTCATTGTCGGCCTCCGCAGTAAAAACATAATCGAAATACGCTTTTTTTGCTTTCTGCAAATATGTTCTCGATATTTTCACAGTTCTGCCGCCGGTAAGGAAAAACGTATCGTTTTCTATGCTGTCGATATGCTCTATATTTACAATATAGCTTTTATGACATCGGCAAAATCCGTGTTTAATCAGATATTCCTCGAAATCCGCCAGCTTGCCGAAAATTTCGATTTCGCGGTTTTCGGACAGCGTAATTATAACCTTCCTCAGATTGCTTTCCATACATTGTATATTCGACAACAGTATTTTCGTTTCCGTTCCGGAATACGTAACCGAAATATAATGCTTCTTCTTTTTCTGTGCAAACAGACGTTTCATACATTCTCTCAGCCGCTCAACATCAATAGGTTTTAAAATATAGTCAAACGCAAGCACACTGTAGCTCATGACGCCGAACTCCTCACTTGAGGATATAAATACAACAGGTGTTTTCACACCTTTTTCCCTGAGCAGTCTTGCCGTATCCATTCCGCTTATTTTCGGCATCAATATATCCAGAATAATCAAATCAAACGGCATATGCATGTGGCTTTTGATAAGCTCATACCCATCGTCAAATTCATTCACGGAAAAATTGCCCATAATCAAATTCAATGCCTCTATGACCTTTTTTCTTTCGGTATTCAAATCATCGCAAATCGCTATTCTCATAAGTGTATTCCTTTTATATAAATTTATATATAGCTTCTGTCAACATGAATAATCGCACGGTATTCGCCGTTCCTCCTCTTAATCTCCGAAGATATTTTTTCCTTTAATTCTTTCTCGCAAAGCTTGCATTTCTTCGGAAGCACCACGTCGAATATAAGATTGGTATGCGTATCTCCGCTCACCATTCGGAAATCGTGCATGGAAACCTCGGGACTCACTGCCGCAACAGCCTCTTTCACAACTGTTCTTGCGGCATTTATCGTTGCGTTTTCCGTTTCAATCGGGTCCATATGAATCGTTGCAATGCAGTTAAATTCCTCTTCAAGCCTGCGTTCAATCAAATCTATTTCGTCATGCATTTTTATTATATCGCCGTTGCACGGCACTTCGACGTGCAGACTTATCATAAATCTGGACGGTCCGTAGTTGTGTATGACAAGGTCGTGCATTCCCTTTGATACATTAAAACTCATGACAATCTGTTCGATTCTTTCCGCCATTTTCCTGTCCGCCGGTATTCCGAGGAGAGGCTGTATCGAATCTTTCAGTGCTCCGAAGCCCGTATATATAATGAAGCACGATACTATAAGCCCGGCTATGCCGTCTATGTTTACATCAAACGCAAAATACACCGCCAAGCCTGCCAGCACCGCCGTTGTCGCCGCGGCATCGCTGAGCGAATCCTTTGCCGTTGCGATAAGCGTTCCCGAATTAATCTTCTTTCCTATTTTTCTGTTGAAAAAATACATCCATGTCTTTATGCATATCGCCGCCGCAAGAATGACAACGCTGCTTATATTCACATTAATATTCTCCGGTGACATTATCTTTATAACCGAGCTTTTCGCAAGCGACAGACCCATAACGAGTATCAGCACCGATACGAATATCCCCGAAATATATTCTATTCTGCCATGTCCGAACGGATGCTCGCTGTCCGCCGGCTTTTCCGCAAGCTTAAATCCGACAAGCGTTATAACCGACGAGCCGGCGTCCGAAAGGTTGTTCAGGGCGTCCGCAACAACGCCTATCGACCCCGTAATAATACCGGTAATTATTTTTATAACAAACAAAAATATATTCAGCGCAATTCCGGCTTTGCCGGCGGCAAGCCCGTATTCGCTTCTGTTTCCCCTGTTCTCTTTTTTAATAAAAAGATTGCATATAAAATCCGTCAATATATATTCTCTCCCCTGCACAAACTGTCGAGTACTCTTTCAAATTTTTCATCGGCCGCATTATTCGGTTTATTTTTAATCTTTCCGTGTCTTGCGGCACGAACCTTTTTCGCAAGAAATCGTTCAAACATAAGTCTGTCTATATTCTCCGCAGAATACACAAACCCGTTAAAACCCAATGCATGAGCCTTTTTCCCCAATGCCATGGAAGCAACGCCGAAATCCGCACTTATTACAATATCGCCTTTTTCCGTATTGTTTATCAGCGCAATATCGGCAGAATCCCTCCCCTTGTCGACGGTAACCGTCTTGCTGTAATCCGACTTAAAAATATGTGATGTATCTATGAACATAACAACCGGTATTCCATATTTTTTCGCTGTTTTTTCTATTATCTCCTTTACGGGGCAGGCGTCTGCGTCAACTAATATTTTCATACTTATGACCATTCCTTTCCGTGGTTCAAGGCACAAAACCAAGCTTGAAAGAAGCTTGTTCGGAGTGCCGCTTTGCAGTGGGCAATTTTATTTAATGACTGCTGAACAATTACAAAATGCACTCATATACTAATTTTTTCGGCATTTTGTAATTGTTCAAG
>CAKVOK010000025.1 GCA_934792465.1 uncultured Clostridia bacterium | reverse complement strand
GATATACATATTCTTTTACTGTCAACGGCGAGGAGTGGACAGGAAAGAATATCACGGAAGATGTAACCGTTACGGTGCGGAAAATTCCGAACAAATACACGATTACATATAAGGGCGACTATACCGGAAGTATTACGGCTGATTACGGTTCTGACGTAACATTACCGGCAGCGCCTACGGGATATATTTACAGATTTGAATCGGGCGGAAGAACATGGACAGGAAAGAATATCACAGGAAATGTAACCGTATATGTAACGAAGATTGCGGATTGTGTGGACATACTCGGGATAAATCTCGACAATTGGAAGTTGGAGGGCGATTCGCTGACGGGCGATTACCTGTATCTTAAATGGACGCACAAAATCGACCTTTTTGACGGAGCAACATATGAACTCTGCCAAGCGGGATATTCGGAGCCTTTGGCACCGCTTGTAATGCTTGATGAATGTACGGACTTTAATATAAAGGTAACCGCACCGAGCGGACGAACAAAAACATATTCGCTGAAAATAAATATTTCAACTCCGAAAACTCTCGGAAGTTTCACGGTTTCGCAGATAACGGGCGGAAGCATTACGGCGAAACTTAAGACGCCGATTCCGGGAAAGCCCCAAGTTTATCTGGAATACGGCGTAAGCCGAGAGGTTTTCAACGACAGGGTGGAAGCTGTTCTTTCCGAGGACGGCAGTATGCTGTATGCATCGGGATTGCCGGAAAACAAGGAGCTGTATTGCCGTGTTTTTGCGGATTACGACGGAATATATACAAACAGTGAAGCTGTGCTGATAAAAACGGGGATAACGCTTTCGAGCGACTGCTATGTTTTGGCAACGCTAAGTCCTCTCGGCGGAAAAATCATACACAACGGCGAGAGAGAGGACGGAGAAATCTCGGATTTGAGAGTTGCGAACAGCTTCGACAGCATATCTATTGATGTAGAAGTAAGCCGAGGCGCCGAATGGGGATTGTATTACTCCAAGACTTCGAAAATACCGATTGCCGATAGGACGGTGAAGCTCTCCGAGGGCAGAGCGTCAACGAGGTATATAAAGGTAAAGTCGGAGGACGGAATACACGAAAAGACCTACAAGATTACGATTTACCGTCAGAGCAAATCCGCCGTGCCGACGGTTTCCGCAAGCCGGGGAATTGTAACAATGACAATGGAAGCGGACGGAAAGATATATTATACAACGGACAAGAGCGACCCGAGCGAGATAAACGGTTCTGTTTATACGAAGCCGTTCGCTGTTGAGCCGGGAACGGTAATAAAGGCGGCGGCAAAGGCGGACGACAAGGACGAGCTGAGCGATATTGTCATATACACGGTAGAGGACGATGCAACCGTTACGGTATCAAAGGTTTCGGTCGAGAAAAAGGGCGGAAAATACGAATATGAATTTTATGTGGAATCTCCGAATGCGTTCAACGGGATTTTTGTTGTTGCCGGATATTCAAGCGACGGCAGATTAACGGAAATTACAAGAACTGCATTAAATGAAAATGTGTCCGAATATTTGGTTTCGGACAGCATAAAAATTAATTCGGAAACGTCGTATTACAAATATTTCCTGTGGGACGAAGCGAATTTTATATCGCTTTGCGAAGCGCAGGAGATAATATTTGACAATTAAATAAAAAAGAGGGTGTTGCAAAACAAAATTGCTTTGCAGCACCCTCTTTTGGGGCTTTGGAAAAATAGTGCAGAATGGACAAACTGAGCAAAAGCAAGGCAAAGTCCTTGCTTTCTTGCTTTATGCGGTCTGTGCATTTTTATAATGCCCCTTTTTATTCTTTATTTTCTTTTCGCCAATGCTCACGGTATTGCGACGGCGAAAATCCGGTATGTTTTTTAAAAAGCTTGGAAAAATACAAACTGTCCGAAATACCGACTTGGTCGGATATTTCGTAAATTTTATATTCATCGCTTTTCAGAAGCGTTTTCGCAAATTCTATGCGTGTTTCGGTTATATAATCGGAAAAGCGCTTGTTAAGCTCCTTTTTGAAAACGGCGCTGACATAATTCGGACTTAATCCGATTGCCTCCGAAACGTCGCTGAGCGTTATTTGTCCGCCGATATTGTTCTTTATATATGCTATCGCCTTATTAAGCTTAGAAGAAAGCGATTTGTGGTTATAGCTGTCGATTTTGTGCGTGAGGTCGTTCGCTATCATGGAAATAAGCATGAGCAATTCTTCATATGACGAGGCATTATCTATTATCATATATACGGAATCAAGCGTGAAACGGCTGTTGTCGAGAGCACTGTTTATAGAGAAAAGATAAGAGATAATCTCGTGGCATTTATTTTTCAGCAAATCAAGGTCGGCGGTTTTTTCAAATATATAGCCTATATGCTGAATACATTTCGGCAGAGCCTCCGCCGCTCCCGTCGTTACTATGTTCAGAAGCTGCGACGGCAGAGTATCTATTGTGATATTATCATAATCGTTTTCAAAGAATATTTTTGATACGGCATAGGGGATAATCGAGCTGCCGCCCGTGTATACGTTGTGCGTTATGGCACGCATACTTTCCTTGTATTTTTCTTTAAGACGGCTGTAGTCGCTGCTTATATCGCTGAAACTTACGGAATACGATTTCTCGGTGTCTTTCAGAACAACTGCCTGTATTGCGCTCAAATTCTGGAGAAATACCGATTTGTTAAGCCGACGTTCATTTGAAATCAGCAGAAATGAAAAAATATTGTTTTCATTGTCTATCGAATATACATCGGCAATATCGTGCATCAAAAGATTCACATAATATTTTATATTTTCTGCGGAAATATCGCCGTCGCCGGTATCGCATTTCATGGATATGGCGACATATTCGTTATCCGGGATATTGTATTCGGAAAGTATTGCGTATGCGTTGCCGTCCGAAACCGCGGCTTTGCGAAACGCAGCTTCTATATCTTCGTTTATGCTGCTTTCGGCAGGCATTGACGAGCTGCGCAGCTTGCCGAGCGAATCGGTAGCTTTCATGATTGCCTGTTCGAGCTTCGGCAGCTTCAGCGGTTTGAGCAAAAACGAGGAAACGCCGAGTTCGATAGCCGTTGCGGCATAGTCGAAATTTCTGTATCCCGTAATGATTATTATCTGCGAATTAAGCGTGTATTCATGCATTTCATAAAGCATATCGAGTCCGCTCATATTATCCATTTTTATATCCGTTATGATTATGTCGGGACGGAGCGATTTGATTTTTTCGGCGCCGTCCTCCGCATTTTCGGCGGTTGCGCAGACCGTGCAGCCGAGTTCATTCCAATTGACTATGGATGAAAGTCCCTCCCGAATCATAGGTTCATCATCGATTATAAGTACGTTATACATCTTTATTCTCCTTTGCCGACGTGCCGGCGGAAAGCGAAATCCGGCACGTGATTTTGCAGTAGCAGCCCTCTCTCGAGGATATGTGAAGTCCGTATTCGTTTCCGCAGAAAAACTTTATACGGCGGTTTACATTTTCCAGACCTATATTTTTGCTGTGAACGTTTTTGAAAAACGTTTCGTTATCCATATCGAGCATATTGTTAAGCAGCTCTGCACTGTCCGAATCCATGCCTGCGCCGTTGTCCGTGATTTCTATTATCATCAAATCCGAGTCGGGATGCAGCTTGACGGAAAGGGATATAACTCCGTTTCGTCCGCTCCTGTCTATGCCGTGGGAAATGGAATTTTCTATGAGCGGCTGAAGAATCAGCGACGGAATCGGCACGGAATATGCTTCCTCCGGTATGAAATACTTCACGGTCAGTTTATCCCGAAACCTCTGCTTTAATATCAGCAGGTAATTTTTTATATATTCTATCTCGCTGCTCAGCGGTATGAAATTCGAGATTTTGCCGGCGTTTACTTCCATGAGCGAACCGAGTACGGAAATCATTTCCACTGCGTCGTCATTTTTGTTCATGCGCACCATCCAGCTGATTGTGTCGAGCGTATTGAATATGAAATGCGGATTTATCTGCGCACGCAAAGCGTTAATCTGCGCTTCGTTTTTCAAAACCCGTTCGGTGTATCTCAAATGTATCATTTCCGTAATGTGCAGCGCCATCTGATTGAAACATTCCGAAAGATAGCCGAATTCGTCGCGGCGGTTTACCCGGACGGTTGTAATAATATTTTTGTTTTTGAAATTCTTTGCCGCCGTTATGAGCATATTTACGGGATTTAGTATATCCTTTGTCATTTTGTTGCTGATAAACACGATTACGGCGAGAATCAGCAGGTATATAATAAAATAAAAATTACGCAGGATATATGTGTCCTTGAAAAGCTTGTCCGTCGGCGTAAGAATTATTACATACCAGTCGGTCGGTTTTATGGAAGAATAGCATATAAGATTTTTGCTTTTTCTGTGCATGACCGTTCCGCTGTCGGTCGGCATGGAATCGAAAAAGGAAGTAAAATCTATATTTGCCGTGTTGTTGCGTGCGGAAACTATGATTCCGCTACTGTCCGAATACAGAATAATATTGTGCAAATCGTTTGTATATCCTGAAAACAACTCCGAAAAAAGGCTGCCTTGAAGCTTGATTATCATATTGCCGATTTCACGGTTTGTATTTCTGTTGTATATTGTGCGAACCTGAAAAATCTCCTTTTTATTCGATAAATACCAGGTTTCGCCGCCGTGGTTGAGCCTTGCCCTGTTTATCATAACGTCATATTCCGGGTCGTAGCTGCTGCTGAAAACGCTGTTTATATCCAGACCGTATATATTATTGCCCGAAATCAGCGTAACGGATTGGATTTCCTTTGTATAGGCAGACAGGTTCAAAAGCTCGTTGTTGACGGCAAGCTGATTTTCGTAATATTCAAGCTTGGAAAGCTCGCCGCCGCCGTTTTTTACAATATCATAGACGGTATCGTTATACAAAATCATCTGCGAAAAATCCGTAACATTATTGAGGTTTCTTACGATGTTTCCGGAAAGTGTGTTCATGGTGTCCGCAGTATATGCTATGGATTTGTTTTTCAAGGTGTTGTTTGAAAAAAGATAGCTTATGTATGTACCGAAAACCATGAATATCAGGCAAACTACGGAAAGCATAAGTATGAGCTTCTTTTTAAGCGAAAGATTAGTATAAAATGCTGTGAATCGTTGTTTCATTTTAATCTCCGTTCCGCCGCCCCGCATTGGCACAAACAGTATGTTGTAAAATCTCCGTGCAGGGCAAGGAATAAGGAGATTATTACTGTATATCTTATTTAGTCATCTGCCGAAAACGCATTCAGCCAAACGGAGCTTATGTCCGTTGTGCCGAGCAAAATATTCGGAAATTTATCAGATACGGACGTCCATATGCTTTCGTCCACGAAAGTGTATGGAAAATCCAGAAACGCAAGCGGCGTACTCAGCATATGGTGGATATTTGTCATGAGCGGATTATAGCGGACTGACGTTGCATTTGCCGATTTTACGGCGCTTATCGTGGGTGATGTTTCGGCATATATATTTGCGGCCTCCACGGAAGTGAAATATTCCAGCACTTCGAGTGCGGAAGAATATTTCTGCTTGTCCGATTTTGTTTTCGAGCTTACGAAAAACGTATCTCCGCCCACTCCGTATAGCAGATAACGGGAATTGTCATAGGGGAACGGAGCAACGGCGACACTGTCGTCCGCCGGGGTGTAGAGTCCTGTGCTTTTGTCCTGCTTCGAGCTGTTGTATATATTGCCGGCGAAGCTTGAATATTGAACAATCATAGCCGCCTTTTTTTGCAGAAACAGTTCGTTGCGTTCGTAGTCCGAAAGCGAAAATGCGTTCGGCGGAAATGCGCCGAGGTTGTAAAGCTCTTTCATGGTTTCCGCACTTTTTATGTAATTTTCGTTTATTGTACCGTCATCGTTTCGGATATTTTCAATGTAGAACGGTCCGCCGTTCAGAGCGGATATAAGCTGATACATCAGAAGCCCCTCGTTCGTTGTGTTAAAGGCTATCGGGATTACGCCGTGGCTTTTCAGCGTCTGTACGGCAGATTTGAGTTCATTGTAATCTTGCGGAATTTCAAGACCGTATTTTCCCATAATATCCGTATTTACAAAAAGGCAGGCATATACGATTTCAAACGGAACGGCGTATACGCCGCCGTTACAAGAAAGGTAATTTAATGTAGTTTTGTTAATTCTTTCATACCAGTCATTATCGGCTTTTAATGCTTCATTGAGCGAGGCAATCTGTCCGTTTTTGATAAACCGTTCGGTTGTGACGCCGGGCCACATAACGAATATATCCGGTTCATGTCCGGAAGAAAAATCTATTTTCAAACGGGTTACGTAGTTTTTTGAAGATACGCTGTCGCGGTTTATTCGGATATTCGGGTGAGTATTTGCAAATGAGTTGATTATTTCCTGAAATGCAATCCCTCTGTTATCAACCATATTCCAGTTGTTCATGAGCCGTATGGTCACGGGGGAGGAATCGGGCGATACGCTGCGGTTGATTATCTCGTATTCATCGGAAGAAAAAAGAAATCCGACTATAAGAAAAAGTATTATACATATAATTATTTTTTTCGGCATACTTCCGACCTCCCTTTGTTTTGTATTACTTAGTATATCATAAAAAAACGGTTTTTGCAAGAGTGTTTTCGGAAATTGTAAGATAGTCCATGTTTTCGTAAGATATACCATTTACTTTGCGGTGCGAAAATGATAAAATAAATATAAGCTAAAAAAAGAAAGGCGGTTTTACTGTGAAAAAATTATTAACACTGGCACTGGCGGCATTGATTGCGTTTTCAGCATCCGGCTGCGGTCCGAAGAATCAAACGGGAAACATGGAGGACGATGAGAGCAAGCCGTATGAAATAATATGGTATTATGTGGGAGCGAGTCAAAAGGATTCCGCACGCATAGAAAAAGCCGTGAACAAGTATCTGAAAGATAAGATAAATGCAACGGTCAAGCTCAATTCGATGGATTGGGGCCCGTATGCCGAAAAAATGCAGAATATCATGTCGTCCGGCGAAAAGTATGATATAAGATATGTAAACAGTTCGACATATACCTCCGATGTATATAAGGAAGCATACATACAGCTTGACGATTTGATGGATAAATACGCTCCGAAAACAAAAGAACTGCTGGGCGAGGATTTCATGAACGGCGCAAGAATAGACGGAAAGCTTTATGCCGTGCAGGCAAACAAGGACAAGGCGCATCACATAAGCATATGCTACCGCAAGGATATTGCGGATAAATACGGGTTCGATATGTCGGGTATAAAATCCATTGAAGATATGTTCCCGATATTCGATGAGCTTAAAGCAAAAGAACCGGAAATGTACGGATTTGTTATGGACGCAGTTTCTACGCCTCTCGAACTGGAAGAGTTTTTCTATGCCGGAACGGACGTTGCTGTTATGTCCGAAAAGGAAGAAGGCAAGGTCTTAAATAAATATGAGTCGGAAGAATATATGAACAGTGCGAAGCTCGCCCACGAGATGTATAAAAAAGGCTACATACCCAAAGACATGGCAACTCTTAACAACGCATACGAACTTAAAAAACAGGGCAGAGCATTTGCGTATTTAACACAGTCCATGGTAAATACGTTTGAGGAAATGAATGCTGCGGAGGAAACAAAGGGCAGCGGATATGTATACGGCGAAATACCTCTTACAAAACCGATGATAAACACAACGGATACGCAGGGATCTATGATGGTAATTTCAAACCGCTGCGAAAATCCCGTAAGAGCAATGAAATTCATCGAGCTTGTTAATACGGATAAATATCTTAATAACCTTATCAACTTCGGTATCGAGGGAACAGACTACACAAAGATTTCGGATAATAAGATTGCTCCGATTCCGAACAGCGGATATAATACGATAGGCTGGCAGTGGGTATTCGGAAACACATTCCTGAATTATACGATAGAGGGAGAGGACGAAGACAAGTTTAAAAAGCTGGACGCTTACAACAAGGAAGCGACTCCTTCAAAATACCTCGGTTTCTCGCCGAATCTCGAAAGTGTAAAAATAGAGATGACAGCCTGCTCGAACGTTGTAAGCGAATACAACCCGTCGATATGCATGGGCGCAAACGACCCGGAGGTGGCTATCCCTCATATGCTAGAAAAGCTCAAACAGGCAGGCAGCGAAAAGGTTATTGCGGAGGTTCAGAAGCAGTATAACGAATGGAAACAAAAGGTGAAGAAAAATGACTAATGCTCAGAAGAGAACATCTCCTTTAAGCATGAGCGGACGTATAAAGCGGCAACTGCCGCTTTATGCAATGCTTCTGCCCGGATTTTTGTTCCTTATAATATTCAACTATCTTCCGATGTTCGGAACGATTCTTGCATTCAAGGATTTCAGTTATACAAAAGGTATTTTGTTCAGCAGATGGATAGGACTTAAAAATTTTGAAGTGTTTTTCAGAACACCGGATGCATGGGTCATAACGAGAAACACGGTTTTATACAATCTTGTTTTTATAGTACTCGGACTTGTTGTGAACGTTGCGGTGGCGGTAATGCTGACGGAAATAACATCGAAAAAAATCAGCAAGGTATATCAGACGGTAATGCTTATGCCGCATTTCTTATCGTGGGTAATAGTGGCATATCTGCTGTACGCCTTTTTAAGTTCCGATTACGGTATAGTAAACGTAATGCTTGAAAAGTTCGGAATAAAGCATATTTCGTGGTATTCCGAAACCAAATACTGGCCGTATATCATAGTGCTGATAAACCGCTGGAAAACAACGGGCTACGGAAGTATAGTATACCTTGCGGCGATAGCCGGAATAAGCACGGAATATTACGAAGCAGCGGTTATAGACGGCGCAGGCAAATTCAAACAGATGGTATATATTACATTGCCGTGTTTGAAACCGGTTATGACGATAATGACAATTTTGGCGATAGGCAGCATATTCAGCTCGGATTTCGGTCTGTTCTATCAGGTGCCGATGAATTCCGGTGCGCTTTATCCCGTAACGAACGTTATAAGCACATATGTATACAGAGCAAGAGGAGATGTAGGCATATCCTCGGCGGCAGGTCTGTACCAGGGACTTGTGGGATTTGTGCTTGTTGTCGTGACAAACAAAATTGTAAATAAGATTGACCCCGAAAATGCATTATATTGAAATTGGGGAAAGAAAGGAAAGGTTGAACTTGAAAAGAAAAAGACAAAACCAAATTTCATATACTGCGTCGGTTTTCATACATTTGTTTTTTATATTATTTGCAATTGCGTGTATATACCCGGTTCTGCTTACGATAAGCGTATCTTTCACGGACGAAAAAGCACTTATAAAATACGGCTACGGACTTATTCCGAAAGCACTGAGCCTTGTTTCGTATAAAGTGATTCTCGGCAGCAAGGGAGGCATAATTCACGCATACGCAGTAACGATATTCGCAACGGTTGTGGGTACACTGCTTACGCTTGCCGTGACCTCGCTGTATGCATATCCGCTTTCGAGAAAGGATTTCACGGGTAAAAAATTCTTTACGTTTTTTGCATTCTTTACGATGCTTTTCAGTGGCGGACTTATTCCGTGGTATATGGTGTGTACGCAGGTTATACATATAAACGATACGATATGGGCGCTCATACTCCCGAGTATAATGTCGGCATGGAATATGCTTGTGCTGCGAACGTTTTTCGCAACATCCATACCGTTTGAAATAATCGAATCGGCGAAGATAGACGGTGCAGGCGAACTGCGGACGTTCGTCCGGATTGTGCTGCCGCTTTCAAAGGCGGGCATAGCGACAATCGGGCTTTTCAGCACGCTGGCATACTGGAACGACTGGTATTTGCCTATGATGCTTACAACAAAGGATAATCTCTGTAATTTGCAATATTATCTGCAAAAAATATTCCTTAATATACAGCTGCTGCAAAGCGGTGTGCTGAGCGAACGTGCCACGGCGGCACTCGGAGCGAGCGCAGTACCTGCGGAGGGCGCAAGAATGGCAATGTGCGTGCTTGCAATGGGGCCGATTCTCATAGTATATCCGTTTTTCCAGAAATATTTTATTCAGGGTCTGACGGTAGGTTCGGTTAAAGGATAATAAGAAAGGATGAATAAATTGCGTAAATTTACAATCGGAATGTTAATTGCGGCACTTGTTTGCACAAATGCTGCGGCACTCGAAATATCAAATGTCGGAACGGACAACGGAATACTTACGGTTACCGGCAAAAACGAAGCCGAGGGAATCCGAAAAAATGTGCTTATTACATATGCGCCGGGGAAAACTGCGGCGGATTTTGACGGCGGCAACGGTGACGAGGTATTCAATCAGATAAAACAGACGAATACGGCAGAGGACGGAAGCTTCGCATTTACATACAATATGGCGGAAGCCGCACAGACGAGTGGTAAGTTCACGGTAAAGGTGACGTCCGAAAACGGCGAAGCTGCGGAAAAAGAGTTTTACTACTATACAGAAGATGATATTGAAAGTATAAACGAAAATTTTGCGGCGCAAATGGGTCAGGCTGAAAAAAATCAGTCGGCGATTGACGAAATAACAAGGCTGATTAAAGAAAATTCGGATTTTTTTATAATAGATTTTGAACCCGAAAAGAAGCTTATCGAATCGGGAAAACTTGAATCTGCCGCAGAGATAATGAGCTTCTGTGCGAAGCCGAAAAGCTTTGCGGAAACAAGAAGCGCATATTCGGCTTCGCTTGTGACGGAATTGATAAACAACGCTCAGAGCAAATCGGATATTGCGGAGCTGCTGACGAAATATGCCGATATGCTGGAGCTTGATAAGGCATATAAGGATTTCGGCACGGAAGAAAAAGAATATGCTGCACAAATCATAAAAAACAGAGGAAGGCTGTCACGTGTAGCGTATTTCAATAATGCGAACAGAGAAGCGGCGGTAATAACGCTTTTGAATTATGCCGGCGGCAGCGGTGCGGCGGAAAGAATTATAACGGAATATGCCGATATGTTTAATCTTTCGGCATGGAGCAGCGCAAGCGCCGATAAGGAAAAATGCTGCAAGGATATACTTGCGTCGGCAAAGAACGGCGGCATAAGTTCTATAGAAGAGATACAGAAAATGATTAATGCTACGCCGAGCAAGGCAAACGGCGGCAGCGGCGGAGGGGGTTCGTCCTCATCGTCCGGCAGCAAGGGCGGCAGCAGCTACAGCGTACCGCCGTCATACGTAACTCCGCCGGAATACGACGAAACGAAAAAAGCCGAGCCGAAAACAGGCGGATTTGAAGATATTGAAGAGGTTGAATGGGCAAAGGAAAGTATAACGGAGCTTGCAAAACTCAAAATCATCAACGGATATTCCGATACGGAATTTGCACCGAATAATTACGTTACACGCAGTGAGTTTGCGAAAATGCTCTGCGGCTGTTTCGGGATTGCGGAAAGTGCGGAGAATACGGGATTTACAGATGTTCCGCAGGGAATGTGGTACAGCGGATATGTTTCCGCTCTGAAGCAGAAAGGAATAATCAACGGAATCAGCGACACTATGTTCGGAGCGGAGGAATATATAACACGTGAGGATATGGCGGTTATAATATTCAAGGCTGCTCAAGCAAACGGAAAAACCTTTGAAACGCCGAAGGCTTCGTTTGCGGACGCAGATAAAATCAGCGATTATGCGGCGGAAGCCATAAATGCGATTGTGGGCGAGGGTGTAATGTCGGGATATGAGGACGGCACTGTAAGACCACAGAACCATGCAACACGTGCGGAAACGGCAAAGCTCGTTTATTCAGCTTACAAAGCTTTTCGGAAAGGAGAATAATCAGTGCGAAAAATAATAATATATACTTTGGCTGCGTTAATGATGATTTTTCATGTTACGGCAGAGGATACGCCGAAAACGGTAGAGTTTTCCGAAACACAAATGCAGGCATACGATTTTCTGCAAGGTGTCGGGGTGGCAGGCGATGAAAATGCCGATGCGGCGAACTATGTTACACGTGCGGAGTTTGCGGCATTTGCAGTCCGTGCGGCAGGAATGGCGCACGTTTCCGGAGGGGCGGCAGGCGAGAATATGTATCTCGGATATACAAATAAAGATGCCTTTGAAGAAGAATGGAAGTGGATTTCCGATGAGGAAAACACAGCAGAGGACGACAGCCTGAAAACGGCAACGCCGTTTCATGATGTTTCTACGGAACACAAATATTGGAGCGAGATAAACAATGCGGCACTCAACGGTTTTATGACAGGAAGTGACGGATATTTCAGACCGGACGAATATGTTACGGTGAACGAAGCGGTGAAAGTAGCGGTGAAGCTGCTCGGTGCGGAGTTTTTAACAGGGAAAAACTATCCTGTGGGATATGTTTCCGTTGCGGCAAGCGAGGGCTTGCTGCAAGGCATAAAACAGAACGGGTATGACACATTTATGACAAAAGGGGACTTATATGTTCTGCTTGAAAATACGCTTACGGCAAAACGCTATGAGGCATATTCGTATAAAGACGGAAGCGTATCGCTGAGAAAAACGGACGAAATGCTTATCTCGGAAACGCTGAATATATACAAAACGAAAGGCATGATAACCGCCAACGATAAAACCAATATCAACAGCAGCGAAAAAACAGAGAAAAACAGTGTTGTGATAGATGGCGAGATTTACCGATGCAGCGGTTTCGACCGTGACGACATACTGGGTTTCAACGTTACGGTGTATTATAAAGATGATGATGTAAAAGAGATTGTTTATGTAAAAAAATCCGAAGCGGAAACTCTGACTTTAAAGCCGGACGATATAGTTTCATATAAAAATTATACGTATGTTACGGAAGTGAACGATAAGCAGAAAACATATAGATTAAATCCGTATATAGACGTGATTTACAACGGCTGTTCGATAACGGATTTTACGTCCGCCGAAATGAATCCGAAAAACGGTATGATTACGTTTATTGATAATGATAATGACGGCACATGGGATTTGCTTAAAATAACGAGCTATGAAATCATGGTGGTTGACGGAGCGGACGTATCGAAAGAAATTCTTTACGGAAAAACGAAAAATCTGACGGTGCTTGATTTAACGGACGGCGATTATTTCATATATGATAAGAACGGCAGCGATATAGGCTTGAGCAATATCAACGAAAAAGATATTCTTGAAGTATACAGATATACGAAAACACAGGGCGAACAGCGTACCGTGATTAAGGTCGTAACATCTATAGCTACCGGAGCGGTATCGCAGCTGACGGACGACGGTGCTGTGATAGAAGGTGTTGAGTATGAAACGGCGGATATGTTCGAGGGCGAAATAAAGCTCGGTTCATACGGTGCTTTTTATCTCAACGGAGAAAACAAAATCGTATATTATGACAGCAAAACTTCAACCGGACTTAAATATGCGTATCTTGTGAAAGCTCACCATGATGATGCGAAAGATACAAACAAAGTCAGAATATACAGACAGGACGGCGTTTTCACAAATTACGAGCTTGCGAAAAACGTTAAGGTGAACGATAAAACGATGTCGGCGGAAAAAGCAATAAAAAATGTGCTGACGAGAAAAGACGATACGACGCAGAATCAGATTATATGCTTTGAACTCGACAATGATGAAAAGCTGAAAAAAATCCTGACACGGGATATGGAAAAAGAGGGTATGTATAGAAGAACGGATTTGTCGGGCAATTATTCGTACAGAATAACGGGCTGTTTCCTGGACAGCGAAAAACCTGCATTCTGGGTAGACGACAATACGGTTGCGTTCCGCATACCGAGGGACGCTTCGGCAGAGGAAAACTACAGTGTCGAGAAGAAATTTGAAAATGACGGCTGGTATACGTTCAATGAAATTTATACGGCGGAAAAAGACGCAATTGTTGCCGGTGCGCTTGTGAATTACGTTGATTCCATAGACGCAAACGAGCTGAAAAGCGATTCCGTAGTACCCGTAATGATAAGCGGAGTGCAGAAAGCAATAGACGATAACAGAGAAGAATATTATCTCATAAGAGCCGTAAACGGAACGTCAAACGTAAGCTTCCGATGCAAAAACTCAATATTGTTCGACAGTGCCGCAGATTTGGAAAAAGGCGATATAGCACGTATAGAAACAAGTATGGGAGAGGTTTCGGCGATTAAAAAGGTCTATGACATAAAGGAAAGAAGAATGGTAGAGGGCAAGGCAAAGGGCGCAGGAACAAGCGTTCTTTCGGAATGTTCGATTGTCCACGGATTCGCACGTTCAAGAGCTATAGAGGGCGGATATTTCACAATGAATCTCTGCAACTATACGGACGGCAAGCCGAACGGCATTACGGATAAGATATACAGCATGAAAACCTCCGAATATGTTTTTGTAATATATGATACTACGAAAAATACGGCACCGCATACCGGTTCGGTAAATGATATAGTGTTCAGCAACGAATATGCTGCCGGCGATGAGCTTGTGATTCATCACGTATGGGCAACCGGAAGAACGGTATTTATTATTAAGTGAGGTGGAGGGAATGTTTAAAAAACAATGTCTGGCTCTGCTTGTAATATTATCGGTATTTGCGGCAACCGCGGGTGCTGTCCCGGCGGACAGAACGGCGGAATACGGGCTTTACGGATTTGAGAATAAATCCGTTGCGAAAAAACTTGAAAATGCGGTCGTAATGAGAGCATACAACAATTATGCATATGTATTCGGTATACGTGAAAATATCGACTACGGCAGCGAATATATCGCACCGTATAAGGCGGACGATACAATGTATGTTCCTCTGTCGTTCGTTATCACCTCGTTCGGCGGTACATCTGCGGAAGAAGACGGCACGGCGGCAACCGAATATAACGGGAAAAAGATGATATTCAAAGAAGCGGAGATAACGGAAGGATTCAAAAGCACCGCACAGCTGTATGAAAAAAGGCTGTGTGTCCCGGCAGCGGAACTTGCAGAGGCAATGTCGCTCGAATTGCTCGAATTTAACGATGTTACGGTATTCAGCAAAGAAAAAATCGAACTTGAAAAGTCGGAGAAAACAGAGGTTGAAAATACTCTCGCTTATACGTGGAGAAACGTCAACCTTGCCGGTCAGGGATTTATTACGAACGTAATACAAAATCCGCTTGACGGAATGTTGTATTGTGTTACGGACGTAGGCGGAGCGTATCGCTACGAACCCGAATCGAAAATGTGGATTCAGCTTTTCGACTGGCTTGATTCCAAGCACCAGGGATATGAAAACGTCTGCGGCGTAGGATTCGACCCCGTAGATGAAAACGTAATTTACATGGCTTGCTTTACGGAGCTTTTGAAGAGTAATGATAAAGGGAAAACATGGTCTAAGGCTAATCTCAGAAAAAACTGGAGCGCAGGAACAAAGCAGAGATATTCGGGTGAAAATATAATCGTAGACCCGAACAACCGTGATGTTATTTATGTGGGAACGGACTTTGACGGTCTTTGGAAAAGCGAGGACAGAGCAGAAAATTGGACGAAAGTAGATACCGTGCCGTATTCGGCGGTAAATCCGGACGAAGTGGGCGTTCGTACACTTTGGTTTGATGAAAAATCCGAGGTTGTGAACGGAAAAACATCTGTAATATATGCAGGCTCAAACGGACACGGACTTTATAAATCGGATAACGGCGGCGAAAGCTTTGCGCCCGTGCCCGGCAGCCCGAAATATATCAGAAGATGGGAAAATTATAAAGGCGGCTGGCTTGTTACTACGGACGAAGGACTGTTTATATTCAAAGACGATAAATGGGAGAATATTTCTCCGAGCATAGCCAATACCACTGATTACTGCGCCGTTACGGTACATCCGAACAACAGCAATGTAATGGTAATTTGTACGGAACCGTTCACACCGACAACGGCATGGGGCGCATTTTTTACGGTGGACGGCGGCAAAAAATGGATGAGAGTACCTGATACAAAGCTTCCTTACGGTTCGTGGTGGTCCGATTGTATTTTCGACCCGTATGAACCTGAAGATTTGATATATATGACAGGTGCCGGAGCGTTTAAACTCTGCAATGTATTGGAGGGTGACGAAAACAAGGTATACAGCGAACAGTTCAGCTACGGAATAGAGGAACTCTGCATGAATACACTGCTTACGCTTCCTAAAAAGGAAGAAAATCAGCCGATATTGCTGGAGGGTTATATGGACTACGGCGGAGCATGGCACGGCGAAGACTACACACTTCCGCATACGGTTCAGCAGAACGCATATGCCGAGGGGCTTGGCATGGATTATTGCGCAAGCGACCCGTCTATCGTGGTGAAAGGCTCTACCATGGGTACTTCGGACGAAAGTGCCGGGTATATATCGATTTCAACGGACTACGGCAGAACATTTAAGCTGTCGCCGGCATGGAAACAGGAATACAATCCGCAAAACCTTGCGGTTTCGGCGACAAAACAGGCGAACGGAAAACCCGTCATAATCGTATTCACATCATATACAAACAAGCTTTTCAGGAGTGCGGATTTGGGCGAAAGCTGGGAAGAGCTTAATGTGCCGGATTTCTGGACAGGAAAAGAACCTACGAACTTCTGGGCGAGGTCTATGCAGGTGGTATGTGCGGACAGAGTTAGGGGCAATGTATTTTATCTGCGTGACAATCAGAATTTCTTGAGTAGTGATGATTTCGGAAAAACATGGAAAATAATGTCGAAAATGTCGGGCGACGTAACGTGGGCAATGGAAACTATGTACGGCTCTCCGGGCGAAGTGTGGGCATGCCACAAAGGCTCGCTGAAATATACACGTGACGGCGGAAAAAGCTGGCAGAGTGTACCGGGTTTCGGCGCTTCTTACGGGGTGACGTTCGGCAAAAACAAATCGACGGAAGCATATCCGTGTATTTATACTTTTGCGGAATACAACGGGAGCGAGGGCGTTTATCGCAGTGACGACAGAGGAAAAACATGGGTAAAAATAAGCTATGGCATGGATTTTCCGACTATTGCGCAGATGAAAGGCGATATGAATATATACGGCAGAGTGTTTGTGGCGAAAGAATCGCTCGGCGTGCGCTGCGGAGATTTTGCGCAGACCGACACGAGAAAACCTGTAATTACTGTAAATCAAAAGAGTACGTCTGCGGAAAAAGGAGCGGATTATGCCGTATCGGAAAAAAGCTTTACGGTTTCGGGAAGCGTCAGCAAGGACTGCGAAATTCGTATTAATAATATTCCGCAGCCGTACTCGTCAAGCGGATTGTTCTCGATGACACTCGAACTTGCAAAAGGCGATAATTCCGTAATTGTGGAGGCAGCAGACAGAAACGGCAATCGTGCCGAGCCTGTCATAATGAATGTGCATTACGACCCGGATTATGTGGGATTTGATTTGGAATGTGCGGAATATACGAAAACGAACAGCAAGGACATAACCCTGAAAGGCAGAACGAACAGGAAGTGTACGGTATACGTAAACGGAGCGGAATACGCAACAGACGAAAATCTGAATTTCAGTATACCGGAAACGCTTGCGGACGGAGAAAATATATTTAAAATTTCAGCTTACGACGGCAAGAATTATTCGGAAGAAAAGACAGTGGAGTTTGTATATGACAAAACTCCGCCGAACGTTGAAACCGAACCGTTTGAAACTACGGTGAAAGAGAATTATATGATTTTGAAGGCTTCGGCGGACGAAGACGGAATACTCAGAGTAAACCGCATAACGAAGAGCGTTAAAGCAGGCGAAAAGGTTTCCATGTTCCTTGCGCTGACCGGCGGGGAAAACAAGATTACGGTTCAGGCAAAGGACGGGATAGGGAACGTGTCAAAACCGCTTGAATATACGGTTGTAAGCACATACAGCGGCGAAAGCGGCTACGATTTGAATGTGGCATATGCCAAAGATTTTGAGTTTACGGGCGACCCCGAAAAGGATTTCGGCGAGCTGCCGTATACGATGACGAAGCTTATGGAAAAAACCACAACGAATATATGCACATTCGGATTGCGGTGGGACGAAACAAACCTGTATGTCGGCGTAAAGGTTATTGATGATATTCTGTGCGACGATTCGGACGCAAACTATCAGCGTGACGCTATAGAAGTATATCTTGACGGCGGTCACGAACGTGCAGAAAAATATGACGCAAACGACTTGCAGATGATATTCCCTTGGAACGGCGAGCCTGTTCCGGGAACAACCGTAAAGCAGGTTACGCATGATTACGGATATACAATGGAAATTGCAATCCCGTGGAGCATCGTAAACCAGGCAGGCAAACCCGGTAAAAAGGTCGGCTTCGATATAGATTGCTGCGATAATAACGGAAACGGAGGCAGAGACGGCGTTATAGGATTTGCCGGAACGGAAAATAACTATTGCGATACAAGCAACTATGCAACTCTTACATTGATTGGAGAGGAGAATTAATTTGAAAAAACTATTGAACAGATTTATTATTGCACTGCTTGCGGCGGCTATTCTGCCGCTTGCGGCAATGCCTGTGTTTGCGGACGATGTTCTTAAATTTACGGACGACTGCACAACGCTTGATAATATATATGAAATGCAGGGCATAGACGGAGTTAATTCCTCCATACACGGCAGAAGCGTTTACGGAATGTTGAAAACAACACGTTCGGGATATGCGGTGTATAAAATGCAGGGAAATATTAAGAGCTTCGAGGTTTTCGGCGTGATTGCCGGTGCCGGCGCATATAATCAGCTGGAATATGATATATATGTATCTGCCGATAATGTTGATTATAAGAAGATAAACGCACCGCTTATCTGGGGAAACCAGTTCGGCGAGGTAACTACGCTGCCGAGCGGCGGCTATCCCGTTAAGTATATGTCGGACACAATCCCGGACGGAATGAAATATCTGAAAATCGTTCTGCCGTCAATCAAAGACGGGATTGCGCAGGCAGATGGAGATTATTGGAGGAGCGTATACAAGGTTAATATTTCCTATCTGCCGGCAGGTGCGGAAGCTTCGACAAAAGGAGAAATTGCGGCAGCGGATAACGTAACGGTCGATTTTTCCGAAGCTATGGACGCATCGACAGTTGATGCATCGCAGTTCATAATAGAGGACGGACCGCAGACCGTAAGTGCGGAACTTTCGGAGGACGGACTTTCGTGCGTTGTAACGTTTGCGGAAAGCTTAAAAGCAGGAACATCGTATAAGCTTATTTTGGGCGACGGATTGAAATCAGCCGAAGGCAACCCGGTTACCGCAGGGCGTGAGCTGAATATTCAAACGTTCAATGCGGACGGCAGTATTAATTTCACGGACGACTGCACAACCCTTGATAAAATCTATAAACAGAACGGCTCTCTTGCATTGTCGAAGTCCTTCTATGATGAGCCTGTATACGGAAACTCCGCCGGAGAAAAGGCAATATCCGTAGAGTATAAATTCGATGGTGAAATCAAACAGTATAAATATGAAATGATTATTCACGGCTCGACAGTATACGAAAAAGGTCTTGACTTCTTTGTGTATCTCTCGCCGGACGGAAAGAATTATACTCCGATGGTTAAAGATGAAGATTACAAAGAATCTTCAAGCCGACTGGATACCGTAACAACGTATGCGCTGCACGTTTCGTATGCGAGCGTGGACGACAAAATACCGAGCGGAATGAAATATCTGAAAATAGAATTTCCTACGTTAAAAGACGGTGAAACGGATGTTAATTACCAGAGAAGCATAGCAAGCGTGAAGGTGAAATATGCCATAGGTGCGGCAGGAATATATTCGCCGGAATGTAAAATGACGGTGAATGACGACGGCAGCATAACGCAGTATTTGGAATTCGGCACGGTAAATGAAATAGCGGGAAACGCAATAAATCCGGAGGATATAACCATAGCGGACGAAAACATAAGCTGCACGGAGGTTGTGTATACGAACGGGAAATATTGTGCATATTTCGATACGGTGTTTGATTTCGGTTCGGAGCATACGGCGGTGATTTCGGAAAATGTCCGTGATATATACGGATATCCGATAAATGCGGAAAGCCGTGAGATAAAGTTTAAAGCTCCGGAAAAGCCGAATGCTTTTGAATATAAAAGTATGTCGTATACCTTGGGCGGAAGAAAAATAACGGCGATAGCACCGGGCAGAATAAATTGCACCGCAGAAATAAGCGGAATTTATTTCGACGGGGCAGCAAGCAAAAATATTGCGGTTGTAACTGTCTTGTACAGCGGCGACAGAGTGGAAGAAGTGAAACTCGCTTCCGTAACGGTTGCTGTGGGCAAAGCAAAGAAAATTACAAATACGGTAAATGCTTCGGAGGACAGTACACGTGCGGAAACATTTGTTTTCGACAGCATTGAAACGGCTGTTCCGCTTCTGGAAAGTGCGTGCCTTTCGGAGGAATAAACATGAAAATATGCAGAAAAATAACAGCGGTTCTTGTTTCGGCGGCAATGCTTGCGGCGTGTATCAACTGTACGGCGCAGGAAATGTTCATACTTACAGACAACTGCACTTCGACGGAAATGCTTTCGTCAACGGACGGTAATATAGAGGTAAACAAAACTATGTTTTCATATCCCGTTTTGTCGCTGAAACAGGGTGCGCAGACCGGTACGGCGGAATACGCCGTGCCGGGAGAAATGGCAGATTTTGAAGTTAAAACGACAGAAGATATGACATCCGTCAAATCCGAAATCGAGGATAATTGCACAGACCTTTCAAAGATATATTCGCAGAGCGGAAATATGGCGCAGTCCGATACATGGTACGATTCTCCGGTATACGGACTTGCGGCAAATGAGAAAACAGGCTGGGTAGAATACAGAGCGGACGGGGAAATATCTTCATTTGAAATAGGTACGAAGATTCACGGTTCATATGTATATGAAAATACGCTATATTACGACATTTACGTTTCTTCGGACGGCGAAAGCTATACGAAACTGGAAAGAGGCGTGAATTACACCGACAATTTCGGCGCAAACGATACGAAGCTTACTTATGCGATACAGTATAAGTATAAGAGTACTGTGCTGCCGGAGGGTATCGGATATATCAAGATATATTTCCCGACGTTAAAAGACGGCGAAACGGATATTAATTTTCAGCGCAGCATATACAGCGTGAAAATTACGCAGGAACAGAGCAATTATAAAGTATCTTCGTCTGCGGACGGCAGTACGTATATGTCGGGATTGACGGACGGCGCAAAATATCTGCGCATACGTCTGAACAGTGCGGACACAGGCATAAAAAAGGTCATAATATGGTATAAAGGCGGTAACATTGCATATTTGGACAGCACGGAAGATGTGCAGCCGCTGAATCGGCTGACGGTTAAGTTTTCCGAAAGCCCGGGTAAGCTTACCGCAAGCGATTTTGCACTGGAGGACGGCGAGATTAAGTCTGTCACGCAGACTTCCAATAAGCTGAAATGCACGCTGACGTTCTCGTCGGCTATGTCGGGAGGCAGAGCCTATACGCTGAAAATAAAGCCTTTAAGACAGCAGATAAGCTTTAAGACCTCGGAATTTGTGGGATTGACGGTTCTTAAAGAAGATAATACGGGATTTTCAAGCGTATATTCGCACAGTGACGGAACAGCGATTATAAGCGGCTGGAACGGCAGAGAAGAAAAGCTTTTTGCGCCGGGATTCAATGAAAATCGCAGCTATGTGATTTACAATACTCCGGGCGATTTGAAAAGCTTTGAATTTAATACGTATGAACACGGCGGCAAGGTTTCGGGTTCGGAATTTCTCGTGTCGGTTTCGGAGGATAATGTAAACTATACATACATTGAAGAGGATAAAGGATATACAAGACCGTGGAACGGTACAATATCCGGTTCGGAATACGTTATGTGCCGAAAAATAAAAAGCACATCAAGTATACCGGACAATATGCATTACCTCAAAATCGAGTTTCCGCAGATACTTTCTTCGGCGGGGCATTCGCAGTCTGCGGCGGCTCTCGGAAACGGAACGGTAACGTCCGTAGAATACAGAGATGCGGAGATAAAGGACAGCGGAAACCATGCGGCAAGTGATAAGATTTATATAAGATTCGGACAGAAAATGAATATTTCAACGCTTATACCGCAGAATTTCAGTGTAAGCAATGCAAGCATAGCGGCAGTATCTGCCGAGAGTAACAGCTGTACGCTCACACTTGCGAAAAAGCTTTCGGGCAATACGGTGTACATCGTGAGCATATCGCCGGAGGTTAAAACCGCATACGGCGGCAGTATACCTACTGCAAGGAGAAATCTCAGCCTGAAAACGGCGTATGATATGTCATACGGGGAATCTTATTGGACAAACGTAAAAATAGGTGACGGCGGCATGGTAACGGGAGTTGTCGTGCATCCGAAAGATAAAAGCATAATATATGCACGGACGGACGTGGGCGGAATGTATCGCAGAGATGAAACCGCTCGTGTATGGACGCCGCTTTTTGAAGCGAATACGCTTGATAATTTTTATTACGGTGTTTCCTCGATAGGCTTAGACCCGAATAATACAGATGTGGTGTATGCGGCATGCGCCGGAATGGGACTTAACAAAGGTTGTGTATTGAAATCCGAAAACAGGGGAAACACATGGAAGAAAACGGGGCTCAGCGTTCAGCTGAATGCAGACAGTCCGCAGAGGATAGGCGGCGGAGAAACGCTGTTTGTGATGCCGGACGACAGCAACACGGTTTTCTGCGGAACAAATTATGACGGAATGTTCGTAACGCACGACGGCGGAGATACATGGAAAAACGTAGCCGATATTCCGAAAGGCACAACGGCAGACAGCAGCAATTTCGGCGATGCGGATATACACGGCGGCGTGAGGACGATTACGGCGGATGATACAACGGGAATTATGTATGCCGGAGTATACTGCAAGGGCGTGTATACGTCAGCTGATAAAGGCGAAACGTGGTCGCTTATGCCGAACAGCCCGACAAGACCGGTAAATATTGAGACGGTCAGCGGAACAGTATATGTTTCTTCGGGATTGGCTCACAACAAAACGGATTGTTCCGGAATTTTCAAATATGAAAACGGCACATGGACGGATATTTCGCCGTCTGCGGACGTCGGCACAACAATGTCGGTTATGCGTGCCTCCGGCGGAGAAAGCGTTATCGCTGTATGCGGTCATCTCTCGATGCTCGGAAAATTCTGGGTGAAAAAGGGTAATTCGGATTGGAATATGATTGTATCGGAATCGGATAAAAGCCGTGAGGATATAACGGAATTTATGCCGTGGATGGACGCCGAGTCAATGAGTATATTAAACTACAGTGCATCCGCAATGGAATTTGTACCGTCCGAAACGAACGGAGAACTTTGGATTGCGACGGGTTCGTCCGTGCTGCATACGGGGAATATATTCGATACGTCCGAAAAGCTTACGGCAGAGGTAAACGGCATAGAGCTTCTGTGCGTAACCTCGCTTTCCGCACCTCCGCAGGGAGATAC
This sequence comes from uncultured Clostridia bacterium, assembly GCA_934792465.1. Classification (GTDB taxonomy): domain Bacteria; phylum Bacillota; class Clostridia; order RUG12999; family RUG12999; genus CAKVOK01. Next base: position 21,330 of record CAKVOK010000025.1, on the reverse strand, counting down.
ACAGCTTTTTGTCGGTGCGTTAGATATGGGTTCATTCAGAATAACGGACGTTTCAACGGCGCATGGTGCACAGCTTCAGCCGGTGCTGAAGAAGAACGGGAATAATCTTGTCGATTGGTATGCACAAGCTATGGATTATGATTACTGTGAAAACAACACGGATTATGTGGTGACGGTGCGTGCCGGAAATAATGACAAGACCCATATTCAGGTTGCTGTATCGGACGACAACGGCAGGAATTGGGACGCAAAAGGCTGGGAAAGCAATGATGATTATTATTCCGGAGCGGCGGCGATTTCGTCCGATGTAACAAAATACGGTGTGCCGGCGATAGTTGCAATAACAAATATAAGGGAAAACGGATCAAGTACGCCGGTGTGCAAATACTCTCACGATTTCGGAGAAACCTGGCACGATGCAAGCGGACTTCCGGATAGTCTTTTGACGAGTTACGGAAAGGTGCTTTCCGCCGACCGCTCGAATGAAAACGTATTTTATTTTTACGACAACAGAAACGGTGCGTTTTATATCAGTACGGACTGCGGAAAAAGCTTTGAAAAAACGGCAGATTTGCCGAAGGATTTGTCCGATTACCGCTGTGCGGCTGTGGAAAGCAAGCCGGGAACACCGGGCGAAATTTGGGTAAGCGCAAGTAATAAAGGACTTTACAGGAGTACGGATTACGGTGCAAGCTTCAGCAAAGTAAATAATATAACGAATGCAGAGGGCGTAAGCTTCGGAGCGGATAATGTACTTTATATTCTCGGCACGCTGAACGGCGAAAGAGGACTTTACTGTGTGAACGACGTCGGTATGACGAAGCTGAACGGCGAACGGCAGGGGATAGGGCTTTTGCCGTCAATGATAGCTGCGGACAGAAGAATTTACGGCAGAGTGTATGTTGCGACAGAGGGCAGGGGAGTGCTGATGTGCGACACTGCGGACAAAACACCGGAAAGCCGTATTACGTATTCGGGCGGTGCAACGGCGCATATTTACGATAATAAGCTTTTGAACGAAAAACTTGTGATTTACACGGCGGAATACAGCGGCGGAAAGCTTGTTCGGGTTACGCCGGGCGATTCCAAGTATATATCCGATGAGGGTGCGCTGAAAGCGCAGACGCCGGAGAATACGCAGAATACGGTGAAATATTTTGTATGGGGCGAAAAATCTCTTGCGCCGATTATAAATTAATCTTATCAATATGCGGGGCATATAAAAATATATTAAATTTTCAGGAGGTTTTGGAAAATGAAAAAAATACTATCTTTTCTGATTGCCATGGGTATGGTATTTGGTATGACAACGGCTGTGAATGCCGCAGTTGAAAAAACGGGTACGCTGACGGACAGCTGCGCGGATTTCGGCAAGGTGTACGAGAAAGAGGGAATGCTCAGCGAATCGCAGACGTTGACGTATAAGGATAAAAGCGGAAATCCTTACAGCGCAACGGCATTCGGTATGGCGAAAGAAACAAAAAGCGGATATGTTACATATGAGATTGACGGAGATATTTCATCTGTTGATATCAGGGTAACGGCTGCGATGTTTGTGGAGTATGTAACGGATATTCCGGGGAATTACAGTTTTATATATAAGATAAAGGTTTCACCGGATAATATTTATTATACTGACCTGGGACTCGAATTAAAATGGGGAAATCAGTTCGGATTTAATGATTTGACGGATGACGGCAGAGTAAACGGACGTTTGTCAAGCGATGATATACCAATGGGTATGAAATATCTTAAAATAGAATTTCCTACGCTTGTTGATAAAGGAGCAAACCAAAGTGATTACAGCCGCTCCGTATACAGTGTAAATGTGGAATATACTAAAAAAGGTTATATGATGTTTAATGACAATTGTTCAAGTTTAAACAAGGTTAAAGAAAGCAGCGGCTTGCTTCCCGAAATACACAATCTGAATGCAGATGTGCTGCAATCGGGTATGTACGGAATGAGTGGCACAAACCGTAACAGCGCTTATGTTATATATGAATTGGGCGGGAATATTTCATCTGTTACCGTAAACGGAGTCATATATATGATAGGTGAGTATGATGTGCCTGATGCGGAATGTGCATATCAGGTTATGGTATCACCGGACGGAGTAAATTATACAGACCTCAATCTCAGATGGAAATGGCTGACGAGTGGTTATATAATTGATAAATCCGTTAATCGAGAGTTTATTCCCGTAGAATATTCTTCAAATAATATTCCGGCAGGTATGAAGTATTTGAAAATTGTTCTTCCGCCGCTGAAAGAAGACTCTTCATATCAGTATGATTACAGCAGAGGTATATATAATGTTAAGGCAGAGTATTATAAAAACGGTTACGGCTGCATTGATGATTACTGCAAAGACTTTAGTAAGTTATATGACCGCAACGGATTGCTTGATGCGGTGACATCATTTACATATAAAGATAAAGCCGGAAATACATACAGTACGAATGCATTTGGTATGGAGAGAACCGTAGTTGACGGCGGATATGTAACATATCATACAGACGGAAATATTACGGCGGTAGATGTACGAGGAACAGGTATGATGTTTGCGGAATATGAGGAGATGTATAAAATAATGGTTTCTCCCGATGATGAAAATTATACTGATTTGGGACTTGAAATGCAGTGGGGAAATCAATTCGGATTTGAGGATTTGACAGATAACGGTTGCGTTAATTTAAGATATGCAAGTGATAATATTCCTGCAGGAATGAAATATTTGAAAATAGTATTCCCGACAATGAAAAACGATAGTCCGGAATATAATAATGATTATACGCGTTCGATTTACAGAGTGTCGATAGATTATGAAATACCGGCTTCCGTTGATGTACCGTCATACAATTTCACGGACGGCGAGAACGGCAAAACAACGCTCGCGGCTTCCGTGAATGCCGTAGGCAAGGATTCGGAAATATCCGTATTTGCGGCAACCTACGATGAAAACGGAAAGCTTGTTGACTGCGCAATGCAGAAAAAGAGCGTATCGGCAGACACAACGGAGGATTTTGAAATTACGGTAACGAAGTCGGCAAAGACGCTCGGCTTTGTCTGGAACGGTGCGGCACCGGAAGCGGAAATCTTAAAATAACATAATATGTATGGGCGGCGAAGCGAAATTCGCCGCTTTTTACATATCGAAATGTTGAAATTTTTTGTTAAGTATAAAAAAGTTACAAAAAGTACTTGACAAAAGCACCGAAACGTTGTATAATATATTATATGGTGTGTGACGCTACAAACTTCCTATGTTTTGTTCGGCAAAATTTGTAGGATTGTTCAAAGCGGAGGGAGGGAAAATCATGGCTGAGATAAAAGTTAGAGAAAATGAATCTTTGGAAAGCGCATTACGCAGATTTAAACATTCCTGTGCAAAATCAGGTGTTTTATCGGAGCTGAGAAAGAGAGAACATTATGAAAAACCCAGCGTGAAACGTAAAAAGAAATCTGAAGCAGCAAGAAAAAGAAAGTATAAATAATCGGTGTTATTATGAATTTAAAGGAAAAACTTTTAGATGAATTAAAGGTTGCTATGCGGGAAAAAGATACTGTAAAGAAAAACACTTTGCAGCTTGCGAGAGCGGCTGTATTACAGTATGAAAAAGATAACCGCACAACTTTGGATGATGACGGCATAGTAAATGTAATTGCAAAAGAGGTAAAGAAGTATAAAGACGCTTTACCGGAATATGAAAAAAGCGGCAGACAGGATTTAATTGATGAGCTTAAACGTAAAATCAATATTTTAATGCCATACCTGCCTTCACAGTTATCTGAAGAGGAAATCCAAAAAATTGTTGATGAATGTATTGCCGAAACAGGTGCTTCGTCCATGAAAGATATGGGCAAAGTGATGTCGGTGATAATGCCGAAAGTAAACGGAAGATGTGACGGACATATTATAAATAGTTTAATCAAACAACGCTTAAGCTGATAATTATAGGGGGTGATTTTTTCATCCCCTTAATTTTTTGAATGTTAAAAAAATACATTTTGTGTAAATGTTTTGAAATATATAATGCGTGCCGATAAAGGCACAACGGAGGTTAAAATGGACAATATGATGATGGAAACGCAGATTTCCGCTGAAAATATAGATAAATGGAAGCATCTGTTTTTGCTCAGCAAATTCGGGATAGACGAGATAGAAACAAAGCTTAATATATTAAATGAAGAATATCATTTCCTACACGATTACAATCCTATCGAGCATATAACGACAAGGGTGAAAGACCCGCAGCAGATTGTAAAGAAGCTTATTAAGGGCGGTCATGCGCCGAATGTCGAAAATGCGGAAAAATATGTGCATGATATAGGCGGTGTGCGTGTAATATGTTCCTTTGCGAAAGACGTTTATACGGTTGCGAGAATGCTGGAACAGCAAAGCGACGTAACGGTCATAAAGGTGAAAGATTATATAGCGAATCCGAAGCCGAACGGCTACCGTTCGCTGCATATGCTTATAGAAATACCGATATTTTTGTCGAATGAAGTGAAAAATGTTATAACGGAAGTGCAGTTCAGGTCGATAAGTATGGACTTGTGGGCGAGTATCGAACATAAGATTTATTACAAATCGGCGATTAATATCCCGAAAGAACTGGAGAACCGCCTGACGAGATGTGCAGACAAGCTTGATGAGATAGACCTCGAAATGCATAATATTAAAGAAGAAATAAAAAAATATATGTAAATTGTGCAAAATACATAAAAAAATGTAAAGAAGTGCAACGCTGTTATAATTAATTTACAATTTTTCAAAATCTTCTTGCATTTTTTATTATTTTGTGGTAAAATAGGATAGTTGAAAAATACACACATCTTGTATATACCGAAGCGGTGCCATGCGGTTGCTCCCGCGGGTTTTTCGGTAAATTTTTCGCAAGGTGGAGGAATAAAACCGGAGGTGTTTATAAATGGGAGCAGTATCAATGAAACAGCTGCTTGAAGCAGGTGTGCATTTCGGTCACCAGACTCGCAGATGGAATCCGAAAATGAAAGAGTATATTTTTACGGAAAGAAACGGAATCTATATCATAGATTTGCAGAAAACCGTAAAGAAAGTGGACGAGGCATATTCGTTCATTCGTGAAGTTGCGGCAAACGGTCAGGACGTGCTTTTCGTAGGCACAAAGAAACAGGCGCAGGACGCTATAAAAGAAGAAGCACAGAGAGTTAATATGTTCTATGTAAACAATCGTTGGCTCGGCGGTATGCTCACAAACTTCAAAACAATAAGAAAGAGAATCGACAGACTTACACAGCTTCACAAAATGGAAGAAGACGGAACGTTTGATTTACTTCCGAAGAAAGAAGTAAGCAAATTAAAAGGCGAAATGGATAAGCTCGAGAAATTCCTCGGCGGTATCAAAGACCTTAAAAGACTTCCGGGAGCTATGTTCGTTGTAGACCCGAGAAAAGAGAAAATTGCAATAGCGGAAGCAAAAAGACTTAACATACCTGTAGTTGCAATTGTAGATACAAACTGTGACCCTGACGAGGTTGATTATGTAATCCCCGGAAACGACGATGCTATCCGTGCCGTAAAGCTTATCGCAGGCGCAATGGCAGACGCAATTCTTGAGGGCAGACAGGGCAACGAAGCAGCAGCTGAAGAGGAAGAATCCGAAGCAGAAGCTGAATAATTAAGACCGGATTTTCCGGAAGAGCCTGAAACAATGGCTGTAACAGGAAAATCTGTTACAGCCTTTTTTAATGAAAAAAAGGGTTGAAATTTAAGAAAACGGAGGAATTTTAAATGAATATAACAGCAGCAGCGGTTAAAGAGCTCAGAGAAATGACAGGCTGTGGAATGATGGACTGCAAAAGAGCGCTTACGGAGGCAGAGGGCGACAAAGATAAAGCAATTGAGATTTTGAGAGAAAAAGGTCTTGCAAAGGCAGTTAAAAAAGCCGGCAGAATAGCATCAGAGGGTATTGTTGACACATATGTAAACGCTGATTCTACAGTAGGCAGTATAATAGAAGTAAACTCGGAAACAGACTTCGTTGCAAAGAATGACGAATTCAAATCTTTTGTTGCAACACTTGCAAAAATTGTTGCGGAAAAGAATCCGGCAGACGTTGATGCTCTTAAAGCACTCGACTACGGCAACGGCAAAACAGTTGATGAGATTCTGAAAGAAAAAATCTTTACAATCGGCGAAAACATGACAATCAGAAGATTCGCAAGATACGAGGGTAATGTTGTAACATATATCCATGGCGGCGGCAGAATCGGCGTTATGGTAAACTTTGACGTTGAGGGCGAAAAAGGCGACGTATTTGCGGAAGCAGGAAAAGATATTGCCATGCAGGTTGCTGCGGCTTCGGCACAGTACCTCAACCGTGAAGCGGTTCCGGCAGAAGTTGTTGATAAAGAAAAAGAAATTCTTACACAGCAGGCACTCAACGAAGGCAAACCGGCAAATATCGTAGAAAAGATGATAGCGGGAAGAATAAACAAATTCTATCAGGAAGTTTGCCTTGTTGACCAGGAATTCATCAAAGACGGCGATTTGAGCGTTAAAAAATACCTTGACCAAAAAGGTAAAGAAATCGGCGGAAAAATCGAAATCAAAGAATATGTACGTTTTGAAAAAGGTGAAGGTCTTGAAAAACGTGAAGATGACTTTGCGGCTGAAGTTGAAAAAATGGCAGGCAAATCGGCTGAGTAAAATCAAAGAGGGACGCAGAACCTGTGTTCCTCTTTTTTAAAAATAAAGTTTTTTTGCATTAAAACGGGAATAGAACGATATATTTATATAGAATGGAGATTATTTATATGCAGCCAAAATACAAAAGAGTATTGCTCAAATTAAGCGGTGAGGCACTTGCCGGCAAAAAAGGTTTCGGACTTAATCAGAAAGTTTTGGAAGAAATATCGCAGGTTATAAAAAAAGTAACAAACCTCGGCGTTGAAGTTGCAATGGTTGTTGGCGGAGGTAACTTCTGGAGAGGCAGAGAGGGCACGAATATGGAAAGAACAAGAGCGGACCATATGGGTATGCTTTCAACGGTTATGAATGCGCTTGCAATGCAGGACGCACTGGAGCGTTCCGGCGTCCCTACGAGAGTGCAGACGGCAATAGAAATGCGCCAGATTGCAGAGCCTTATATAAGAGGCAGAGCGGAAAGCCATTTGAGAAAAGGCAGAGTGGTTATTTTCGGCTGCGGAACAGGAAATCCTTTCTTCTCAACGGATACGGCTGCGGCTTTGAGAGCGGCGGAAGTGAATGCGGAAGTTATTTTACTTGCCAAAAAGGTAGATGCGGTATATGACAGCGACCCGAATGTAAATCCGAATGCAAAAAGATATACAACACTTAAATATATAGATGTTTTGAACCAGGGACTCGGCGTTATGGATTCTACGGCAACAAGTCTTTGCATGGATAATAATATTCCGATACGTGTATTCGGACTTGACGACCCGGAAAATATATTAAAGGCCGTAATGGGTGAGGAAATCGGTACAATAGTTAAATAACAGGAGGTAACAAACATGAAAGAAAAACTTAAAGAAATTGAAGCAAAAATGGAAAAATCAATAAACTCTTTGGTGAACGAGTTTGCTACGGTAAGAGCCGGCAGAGCCAATCCGGCTGTCCTTGATTCGGTAAAGGTAGAATACTACGGAACCCCTACTCCCATAACTCAAATGGCAAGCGTTTCCGTTCCGGAGGCTCATATGATTGTGATACAGCCGTGGGATATGAACGTACTTAAAGATATAGAAAAGGCTATAAATATGTCCGATTTGGGTATTAACCCGAATAACGACGGTAAGGTAATAAGGCTTAATTTCCCGCCGCTGACGGAAGAAAGAAGAAAAGAGCTTGTAAAAGACATTAAAAAAATGGCAGAAACCGGAAAAGTTGCCGTAAGAAATATCAGACGTGACGGAATGGATATTTTCAAAACAATGAAAAAGAATAACGAAATCACGGAAGACGATATTAAGGCAGCAGAAAAAGATGTGCAGGATTTAACGGACAAATACGTTAAAAAGGTTGATGCACTTCTTGATGCAAAAGAAAAAGAATTAATGGCGATATGAAGAATTTATCGTTTTTAAAACGTATCCATTCAGGTTGGCGTCAGCTGTTCATAAAAAAGGTTGAGATTGATAAAAATAATCTGCCGAAGCATATAGCCATAATAATGGACGGCAACGGCAGATGGGCGAAATCCAAGGGACTGGACAGAAAAGCCGGTCATGCCGCAGGTGCGGAAACATTGCGTGAGGTAGCTGATTATTGCAGTAATATAGGTATAAAGGTGCTGACTGCATATGCGTTTTCGACAGAAAACTGGAAACGTCCGAAAGAGGAAGTTGACGCACTTATGGATTTGCTGTACGATTATCTCTGTGATGCGGATAAAAAACTCGCCGGCAGGGATAATAAAGTAAGGATAATAGGCAACCGTGAGCCGCTGAGAAAAGATATACAGGAAAAAATGGCAGAGGTTGAGGAAATGACGAAAGACAATAAAGGCATGATACTCAACCTTGCCGTGAACTACGGCGGCAGAGAAGAAATTACCGCAGCGGTGAAAAAAATTGCGGACAGAATCAAAAACGGTGAAAATCTCGAAATAACACAGCAGCTTATTGATGATAATTTGTATACCGGAGGGATAGAACCTCCGGATATAATAATAAGACCGAGCGGAGAGCAGCGACTGAGCAACTTTATGCTGTGGCAGGCGGCGTACAGCGAGTTTTGGTTTGATAAGCTTTGCTGGCCGGATTTCACACCGAGGGATATGGATAGAGCAATTTTTGATTTTCAGAAGAGAAACCGCAGGTTCGGCGGTATTTAGACTACATAGTGCGGTTATCGCACTTGCTTAAGGAGAAAAGGCGATGGCTGAAAGATTGATAAGTGCGGCGGTGGCTATTATGCTGCTTTTTGCGGTGCTTTATGTGAACTGCGTAATGAATATAAAAATTGCAATCTATGTTATTGCAATTCTGGCGCTGATTGCATTGCACGAAATGTATAAACCTCTCGGCATTGTAAAGCATAAATCACTTTGCGCTGTGGGAATATTGATGACGCTTGCGGTTATTTTTGACGGAACGCATACGGAAATTGCGGTAAGCATTGCTGTTATGTTGTTTTTTGCGGCGGCGGTGTTTAAGCATAAGGAAATAAAGTTTAATACGATTTGTACGGCACTGTTTTCGGCACTTTATATATCGTTCGGATTTCATTATTTAGAGAGTATGCTGCGCCGGGAATACGGACTCGGAATGTTGTTTTTCGTGTTGATAGCGGCATTTATTACTGACAGCGGCGCATATTTTGTGGGCAGGGCGATAGGAAAGCATAAGCTTGCACCGGAACTCAGTCCGAAAAAAACAATTGAAGGCTCTGCCGGCGGCGTTGTGTTTTCGGTTATTGCAATATTTATTTATAAATATATAATGCAAAGTGCTTACGGCGGAATACAGCTGAATACGGTAAATATAATCGTTGACGTTGTAATAGCCGCTGTTGTCGGCGAAATAGGCGATTTGTCGGCATCGCTCGTAAAGCGTGAGCTGAATATTAAGGACTACGGTAAGATTATGCCGGGACATGGCGGTGTACTGGATAGGTTCGACAGCATTTTATTTGTTGCGCCGACAGTATATTTTCTGGATATGATTTTACCGATAATACATTAAAGATAAGAGGGGGTGCAAGGTGTGAAACTGCGCCCCTTTGAAGTTTTGGAGGTAAAGATGAATAATATATCTATAATCGGTTCGACCGGTTCGATAGGAACGCAAACACTTGAAGTTGTCGATTTAAATGATGATATAAAAGTATGTGCATTGACAGCGAACAATAATGCGGAGCTTATGGAACGTCAGGCAAGAAAGTATAAACCCGAAAAAATAGCGATGCGAAACACGGAAGCGGCAGAAAAATTGAAAATAAGTCTTGCCGATACCGATATAAAAGTGCTTGGCGGAGAGAAAGGCATAATAGAATGTGCCGCCGATACGAGAGCCGATACGGTAGTTACTTCGGTTGTCGGAATAAGCGGACTTCTGCCTACGGAACAGGCTATCAAAGCGGGAAAAAATATAGCGCTTGCGAATAAAGAAACGCTTGTTGCGGCGGGCAGCGTGATAATGCCGCTGGCGAAGGAAAATAACGTGAAAATTTTACCTGTAGACAGCGAACACTCGGCTGTGTTCCAGTCTTTGCAGGGTTATCCGAATACGATAAAGAAAATATTGCTTACGGCTTCCGGCGGTCCGTTTTTCGGAAAAACGAGAGATGAAATTTATAATGCGCCGGTGAGCAGTACGCTAAAACACCCTAACTGGAATATGGGCGCAAAGGTTACGGTAGACAGCGCAAGCATGATGAACAAAGGGCTTGAAGTTATAGAGGCGTCTTGGCTGTTCGGCGTAAAACCCGAAGATATATGCGTAATGGTACATCGGCAGAGCATAGTTCATTCTATGGTGCAGTTTGAGGACAACGCAGTCATAGCGCAGCTTTCCGTACCGGATATGAAGCTTCCTATAGCGTATGCGCTGCAATATCCGAAACGCCGCTACTGCGGTATGGAAGAGCTTGATTTGTTTGAAGTTCAAAGTCTGACATTTGAAAAGCCGGATTTGGAAAGTTTTCCGTGTTTAAGACTGGCATTTGAAGCCATGAAAACAGGCGGAAGTATGCCGTGCGTGATGAATGCGGTAAACGAAATCGCAGTTGCAAAATATTTGAATGAAGAAATTAAGTTCGGCGAAATAAGCGAAATTGTGGAGAAAGCAATGACGGAACATAATGTTATAAAAAATCCGTCACTTGAAGATTTGATAGAAACAGACCGAGAGGTCAGAAATAACGGGAGGTAGAATGTGGTTACTGTAATATTGACTGTATTGGTGTTCATGATTATAATAATAACGCACGAATTCGGGCATTTTATTGCCGCAAAATCCGTCGGCGTTCTTGTGCATGAATTTTCGATAGGATTCGGTCCTGCAATTTTCAAAAAACAGGGCAAGGAAACGCTGTATGTTTTGAGGGCTATCCCGTTCGGCGGATTCGTTAAACTGGAGGGGGAGGATGAGGATTCCGACGACCCGAGGTCGCTTAATAATAAACCGGCTTGGAAACGGCTTGTGGTAATGGCTGCAGGAGCTGTATTTAACCTTGTTACGGGTCTTTTGGTATTCTTGTTTATATACATGAGTATGCCGAAATACAACAGCCTTGAAGTAGCAAAATTCACCGATGATATTCCGAATGCGCCCGCAAAGTATGTTATGGAGGTGGGTGACGAAATAAAAGCGGTGAATGGTAAACGTGTATGGAATTTTAATGATTTTTCTTTTGTTATGTCTATGACAAAAGCCTCGCAGGAGCTTGACGTTACGGTTGAACGTGACGGCAGGGCGGTTGACCTTAAGATAACGCCGGTTAAGTATGACGGCAGATATGTGCTCGGCTTTCAGGTGGCGCAGAAAGATATGACGCTTCCGGCGGCAATAAAGCTTTCGTTTGCTCAAACAGTGTTTATTATAAAGGTTGTCATATATTCGTTTATGATGCTTGTAACGGGCGGAGTTTCAATGACCGAAATGTCAGGACCTATAGGCACGGGAAAAGTAATAGGTTCTGCGGCGAAAAGCGGATTTTTCAGCCTTGCGCAGATATTTGCACTGCTTGCCGTGAATGTCGGTGTGTTCAATCTGATACCGTTCCCGGCACTCGACGGCGGCAGAATATTCTTCCTTTTAATTGAAATGATTACAAGAAAAAAGCTTCCTCCGGAAAAAGAGGGAATGATTCATATGATAGGTTTTATGCTGCTTATAGTGTTGATGATTTTTGTAACGTCAAGCGATATATATAAGCTGTTTATGCCGAAAGGCTAACGTGAAAGGAGTCACTGGTCGTAAATTATGAAGAAAACCAAACAGATAAACGTCGGCGGAATACCTATAGGCGGCGGAGCAAGAATAACGGTGCAGAGCATGACAAATACCAAAACCGGCGATGTTGCTGCGACTGTCGCACAGATAAAAGCACTTGAAGTCGCCGGCTGCGATATAATACGTGTTGCCGTTCCGGATATGGAAGCCGCACAGGCAATAAAAGAAATAAAAAAACAGATTAGAATACCTATTGTTGCAGATATTCATTTTGATTATCGCCTTGCACTGGAGAGTATAAAGAACGGAGCGGATAAGATACGGCTCAATCCGGGGAATATAGGCGGAGCGGATAGGGTTGCGGCGGTTGCTTCCGCAGCAAAGGAGCGCAATGTGCCGATTCGTATAGGTGTAAACGGCGGCTCGCTCGACAAAGAATTGCTTGCAAAATATAAATCTCCGACGGCAGAAGCTATAGTCGAGAGCGCCGGAAAACATATAAAAATGCTGGAGGACTGCGACTTCGGGGATATTGCCGTATCGCTCAAAACCTCCGATGTCAGCAAAACAATTGAAGCATATAAGCTGTTCTCGTCAAAGTATGATTATCCGCTTCATGTAGGTATAACGGAATCGGGCAGCCGATTCAAGGGTACGGTAAAATCCTCCGTCGGTATAGGCTCAATTTTGGCTATGGGAATAGGCGATACAATACGTGTTTCGCTCACGGGCTCGCCGATTGAGGAAGTGAAAGTCGGCCGGGAAATTTTAAAATCTCTCGGACTTGCGGAAAAAGGCGTTGAAATAATATCATGCCCGACTTGCGGAAGAACAAGAGTAAACCTTGCGGAAATTGCTGATGAGATAGCGGAGAAAACCGCAGACATAAATAAAAATATCACGGTTGCGGTCATGGGCTGCGCCGTGAACGGACCGGGCGAAGCGAGAGAAGCCGATTTGGGAGTTGCCTGCGGAAAAGGTGAGGGATTGCTGTTCAAAAAAGGCGAGATAATCGGCAAAGTAAAAGAAAATGAGATTGTTTCCAAGCTTATGGAAATGATACATAATTATAATGGTTAAATGACGAAATGCAGTCAAAAGTCGGCTGCATTTCGTTTTTTTTATTTGTTGCAATTGAAAAAAATTGGCCACCGGCCAATATACAAAAAGTAAATTATATGATAATATATAAACAGATAATTTGAACGAGAGGGGGAACGCATATGATGATAACAACGGCAAAACCGCTGCCGCAGCACAGACTGTATCTCGAATTTTGCAGCGGAGCGAAACTGGAAATAAATTTTTCGGGATTGCTTGACACGATACGATTTTGCGGATTGAGACAGCAGGAAAAATTTAATGCGGTTGAAATTTCAAAGGACGGCAACGGTGTTGTGTTCGGGGATGAGCTTTGCATAGGAGCGAGCGAACTTATGAATATTGCGCTTACACCCAAAGAAAACATGTATTCGGAGGAGGGAAAGATATGAAATTGAAAAGGATTGCGGTGTGGCTTGTTACAATGGCATTTTTTGTGGGGATAATGCCGTATACGCTTTGCGTAAATGCGGAGGAATCGGGAGGCGGAGTTGACGTACTGCGTAATATTTTCTCGGATATAAATGAAGAAAACCCCGATGAAAAGAAAGATGATTTGCCGTATCGCAGCGGTACAATGCTTTCTGACAGAAGAGAGCCGTTGACGGCGTACAAAGGTAAAACTTATATATACGGGGAAAATAACGATGCTGACGAGCTTTCGCTTTCTCATAAGGAAAAAAGCGTCTATCCTCGCATTAAAGCGGGAGAGATAACGGTCGGAAGCCGTACATTGAATATTTCATCTGAAATACAGCTTCTGAAATCGTATGAGGGAAATTTCAACGGCAACGGGAAAAAAGACGAGCTTGCCGTAATTGTCGGCGCTAAGACAAAAGACGGAAGACCGCTTCTGCTTCTTTGTACCGCAAAGGCTGATTTTTCGGCTGAGATAGAACCGATTGCCGTTCTTTATGAGGGAAGCAGCGGAATAGATGAATCTTTATTTTTTGATTCTTTTAAATGGAGCAATTCAATAAGCATTGTATGCGCCGACCTGAACGGTGACGGATATGATGAAATAGTGACAACATCGCCGACAAGCGGTTACACAGACAAACAATCCGGCGACTACGGCTTTGATAACTACGGAGGAAGCTACATATGGTATCTTGAAGAAAATCACGAAACCTCCGAAAAAACAGGCTGGTGTGAAAACCCTGTCGAACCGTACAACGGATTGGATACATATAAATATGAATGTTATATCGGTGCGCCCGGAGTTGTTTCTTCAATGGCGGCGGCTGATGTGGACGGCGACGGATATGATGATTTAATTACGGCAATATCAACAACGAGCGCAAGGTATTCGAGCGGATATGTAAACAACCATTATGCGCTTTATATTATAAAAGGAACGCCGATGCTTGATACTATCTATGCGAATAAAAAGCACATACGGCAGTATATGAGCGGCACGATAATTCAGGATTTGTATTTTAACTTCAAAGAAGGCGACGCAGCCGGATTTGACGTTACAACCGCAGATATTGACGGAACGGGCAGACCGACAATATTTATGTCAATGAAAAAGACAATAAATAATTATGCCGGACAGAGCGTAAATAATACATCATATACACCGGAATTTTATGTATATGCCTTTGATTATAACAAAGAAACGGACGGATTTGTTTCGTCATGCGTGTATAAGGGCGGAATATATCATCACGGCTGGGTTGAACCGAGGTTGGACACCGGCGAAACGGAGTATGTGTATAAGACAAAGCCTGAGGATTGCGCACCTATCCGAATAGGTGTATTGAAAGATGATTTCGCATTGTCGAACGGAAAAAGCGGTTATGTATCATCGGGTACGCTTATCGTTGACCAAAAATATATTTCGTTTGTGCGCTATGCCAATGGCGATACATACAGATACGATACGAAAGATAACGGTTCGTATACGGGAGTATGGGGAACAGCTGATAAAGAAACTATTTTCGGATATAAGGAAACAGAATGTATCAGATATAATAACGGAATCGACGTTATGGACATCAGAACAGCTGCCGTGTCGAAAGAGGAAGACGCAGCACTTGTTCTTGCAAGGACAGGCAACGGGGTAAAAACGTATTTTCTGAACAGCAGAGGTAAGGAATATCCCGTTAATAATTCCAATGCCGTATTATGCCGGGATAACGGTTACGGAACGCTAATTGCAATGCCCGATACCGATAACGATTCAATATATTTAAAATATAACCGGCACAAGTTTTTCTGGTCGGACCCCGTAATTGTTGCTGCGCTGGCTTCACCGCCGTATTTCGGGGCTCTGCCCAGTGAAAACTATACAAACAGTCAGACGACATACGGAAAAACAATATCATCGTCAACAGGACAATCAAATTCATTCACGGTCGGAGCGGGAGCTTATGTTTCTACAGAGATAAAAGGCGGAGCACTGGATTGTTCGGGAGTCTTTGAGTACGAGGGCGAAGCAATGCGCCACTCAACACTGGAAAATGAGAAAAATATTGAAGTGTCGTATACCCAAAGCTTCGCAACGTCCGGCGGAGAAGATACAGTCGTGCTTTCGACTGTCGGATATGATGCGTATGAATATACTGCGTATTATCCCGGAGCGGACGGCACCGTAAAGACGACGCCGTATATAGTTTATGTACCGAGAGGCGGAACAAGTTCGGTGAAAATTGCAAGCCTTAATTATGAAGATTATCTCGAACTTATTCCGTATGCGAATACGGCATTGCCGAGGCTTGAAGATGTGTTTACGCACAAGGTCGGCAAACCGGAAACATATCCGCACGCAGAAATAGATAATTTTAATATTGTAAGAAACAGCATAATGACATATCCGAATGCCGCGGCATTCCCGTCCAATGCCGGAAGTCAGACGCTTGCAATGGATATAACGGAGGAAACAACTTCGGTTACGTCTACGGGAAGTGAGGTTACGGCAAAAATCGGCGGAGGATATGAGAGCGAAGCCGACGATATTTTCGGACTGGCAAATATGGGTGTTAAAATTACGGCAGGAAGCATATCGGAAAAGGCTCATGAAAGCGGAAAGATTACGGCGAATGCCGTAGGCACAAGCTTTGAGGGAACGGTATTCGGTCAGAATGACGGAATGAACGTGAGCGGAAGCGGACTTAAAAAGGCTGATTTTAACTGGCGCCTTATGCGCTATGTCTACAACAGCAATCCGAGTAAATCGGAAGATGTACGCACTCAGGAATTTCCTGTTATAACGTATATAACATCGGGCGTTACACAGCCGGAGGGCGTTATTCCCACAAGCGTTACGGTATCGCCGTCAAGCGCAACGGTACAGCAGGTAGGACCGTCAACACCGGGATATAAGAGCACGGCAAGCTTCAGCGTTAAGGCGGAGGGTGTTTCAAGAGAAAGCCATACGTCGCTCGAAGGCGCACCGCTCGGTATGACGCTTGAAACAAGCGGAAACGTAGGAACGGGCAACGCATTCCCGTTCGGCGTATCAATAAACGGGAACGTGCAGCCCGGAACATATGATGTACGGCTGAACATCGGCGGAGTTCTGTCGGATACGTTTACAATAACGGTAACGGAATACGTTTCGCCGAAATGGCTCAAAACGGATAAAAGCGCAATTGATTTCGGCTCAATGCGCCAGGATTACGCAGGAAAGCTGGTAAAGGAATCGCAGGAGATAACCGTAACAAATATTAATACGTCGGCAATGAGCAATATTACAACCGTACTCAGTGAGGACAGTGCTTTTGAAGTATCAAAGGCTTTGCCGGGTTCAATCTCCGCAGGAGGTTCGGAAACGGTAAGCGTAAAACCGAAAAATGCGCTTATGATGGGTACGTATACCGATACGCTGACGATTACAAACGGCGATGTCGTTGCAAGCGTGCTGCTTTCATGCACGGTTACAGAACCGGGACTTCCGGGAAAACCGAATATGAATATTTTCCCGCTGGTTACAAATCCGATAACGATAAATGACGCAAAAGCGCCGGAGGACGACGGCGGTGCACAGATAACAGATTATCTGTATACCGTAAAAGACCACATGAATTATCTGGACGAAAACGGAGAGCAGATATGGAAAAGCACGGGAAACCGCACACAAAGCGGCTATGTTACATTTAGTATTCCCGATGAGCTTGAGGTCGGCAGCACATACGGAATAGGTCTGAAAGCCGTAAACACTTGCGGTATCGGAGAAGCGGCATGGGGCAATATCGTTATCGCATCGCCGCCGCAGCCGCCGAACAAGGTAAGAAACGTAAAATTCTATCCCGATGATAAAAAGATTCATATAACATGGGACGAACCGGACTACTGGGGTGAAACGGAGCTTGCACCCGAAGTGCTCGATAAATCTTATTTTGTATATTTAGAATTGCCGAATCACAGTGAGTATACCATAAAAACAAGTGAACGGCAGTTTACATTTGAAAAATACAGTATAGGAACAGAAAAGCAGCTTGAAAACGGCGTCGAATACGGGTTCAGGATAACGGCATTTAATTATGTCAAGGAGTCGGAAGCAGTGAGTTTCAAGGCAACGCCGAACGTAACGTCCGCAGCGCCGTCAAGACCGAATAATCTGACTGTCGAAACAAGCTACAGAACGGCTGTGCTGAAATGGGATATACCGCTGTATCAGAACGGCATAACAAGGTATGAAGCTTCAAAAGACGGAGGAAAAACGTGGGTCAATGTCGGAACTGCAAAGGAATATACGTTTAATGAGCTTACGACAAATTTGGAGCATACTTTTGCCGTGCGTGCCGTTAATTCGGTAGGTGCCGGCGACAATGCAATTATAAAGGCAACGCCGCCCTCCAATCTTGCAAAACCGTCTTTAAGTTATGGTAACACATATATAGGTTATGAACAGGTTGATATAGGCTGGTATCCGGAAATAGAAAATGTGCCGACAGGCTATGAATTTAAGCTTGGCAACGGTGAGTGGCAGAAGATTGAAACTGTTAAATTCGGTGAATGTCTGCATTATGTGGTTACGGGACTTACGAACGGCACGGAATACGATATGTATATCCGACCGTATAATGATGAAGGTCCCGGACCTGAATTAAAAGTGTCAAGAACTCCGTCAGAAGAAGCGGCGAAACCGCTGAAAAATGCTCGTGTTGAACCGAGAAGGGGAGGAATGGCATTTTATGCGGAAAATCAGGATGACAGATACGGTATGCAGTATAGTGTTGAGGGAGGTCGTTGGTGGACTTTCTCAAGCGGATACCGTCTAAATGGTTTTGAAAACGGGAAAACGTATACAGTAGCGTTGGGTTATGACAATGAGCATATCAATGGCTGGTGGGCGCACACAGTAACATACCTCACGGTAACACCGTCTGCGGATATACCCGACCCGCCGTCAGAACCGCTTGTTGAAGCAGTTGTCGGCGACAACTATATAGATGTTGAATGGAATGTTGCGGATAACGGCGGAAGCGAAATACTTAAATATATTCTGTCGTATCAGGAGGGCTACGGTTCCGAAGAGGAACAGCTTGCGGAACTCGGAGCGGAACAGACCTCGTATAGGTTTGAAACCATGCCGGAAGTTATGGAAAACAATTCGCTTAGATTTTATGTTACTGCGGTGAACGCAGTCGGAGAAAGCAGAGCGGGAGACGTGTATATATATCAGAAACGTGAGTATATCAAAGGGCAGGAACTGCTTGCACTGAACCGGAATTATACCGCAGTTTCTACAGAATCGTTTTTGCTGTTCGAAAAGCCGAGATACGATCCGGAGGCTTCGGAGAAAGATGTCAGCGGCGAGTATGAGTGGAACGGAGTGAGCGACAACGAAAAAATCAGGTGGAACGGCGAAACACGTAAGTTTGATATAGAACCCGGATTGCCGGAGGGAATATATACGGCAAGGGCGCAGGTGGATATGTATGGCTATAAGCTTGAAAAAATCGTAACAATAACCGTATGCGACAAGGCGAAAATAGCGGAAGTGAAAAAAGGCATAGACTGCGTTACGGTTTCGCTTATGCTGCCGCCGAATACGGAAAAAGCTTCTGTTACAGCGGCGGTATACGACGCATCGGGCAAGCTTACGGATATAGAGATTAAAAACATAACGGCGGAAACATTGGGAAACGGCACGTTTACGCTTCCGATAAATCCGTCCGGCGCAAAAAATGCTAAAATTATGCTTGCGGAAAGTGCGGAAAACATGAAACCGCTGTGCAAAGAGAGTACATTAAATCTGGAATAACAAAACGGGGCTTTAG
This sequence comes from uncultured Clostridia bacterium, assembly GCA_934792465.1. Taxonomy (GTDB): domain Bacteria; phylum Bacillota; class Clostridia; order RUG12999; family RUG12999; genus CAKVOK01. The sequence continues at coordinate 2,095 of CAKVOK010000025.1, read as the reverse complement.
CAAAATGCACAGACCGCATAAAGCAATATTTTTCTAAAGCCCCCAAAGAGGGTATTGCAAAACGAAATTGTTTTGCAACGCCCTCTTTTGTCATTCGACAATATTTTTTTATAAAAATCGTGAAATTTAGTCAAACTTCTTTACAAGACAGTGAAAATTTGATATAATATATATAGAAATATTTTATCAGCCCGGTAGGGGCGGAAAGGTTTTGGCGATATGAGCTTGCTGCAACAGATAAAAAGTCCTGAGGATTTGAAAAAGCTGAGTATACCTCAGCTTGCCCTATATGCCGATGAGGTAAGGCGATTTTTGGTTTCGAGCGTTTCTAAAACAGGAGGACATCTCGCTTCAAATCTCGGTATTGTGGAAATAGCGGTTGCATTGCATTATGTTTTCGATTCGCCGAAAGACAAGATTGTGTGGGACGTAGGACATCAGTCCTACGTGCATAAGATAATCACAGGCAGATTGGATAAATTTGAAACGCTAAGAAAATACGGCGGAATGTCGGGTTTCCCAAAATCGTCGGAGAGCGAGCATGACGTGTTTAATACGGGGCATAGCAGCACATCGGTTTCGGCGGCACTCGGAATGGCACGGGCAATGCGGCTTGAGGGCAGCAAGAACCGTGCAATTGCCGTGATAGGCGATGGTGCTCTTACGGGCGGCATGGCATATGAGGCACTTTGTGATGCAGGACAGGACAAGGAAAGCGGACTTATAGTTATCCTAAATGATAATGAGATGTCGATAGGCGCAAATGTCGGCGGAATAGCAACGCATTTGAGTACGCTGCGCTCGACGGGGAAATATAACAGTCTGAAGCTTAAGGTTTCGGACAGATTAAAAACATATCCTCTTGTTCGGTCGGCTGTGAAAAAAATTAAAAATTCGATAAAACATACGGTAATACCCAATTCTATATTTGAGGAAATAGGGTTTAAATACCTCGGTCCGTATGACGGGCATGATGTTGAAAAACTCGTGAAATCATTAAAGCAGATAAAAAATCTTCCGGATAATGTCATAATTCACGTTATAACGAGAAAAGGCAAGGGGTATATGCCGGCGGAAAAAGACCCGTGCAAGTATCACGGAGTTGGAAATTTCCGCATCAGCGAAGGTGTTATCGAGCCTATGGCAAATGATTATTCGGCAGTTTTCGGTGAGAGGCTTCTGAAACTGGCGAGAGAAAATCCGAAGATTACGGCAATAACGGCGGCAATGCCGGAAAGCACCGGACTCGGAGCGTTTGCGGCGGAATTTCCGCAGCGGTTTTTTGATGTCGGAATTGCGGAACAGCACGCTGTTACAATGGCGGGAGGATTTGCAAAAATGGGATATATACCGGTTTTTGCGGTTTATTCAAGCTTCCTCCAAAGAGCATACGACCAGCTTTTGCACGATATAGCATTGCAGAATCTTCATGTTGTGTTCGGAGTTGACAGGGCAGGGCTTACCTGCGGTGACGGAGAAACGCATCACGGCTTGTATGATATATCTTTTCTGCACAATATGCCGGGTATGACTCTTCTTGCACCGTCAAATTTTGAGGAATTGGAGAATATGCTCGATTATGCGGTGAATAAATGCAGCGGGCCTGTTGCGATACGCTATCCGAGAGGGAAGCATCAGGCGCAGATTGAGCATCATACAGATATTGAAAACGGAGCAGAATGTGTTGCGGACGGAACGGACGTGACGGTTTATGCTTTGGGAAGTGCAGTCGGCGCAGCGTTTGAAGTGCGTGAATCGCTGCAATCGGACGGTATAAGCGTAAAAATAATAGATTTAAGATTTGCCGCACCGTTAAACGGCAAATATATAAAACAGAATAAATGCAGAATAAATGCGGTTATGGAAGAAAGCGTATGCGTTCTTGGCGAGAAAATAGGCAATATTCTGGAAAGTCATGTAATAAGCTTTGCATATCCGAATGTACCCGTGCCGCACGGCGATGAGAAAAATATCCGCAAAGATTTCGGACTTTCGGCTGAACAAATGGCGGAGAAAATTAAAAAAGAGGTAAAAGTTTGAATAAAATTGCCCATAGCACCGCTTTTTGTTCGGGGCGGTACAAAAGGTACAGCAC
>CAKVOK010000024.1 GCA_934792465.1 uncultured Clostridia bacterium | reverse complement strand
GTTCCGATTGCAACAGAGTATTTTAAGTGTTTCAAATGCTCCCATTTTTCGATTTCCGCTTTCCATGTATCTCTTGCAACACGCAGAGGCGCAATAACCAAAACCTTCTGCACCTCAAATGTATCGAGACAGAGATTGTTAACGGCAGAAAGAGTTATAATTGTTTTTCCGAGACCCATATCAAGAAACACAGCCGTCGTCATATGTTTTTCTATAAATTCCGATGCGTATTTCTGATAATCATGTGGTATATATTTCATCAAGTATCCCTCCGATACACTCTGCATTGTCTATGCAGTACACTTTAAATCCCAACATTTCCAGTTGTCTTTTACGCTTTACCTGCAAAGGACGCATTTTCTTTTTGGGTGATTTTATCTCGGCAAATGCCATAATTCCTCCCGGCATAAGGATTATTCTGTCAGGAACGCCATTTAATCCGGGACTTACAAATTTCACCGCAAGACCACCGGAATTCTTTACTGCTTTCACAAGTTTTTGTTCGATGTTTTTTTCAACTATCATTATTTTTTACCGGGAACAAGACCACAAGTCCACAACTATTTCCCTATATATTTATTACGCGTGCGTGTATGCACAGGGTATATGTTTTATGTGTTAATAAAAACTGTTTTGAATATAAGGGAAAAAGTTGTGGTTGTGGCACTTTCCTGTTCCGTTATCCTTTCATTTGGTATATTCGTTGTTTGCCATATATCGGCTGCCGCCTCGTGCTTGATGTGCGCTCCCAGCCGGGTATTTGCGCCATGATTGCCGCTATGGCATAGCTGTCGGAAGGTTTCAGCTCCTGCAGATTTTTACCGAAACACTCACACCATATTTCGGCATTGCTTACCTCAGTACGGGTATTTCTGCCGTTATGCTCCGGCGAGCCGAATTCACATCCGTTCAGATAATTTCTGCGCGCAAACACATCCATATTGCTCCAGTCATCGGGCAGTAATGCGTTTAGGTATTCCTCAATCATGCCGGTACGCTCATCACGCTCCATAGCGCTCTGCTGTGCTTTTTCAGCTTCTTCAAGCACATCGCCTTCAAGGTATAGCTTTTCCCCGGACTTCCATATTTCTTTTGCCTCACTCCAAAATTGATTTCTGAAAGTATCATCAAAATTCCACGCCTTTTTTTGTTTTGTCTGATGAACTTTTATTATCCAAAAACGGCGGTTGCCGGTTATGTCGCGCAGGTATCCTCTCTCACCGTTTACCGTTGCAATGATAATGCACTGCCTTGGATGGCTTTCTACCGCCTTACCATATGACGGCCGATACTTATCATCAGATGTCGAAAGAAATGCTTTGACTTTTTCTATATCGGCTTTTTTCATGCCGGCAAGCTCGCCTATTTCCACTACCCAAAATCCCTGCAGTTTCTCCGCGCCGGATTTATCGTCCATATCAGTGAGTGACAGTGTTTCGGAATAATATTCGGACTGTACCAAGTCTTTTACAATGGTACTTTTCCCGATACCCTGTTCTCCGTCCAAAACCGGTACACAGTCGAACTTTGTGCCGGGATTATAAATGCGCGCCACAGCAGCTGCAAATGTTTTCCTCGTAACCTCACGCACATATTCCGTATCATCGGCTTTGAGATATTTTATAAACAAGCTCTCAACTCTTTTTATTCCGTCCCATTCCGGGAGAGAGTCAAGATAGTTTCGTATCGGGTGAAAATGTCTGTCATCCGCCACTTTTGTAAATGATATATCATAATTACGTGCAGAAAACGGCAGATAGCGTATGTCTATAACAGAACGCAGCTGTGCCGTATCCGCATCTCTCCAAAAATTATTTCCTTCCGGACGTTCCCATGGCAGTGTACCCGTCACCTGAATACGGTCTGCCATTTCGTTATATGCAAAACCTGCAAAGTCCGGGTCGTTATTAAGAATAAGATTCAAATTATACACACTGTTTTCGAGTACGCCCGATTTTGGCTGATACTTCAACTTTGCCATCCAGTTTTCGTCACCGCTATTATTAAAATCCGATGCGGCAGCATTTAATCTTTCGTTTGCCGTCTGCAATTTCACATCATCCTGCTGCATAGCAAACTCACACATTGCCCTATATGATTCCTTATCATCCATACCACCGAATTTATGTATACGAACAATGTCAAAGGCATTACACAATTGCAGATATGCTGGATCTTTAGCATGGTGACTGTATACAAATTTATCATCTTTTATCTCAACACCCGGCATACTGGCAGATTCTATAAAGTGCCACCGGTTTTCATTTACTGTCGGCTCATATATGTCGGAAAGATATGTTTCAAGCGCTTTTCCTATCGGATAATACACTCTGTTAAAAACACCTACTATGCCGTCTTTTTCAAGCGGGTCTTGAACTTTTTTCCCGGCTATAATATTTGCGTGGCTTTCACGGGACGATGTTGGAAGTCTTGTCGGATCAGTCCATTCGGGATGTGCTGAAAGAATTGTATCGGGATTGACCCATTCTCCGTCCGTTTCTTTATACACGAATACACCGTTTTGCGGTACTGACGGCCAATACATAAGCTGATTTGGCTGATATGAGCATTCGTCAAAATAATCAATACCCAGTGCTTGCGCAAGATATCGGGATACCGCAACAAATTCTTCCGATGTAATATCTCTTGTAAGCGGAAACAACAGCCTTACTCTCGGATTTTCTTCGGTACTGCTATGCGTTGTATACAGCACTGAGGCATACGATACCGTGGTTTCATAGTTTTCAAGAAAATCACTGTCTATACGGTCTCCGTCCAGTGCAATCATTGAGCGAAGTTCCACAGTATCAACCTTTCTGCGGCCTCCCTTCAAATGTCCTCCCACAAATCCTCCGTGGTCCTTTGCCGCATCCTTTTGCGCCTTATTCATTTTTGCATATTCCTCGGCAGATTCCGTTGTGCGTATAGGAACCTTGAGACGTTCCTTCAAATCTTCAAATTTTATTGTTTTGTTTATCCACCTTTTTGCCTGTCTGCTGTTTCCGTAAGCAATTGCCAAATCACGCATCATTTAAACCTCCATTTCATCGGTGTCTCCCCGTATTCAAACCTTGCCTGCCTTGCAAGCTTGTATGCTTTTTCCGTTTTATCCGCATCTATATCGCACAAATAATTGCAGTCATCTCCGAACAATTCAAATCTTCCGTTTTTATTGACTCCCGGATGAGCGCCAAAGTAATCGCCATCTATTGACTCAAAATTATACATTGATAAACCTTGGTGGTCATCATACGCTTTACAGCTTATATCATTTATTATATCAGCCATCTTTTCCCCTTCCGGGATATTGCCGACTAAAAGAATAGCCGTCTTGGATTTTCCGTATTCATTTGGTTTTTTCATTCCGATTTCTATAAAGCGTTTAATTTTCTTTGAGTCCTTATGCGTCATATTACCTTTAACCTCTACAAACAAATCCCCGCCGGCTCTGCCTGCAACATTATGCAAAAGGAAATCCGGAAGATATAAAATTCCGTTTCCCAAATCATAACCCTCCGGCTCATATTCCCATTTGGCACCGCAAGCATCAAAGAACACTGCCCAACGCGCCTCCAGCCGGGATCGAAAAAGATATCCGTTATACTCTGTCTGTATCGCTTTAATTTCCTTCATCTGTGTACCTCCTCGCAATTATCGTTAAAATATCGTATAGGCTGACCTTTCCGTTTTGCCTTTGATATCTCAATCTTCATTCCGTCCGATATATTTTCACCGAACGCCCAAAGCTCTGCGCACTTCGATAAAATAACAATATCCATAAACATCGCAAGATTCCGCTCTCTCGGATTATCGTCTGCCATAAACTGCGGAAACAGAAGATGCGGCGCTATCGGCACACATCCGCTGTCAACCGCAAATCTGCAATATTTTCTCGCATTTTGCACATTTACTTCCGTATCGCCGGAATACGGAGAGCATATATAAACAACGGGACGGAATGCCGATTTCTTTTCTTCGGTTTCAACCCTTGTGAGCGCTTCGTATGCTGTGGGGTCGCAGTACCGTTCGGCATTATATAAATTAATTCCCATCAAATCAGTCCTTTCTGTAAAAATCGCAGACATATCCGTCTGCACGGAGCAAAAGTCCGTCTGCCCATTCGGGTGTTTGCCCCATAACCCGGCAAACTTCATCAAGCGAAGTTCCAGGCGGCGCTTCAATAACAGCTTCATCGTGTATGTGCATGACAACCGCATAGCCGTAATTATCTAAGCGGTGCATAGCCTCGGCAAGAATATCTCGTGCCGTTGCCTGTACGATATTCTCAACAAATTTTGCGCCATAACTTTCGAGCCGTTCCCATTTTTTCGTGCCGCCGACACCTTCATATGTGACCGACTCGCCGCCGAAGCGGTTTTCACCGATTCTCGGCTTTACATAGGCAAGTCTCCTGCCGGATGGGAGTGTAATAAAGAGAATACCGCTTTGCAAAGAAAAGCCGATACCGTGAGTTTTGGTGTCATGTCTTTCCTTGATACATTCCTTTATTGCGGAATCAACCGCATACCAAAGCCTCACAATTTTGGTGTTTGCCTGTCGCCAGGCATCTACAAGCGGCTGAAGTTCAGATTCGCTAATACCCATCTGCAATGCACCCATAGCTTTCAACGCACCGACCGAGCCTCCGTAACCGAGTGCAAGCTCGGCTATTTTGCCTTTCTGCCTGAGATGTCCGTTCACACCGTTTTTCTCAACGGGTACATGAAACATCTGCGATGCCGATGCACAATAAATATCACCGCCGTCGGCAAACACATCCTGCCTCCAGTGCTCTCCCGCAAGCCATGCAATGACACGAGCCTCAATGGCGGAGAAATCCGCAACATAGAACCGGCATCCCGGTTTCGGAACAAAAGCTGTTCTTATAAGCTCCGACAATACAAGCGGCACGAAATCATAAAGCATTTCCATATCGGCATAAAAGCCTTTCTTAACAAGTGTTCGTGCCTGCTCCAAATCCGGCAGATGGTTTTGCGGGAGATTTTGAACCTGTATGAGCCGTCCGGCATATCTGCCCGTGCGGTTCGCACCGTAAAATTGAATGAGTCCTCTTGCACGATTGTCCGAACATACGGCATTAACCATTGCTGTATATTTTTTGACACTGCTCTTGGCGAGCTGTTTTCGCAAAGTAAGGATTTCAGCGACATCATCTGTTGCTGATTCCAACAAGGTCTCAACGGCATCCTTGCTCAAGCTGTCAGTTTCCACACCTTGCCCGGAAAGCCAAGTCTTTAACTGTGCGGTTGAATTTGGGTTATCAAGTCCCGTGAGATTACGGGCAGTCTGCAGGTTTGACTCTCTCATTTCGTTATCGCATTGAATTGCAGATTTCACTAAATCCATATCAAGCATAATTCCGCGGTCATTGATTTCCTGATCGAAAATGTAATTTTGCCATTCACTGTCCGGCACGGGAAATTTTGAAAGTCTCTTTTGTATGGACATTTCAACTTCTATATCGCGGACATTGTATTTTTTGAATCGTTCCCAACGCTCGGGTGCTTCGCTCGGATAATGTCTTACGGCAGTGCCATCACGGAGTCTGCCGGGAGTACAGAAGTAACGGATCAATTCCTTTCCCTCGGATATTTTCTGTTTTTCAAGACCGAGGACTGCACCGACTCCCTCAAGTGAGAGAGGGAGTCCGAGCGTTGCCGCCCATACCATTGTGCATCTCCACGATTTTGCGGTCATATGCTTACCGATGTATTTTGAAAGACAGATGCGTTCAAACTGTGCGTTGAATGCCCATTTTATAACATCGTCATCCGTAAGTGCTTTGAGAACAGACATCGGGATTTTTTCGCCCATAGCCAAGTCAACAACCTTTATCTCGCCGCCGTCAACGGAATATGCGAAAAGGAGTATTTCAAAATCATCCGATTCGCTGTACTTATACACTCCCGACTTGGCAAGATTGGCGGAGGAGTATGTTTCAATATCAATGCTTATCGTTTTCATGATTGCTCCTTTCCGCAATTGCAGTCTAATTAAGGAAATCCTCGTCCTCAAGCGTGGTGAAATCATCTGCCGCATTAGTTCTTCCGCTTAACGGTTCGCCGTCACGCACCTTCTGAATATTGCCGAGTCCGCAGGCGATACCCTTATTTCCGTTTGAATTAAATGCGTAGAAGTTGACGGAAACCCTGGCATACACACCGCTGTATACTTCGTTTCTGTCGAGTATCGGCTGAACACGAGTGTCTACAATCTGCGGTGCGGTTGTGCTGTTTGCGTTTACAAAGAAACTGTCCTTGTATGCCTCATCATCACGCTCCAAATCGCCGTCTCGGAGCGGAAGTTTAAGAGCCGCCTTATTGGGAATCTTGCCGCCGAATTTTGATGCGCCTTCTTTTATTGCGTTGTCGATTGCTTTTTCAATTTCGGAAATTGTCTTTTTATCCGATTTCGGAATAATAAGCGAAACAGAGTATTTTTCCGCACCGCCGTTAATGGATTTCGGCTCCCATACATTCGCATAAGAAAGCCTTACAACGCCCGTTACAACTTTTGTGTTATTCTGATTATTCATATTTTTCGCTCCTCCGTAATTTCATTAAATTCGTTTTTTGCATTGTTTATCGTTATTGCCGGTCTTTTATCGCTCTCCGGCACAAGCGTCGGTCTGCCCGGCGGTTTATATACCAAACTGCCGAGTATTTCCGCAAAGCCTTTTTTACCCATAAGTTTTTCCATTTCGGTGATTGGGATAAGGCTTTGTTTATATATGTCGGTATAACCGGCGGCTCCGGCCGCTTCGGCAACGGCGTGTTCATCTGTGTATTTTCTGTTGGAGCGTCCTTCGACCACCTTGAAACCTCTCCATTCCTTACCGTGATTGAGCGCCGCATCCTGTGCATATGCCGTAATTTCATTTGCCCATTTTGTAAGGTCCTCAAGCTTTGAGAGGATATCCTCAATTTCGTCATCCGACAAAAGAGGAGGTTTTTTGAACTCATATTGTGCAAGAGCAAGTTTCTCTTCGGCTCTTGCGCGGCATTTAACCGCCGCTTTGCAGAAAGTACACCAAGAACCCGTATGGTATTCGCCTTCGCCCTTATATGCTTTTTCAGCATTCGGAACAAGAATGTTATCCGTCCAGGCACGAAGCTCAGAAACGGGAATTGTCCATGTACTGATATTTTCACGCCGGGGCTGATATATTGTCATTGAAATATTCTCAATATCATAAAGACCGTCATATATCTCCAATGCTCCGAGTGCATACAGCATCATCTGCGGGTTCCGCTCCGCTTCCACAAGCACACCCTGTCCATATTTGAAATCGATAATATGCAGAGTTCTGTCGGAAATGATAATGCAGTCACCGGTACCGAAACCGCCGGGAATAAACCGAGAGAAGTCAAGTCTTTGCTCAATAAGTATTACGGGGTCGGAACATATCTTTTTCGCTTCTGCCAAAGTTTCAAGAACAAAAGATACATAGCCGTCTGTATACTCATCCATTTCATCGGAGTCATATTGCGATACAGGCTTTTTTGAACGCATTTTCAGAGTCTTGCGGAGCTTATGTTCACAAAGAGCGTGCGCAGCAGTTCCTTCTGCTGCCGCTTCGGTTTCTTTATTCTCAAATTCAAGCTCAAGCCTTGCCGACGGGGTGCAGTTCAGCCATCGGTGTGAAGCTGATGCCGATAAAACCGCATGTTTCTTTTCGCTCATTCAATCGCCTCCGCATCCGCAAGCAATGCCGCATAGTCTTTTGGGGCAATTTCGCTCAATTTTGTCTGACCGTACTTTTTGAACAGTTCACGGATTTCAGCTCCGTGTCCGTTTGCGCTTTTTTCTGCCAGCACTGCACGTACCTGTTCTAACGTCAGCTTTGGCGCAGCTTCTGTATTTTCTTCTGTTCCGTCAGCCTTTGATTCACTGCCGGCAAATTGTGTACCGAGCCGATCGGCAACTTCGCAAATTACAGACGCTGCCTTTCTCAATTCTTCAATACATTCGGATAATTCTTTCTTTTTAGCCATAATTCTTTACTCCCTTCATGTGTTTCATTTCTTTATTGATCTTCTTTGCCAAATTTGCCGACACAATAATAAAATCAATAAGGATGTCCAAAAACTCTCTATCCGATGATGTTTTATCTTCTCTCCGCATATTCTCACCTCCCTGAAAAAGACAATATCGTTTTTGCCCTCTCCAATATAAGCCGGACATATTGCTTTCGTTTTGTCAAAAAAATCAGAAAAATTCTGAAAATTCTTTTTTTATTATTTCTTCAGCTTTCTTGAGGCGATATGAATATGTTGTTCTCGGAGTGCCGATTTCTTTTGAAATTTCCGCTTCACTGAGTCCTTGAAGCCTAAGTTTTCCTATTTCAACAGCTTGAGGCATAATCTCGGTAAGACGCTGAAAAAGCCGTCCGAGTACGATTTTATCTAATACTGCATCATCAAACTGCGCTGTTTGATCCGCCTCCGTTTCTGCATAGGTGATTTTCTCATCATCCACACCTGCGCATGGGGTATCAAGAGAGCGCATATCACCTGGCCGACTAAACGGACAGGTTGCGCAGTCCATATCGCATTCAAGTCTTTTTTTAACCGGACACACACATCTTCCGTGCCTCTGCTGTTTTTTTCTGTAAGTGTCAATATCCCTGTAATAATCCCGAAACTCCTTCATTGACACAGGAATTTTCTCTTTCGTGGAACGGATATAAATATACGGCTGATTTTTTTCGGGCATCATAAAAAATTCCTCCAATTTTGATTTCTCAAAACGGAGGAATTCAAGAATATCCGCAAAACAGGCATAAAAAGCCGACCGCATTCCGAAAACACTCCGTTTCAGATTGCAGCAGCCCGCTCAATAGACAGCTGTTATGTATTTAAATTTATGCTTTATTCTGTTGAGCCGCCGCAGATCAAGCGGCGCAGAATAAAACAGCATAAAAAACCTTTTCACTTATATATAAGGAATAAATTATTAAAATGGAAACCAAAAAAATATGGAATTTGAGGCACAAGAAAAAACCCTGTCATAAAACAGGGTATTTCTCATAAATTATTCATTTAACAAATCTCGAAGCTTTCTGAGCAGCTTGTCCCATCTTTTCCCGACTGCCGTATGACTGATACCGATTTCCGATGCGACTTTTCTTTCGCTCTTTTCTTGGTATATCAATCGGTCTATTAAGAAAAATTCTTCTTCAGATAAAGTTTTTATAGCATTATGCAAAGATTCAATCATAATATTTTTTATAGCGCTTTCTTCAACGTCAACATTCCGATCCGAAATAATATCCTCTGGGGATAAGTTCTCACCCAGTCCCTCATAAGACATGATAGTTACCTTCCTCTCCTCTTTTTTCAGATATTTGTGATGTTCACGTTCTTTGTGATGCTGTATGTATTGCTCCTTTGAAACCTCGATTTTTACCTTTTTATTGATATGAATATAATACTTTTTATCATTGCTGCCGTCCATTTTTTAATATCCTTTCATTTGAATTTTTTTGACAAAACTCAAATGGATACGGCGGCGAACGACAACAAATTTCGCAGTTTTTGCGTAATAAAAAACAGTCAAAACATTTCACAAAAATTGTGAAGGTTTTGGCTGTGCGATATGGGATTAGTCCTGCCCCGCCATCGTCTGAGGATTCACTGCTGCATTTATGCGCTGTCTTTCTCGACTTGGTACGCCCCATACGATGTGAAATAAAGAATATACGTTTCACACTGTTCAACTCCATATGCACGGCTGTTCTCCGCGCATATATCTGAACTATTTATGCAACATCAAGAGCAGTCATACCAGATTGTATTTTGTTTTTTGAGTATAATAAAATTGTTCATCTTCTGAAATTACCATCGTAGACACCTACCTTTCTACATTTATATACATTTTTCGCATTAAAAACTTAAAGCCCCGATTAAGGCATTTCTGCCGAAATCGAGGCTTGGGTTAATATATTATTTTATTGTACGTATATCCTTTACTGCCGGTTTTCCCTCAAAGTTTGCTTTGCCTGTGATTCCGTCTGCAATCATTTCTATCGCAGCCTTATTGGCGCTACTGTTTGCGTCAATGATTGTCGGGTCCTCCGGGAATATAATATCCGCATAAAACGGCGAGGAAAAATTCACAATAATTTTTTTGTTTTTATCAAACATATGAGATGCCCAAATAAGCATCATCGGTTCTCCCCACTTGCGTATTTCAGCATTAATTGCAAATATTACAATATCATATTTCTCTTGTAATTTATCAAAGTCATCCTGCCAACATACTCTAAATTCCGTATCATAGATAACTCTGTCAATATCTGCCTCATAACCTCTGTTTATAAACTCCTTGCACAAGTTTTCCGCCGAAGTTCTGTCATCCGTTGCATCTAATATCAGAAACTTTTTGCATTTTTCATTAATCGGAATTAATCCAATATCATTTCTGCGCAAGCATACGCCTCTTCGGATAATATTTTCAGCCGTCGTATTTACAAATTCAGCATCCGGCTTCTGTGCCGTTTTCTTCGCCAATGCATCATCACGGAAAACACGAAGTTTGTTTATTCTCTCCAGCGCATCCTCAAGACGGCTCATCGGAATCTGTCCGTTTTCTATTGCCTGTACAATCGCATCCGCCGCTTCAATCGGAGGCCAAAGCAGTAAATCCGCCCCTGCCTTAAACGCTTGAACAGTTTCCGCAACCAAATCGCCCGTTGCCATTCCTCCCATAATAAGCGCATCCGTTACAACCGCACCGTTAAATCCCATTTCACCTTTGAGCAGCCCTTTTGTAAGCTTTTCGGAATATGTGGCAATCGGATAAAATCCGCCATGTTTTTCATTATCATATGAAGCCAAGGTCATATGTGTTGTCATTACCGAACACACATTTTCTTTAAACATTTCTTTATACGTATAACCGTAGCTTTTCATCCATTCATCAAATTCCAATGTATTTTCGCTCGGTGCAAGGTGCATATTAACATTTGTTGCCGTTCCTATTCCCGGAAAATGTTTTGCTGTTGCACATATTCCTTGATCCTGTATTCCCCTTATTACATTCCGATACAGTTTTGCCGTTATTTCCGGGTCATCACTCGTTGCAGCCATAATCATAAGTCTGCTGTAATACATATCAATCGCCGGTGCCAAAACCCAGTCAATTCCGTTTTCATTCATTTGCATACCTATAATTTTACCATAATTATATGCGTCATCTTCACTTTGAGTTCCGCCCAAAGAACGTGCCTCCGCTCCTATTGTTTGTCCGTTAAGCCAAACGCCGTCTGCACATACCAACAACGGGATTGTTGAGCAGCTTTTACATTCCGCAAGGCGTTTCGGATGTGTGGGCAGACTTGTTTCCGTTCTGTTTTCAATATTCGGGTCCTGTGACTTTGAATAATACATACCGCCAACCTTATATTTTTTAAAAAATTCCTGCGGTCCGCCGTGCTTATTAATTTCCCGTATCGATACCACAAAAGTTTGCAATACCTTTTCTTTCAAAGTCATTTTGTCAAAATCAACCGTATACATAATTTTATTCCCCTTTCATTAATTCACATTGAATCTTTTCAATCTTATCCAATCCGATTTTCGCATTTTTTTCATCATACCCCTCCGCAATTATCGGAACATCGGCATTATACTTAATCATATTTTTTACAATTAATTTCCAATTTAACATTCCGCCACATATCGGTGCCGACTTTACCTCGTTGTTTTCAACCGTAAAGTCCTTTGCATGTATCGCCGCAATTTTGTCTGCAAAATTATCAAATGCATAATTTATAATCTCATCCTGATTTTTATAATTATCAATGTTTATATAATTTACAGGGTCAAATACAATATTGACCTTATCCGAGCTTAAATCATTTATCAATCTAAACATCTTTTGAGGCGTATTAATAACAAAACACCAAACACCCTCAATCCCTATCGAAACATTATATCGCTCTGCCTCCGCCGCAAGCTCCTTAAATACTTTCAGTATATGTACGTAGGCTTCTTCGCTGTCGTTTCCTCCTGCATATACTCCCGTTTCGGTAGCTACCGTTATCGGTTTTAATACACTTGCATATTTAATCTTTTCTTTGAATTTGTTTATCTCTTCCTGAAGCTTATCACCGGACAGTGAAGGATTGATATAGCTTCCCAATACGGCAATATCAACATCACCGAGCTTTCTTTTAATCGCCGTTGCATATTCTTCCGAAAATTTCCCGAACTTGAAATCGTCAATGCTTTTTTCCAAAACTAATTGCAAACAGTCAAATTTCATTTTTTTGCTTGTTTGTATAATACTTTCTATGCCGTCGGAATTTATGTCATGTGCCCTGATTCCTTTTTTCATCGTTTTTCTCCCCTATTGTTCATATCCTAAGCAGGGACTGTAAAATTTTTTACAGCCCCTGCGCAATTTCTGTTTAATTATCTTATTTTTTATTAAATTCATCAAGCTGCCCTTGCAGTTCGCTTAATACTTTTTCAAGTCCGGCCGCTTTCAGCTTCTTTTCATATTCGGCATAAACCGTTTTCCATTCCGATTTCTTAATTCCCGAATATAACGTACTTCCGTATTCCTCATCAACAGCTTTTATCTGCGCAAGCTCATTTTTGATTTTTGTTACGTCAGGATAAAATCCCATTAAGTCTGATACCACATTATCTTTTGATTCATTAAGTGCCTTTGAAAGCTGCTTTTCATTCTTAACGCAGCCCTGATTATCATAAGCATTAAATGCATTTCCCATGCACCATTTCATTGCTGCGTATTTCGTGCTTACTCCGCCTTGCGTTGCGTCATACTCAAATGTTTTGATTGTATCATCACCTGTTTTTTCGTAATGCACTCCTTCAATTCCGTACACAACGGTATTATATACGTCTTTACCCTCTTCCGTAAACATAAGTTCTAAGAATCGCATTGCTTCTTTCGGATATTTGCACCCTACGGTAATGCCGTGACCGCCCGCTGCCCAGCTGTTTGATACATAATATTTGTTTTTAATCGGAAGTGCATAGCAATCAAAACCGAGTCTTTTTGAAAATGCTTCCGAAACAGTCTGTTCATCGCCTATTTGATTATTTGTACTTGCAATGACGCTTACATCATTAAGCATCTTATTTGCACTGTAGGTATCGCTTGATGCCTGCGTCAGCGAATCCTCCGGTATATAGCCTTTTTCAAACCATTTTGCCGAAATATCATAAGCCTCTTTCATCTTATCCGTTAAATTTTTATGTACAACTTTGTTTGTACCTTTATAAACAACGAAGTTATCTGCCAAAATATCATGGAAATCTCCGATAGCCAAATTTGACGCATACATATTTGCAATGCTTGCAGTATATTTTGTTGCCCCGAAGTTTGTGCGTACATTCAATAAATACTTTTCGATTTCATCTGCAATGCCTTGAAGTCCGCTTTCCGAATTTCCCAAAGTCTTCCTGAGGTTATCAAAGTCACCGTATGCGTCCGCATATTTTTTCGGCGTTATATAAAAATTCATATTCGTTGCTCTTTGATAATTCGGAACCATATATGTTTTTCCGTCTATCTGTCCCATTTCCCACAGCCATTCGGGAAGCACTTTTTTCAATTCCGGCATATCATTTACATATTCATCTATATCGACAAGTATCCCATCTCTTACAAGTTCCGAAAATTTCAGACGAAATGTGTTTAGTATATCCATCTGTTTGCCGCTTGCCATAGCAAGTGAAACATCATTGGCATACTGTTCGGAAACAGACGGTTTCAGTTCTATTTCAACATTTTCAAGTCCGTCTTTGCTTTTAATCATTTCATTTATTTTGTCCTGAACTTTTTTTGTATCCTCCTGTATTCCGTTTCCGCAATACCACCACGACACAACCTTTTTATCCCCGTTTTCTTTTTTACTGCCGCAACCCGTAAAAATTGACGCTGCACATGACGCCGCCAACACAAGCGATAATACCTTACCCAATTTTCTCATTAAAAATCATCCTTTCTCTTTAACCCTTTACCGCACCTATTGTTAAACCTCTTGCAAAATGCTTCTGGAAAAACGGGAATATAAACATAACAGGTCCCGCCGCCACGATTGCCATAGCATATTTAAAGCTTTCCGTCGGGAAGTTGTTTACGTCTATATTCGCTGCTCCGGTATCCGCCAGCGATTTAAGAAACTCCGCTTCGTCCAATATTCTCTGTAACAGATATTGAAGTGAATACAGCTTCGGTTCTCTTATATACAACATAGCCGTATACCAATCGTTCCATTTCGGCACAAGAAACAGGAATGCAATGGCAGCAAGCGTCGGCTTGGTAAGCGGAATTACAATTTTAAAACAAATATAGAGTTCCGATGCACCGTCAAGCTTTGCCGATTCTATCAGCGAATCCGGCAACGCCTGAAATCCCGTTCTTATTATAATAACATTCCATGCACTTACAAGTCCCGGTATAATATACACCCATATGGTATTGTCCAAATGCAGATATTTCGTTATAAGCAAATAGCTCGGTATCATTCCTCCGCTGAACAGCATTGTAAAAAACACAAAAAATGTTATAAACTTTCTGTATGCGAAATTCTTTCTCGACAACGGGTATGCCAGCATAGACATAACAATCATTGCCAAAAACGTTGAAACCGTCGAATAAATAATCGTAACCTTATACGAATTTAAAACCTGGCTTAAATTTCCGAACACAAGCTTGTATGCATCAAGTGAAAATTCCTTTACAAACAGCGAATATCCCCCTGTATTCAATGCCGATTCCGATGTAAGCGATATCGACACCATCAGAATGCACGGCAAAACATAAAGTACACTGATTAATATAAACAAGATATGTAAAACAATCTGTCCCGTATGAGATTTCTTTTTCAGCATAATTTCCACTCCTTTCTAAAACAAGCTGTCTTCGGGACTTATACGGCGCACTATTGCATTTGTAAGCAATACCATAATAAGACCCGCAACCGACTGGAACAGACCTATCGCCGTTCCGCTTGCCAAGGAACCGCCTTGCAGTGCCCGGTATGTATATGTATTTATTATATCGGTTGTAGGATATAACAGTCCGACGTTTTGCGGAACCTGATAAAACAATCCGAAATCGCCGCCGAATATATGTCCCAGCGCAAGAATCGTCTGTATAATCATAATAGGCTTGAGCGACGGAATTATTATAGAAGTTATCACCTTTCGTGTTCCCGCTCCGTCTACGGTCGCCGCCTCAATCATCGAGGTATCTATGCCCATAAGCGATGAATAATATATTGCGCTGCCCATGCCTACGCTCATCCATACGTGTACCAGCGACAATATAAACGGCCAATACGTCGGTTTTGAATACCATTGTTTTCCTTCCAAGCCGACAGCTTTCAACAAACCGTTTAACAACCCTTGTGCGGGATTTAAAAGTGCATACACGATAAATGCCACCATAACTATTGACATGAATTTAGGCAATATAACTATTGAATTATACACTTTGAGCGCAATCTGCGACCTTATGAAATAGAACATAAGTGCAAGTCCCACACAGGTTATCAAATCAAGTATAATAAACCACGTTCCGTATGCCAGTGTGTTTCTTATCGTTCGCACCGCATCCTGCGAACTGAAGAAAAATTTGAAATTCTCCAGTCCTACCCATTTGCTTCCCAATATTCCGAGCATAGGTTTG
Source organism: uncultured Clostridia bacterium (assembly GCA_934792465.1). GTDB lineage: Bacteria > Bacillota > Clostridia > RUG12999 > RUG12999 > CAKVOK01. The sequence goes on along the minus strand of CAKVOK010000024.1, from coordinate 29,576 downwards.
TAATCCTTAAATGCAATTACCGTACCTATCATCGGAAGATAGTTGAATATAATCAACAGTATAATGCCCGGTAATGCCAGCGACAGCAGTTCCGCATTATCACGAAACTTTTTCCGGCGCATACTTTGTGTTTTCAGAGCCTTAACATTTTTCATTTCTTAATACCTCACTTAAAAATTCCAACTTTACTGTTTTGCAAGGGTTATACTTTCCGAAAGCGGCTTAATTCCCGACATCATATCCAAAAGCATAAGCTTGACCGTCGAAGCGCCTCTTGTATCTGCCTCTACCGTATCTATGAAAACACTTTTGCCCGGTAAAACATTATAAGTTTCCGATAGCGACACATCGATTAACTTTCCGTTTTCATCATAAACCGCAACAGCAGCATTAACATTTTGTTTGCTCAGCAAATCATTCCGCACTTCAAACGAATACTCGTTTTTGCCGTTTTCCAACGTCTTTATTTTATAATCATCGAGGAAAACTTTGTCTGCAAAACTATGCGGCAGCAACACAGAGTCACGCTTATAAATACTGTATCTCGGATACCTCATTTTATATATTTCAAGAGTGCCGTTCCTGTTCGGGACATAAATTTTTGACATATCTTTTATAAAATACTTATCCGGAAACTTAAGATTGATATATACAATTTTCGGACTTTCGATATTCTTTAAATCAAATACACACAATCCGCATACTTTGGTTTGTTTAGTACACGGGCTCAGATTTGCATATAGCAAATCTCCTTCAAGTATACCGCCTCTCGGATCAATTTGTTCAAGCCCAGCTGTCCATGCAATTATTTCTCTTTCCGAAAGCTTAGCCTTGTCGGAAATCCCCTCCGCATTGATTAAGAACATTTTTTTAGTTGCCTGGTCGAACATGACAATTCGTTTATCATCCGCAAAAATATTATTAATATGACCGGCTTCGGGAATTTCCTTTGAATATACTTTTTCAAGACTGCCGTTATTTATTTTGTAAATGTTCAATCCCGTCATACTCGCCGCATACAGATAATCTCCATGTATTGTGAGTGATTTTGCTTTAAAATCAATGCTTGCCAACGCATTAACCGGCAGGCTTTCGCTTTGAGCGATTTTATCCGTATCGAAAATCCTTATCTGATTAACATTATATGCAGCATAAAGATATTTCCCGTAAAATGCCATCGAATATGTATTTCCGGCATTATATTTTGACACATAAACCGGATTTTTAGGGTCTTCAATATTAAATTTACGGATACCGCCGACAAACGCAACATACAAAAATCCGTTGTTTATTGCAATCGGTCGGCTTGCGTCTGTTCTAATCTTCCCGTAATCACTGATTTCCTTTATAAGTTCAGGATTTTCCGCATCACTTACGTCATAAATTCTTAAGCCGTAACTATTGCTTGAAACCGTGTACAATATATTACCGCACACAACCGCTCCCGCTGTTCCTTTCGACTCAAGAGAATCACTTACTTCCCCGATTTTCTCGGCATAGCAAAGCTCGGTATTATCTACAATCTCATTTATTACATCGGAAAATGTATTATTTGCAAGATACACATCTTCAACCGCCGATTTGCTGTAAATTGTTGTATTATACGGGTCTTTATCATACATATAACCACCGCTGTTAATTGTAATTCCCCTGTCGGTATTGCTTATGTTGTTGTCCTCTATATCCACAGCAAAAATCACGTTTTTAATCGGACGTTCATTACGATTATATGCTCCTACCTGTATTCCGTTATATGTAAGTCCCTGACCTTTAAATCCTTGCTCCTTAATGTTTGTTATAAATTCGGTGCATTCTTCCGAGGTTTTCCCGTCACCTTTCATTACGTTTCCGCGAACGGAAAGTCCGTACATCATTCTCATATACGGCTGTCCCGCTTCAAGCTGCGCTCTGAAATGTATTGGAGAATAACCCGTACTCCAGCCTACACCATCAACAAGATTGCCCTCATATCGGATAAAATACCCCGGCTGCATATCGCTGCCTCCGTTTTCTTTTCGAGTATCAAATACATATGTCGAAATGCCGTAAGAATCGTACATTTTATTATTTGCCACAATGCAGTCAATCGTCGGTCCGTAAAGCAAAATACCGTTTGAAACATTATAAAATGTGTTATCATCAATTGTTATTTGGTCGAGTGGGGTAACAACGGTGAACTTGCTTCCGCTATCCGGTACAATATCCCATTCTTTATCAATTACCACAGTCGATGTTTCTTTATCTGAACCGACAATTTTTCTGTACTGCCCAACTCCTTTGCCGTCCGTTATGACAATATGCCATGCCCCGAATGTAAGCGTTGAGAAATCCCACTCCTCATTATTATAACTGCCGCCGCAAAGCTTTCCGTCACTGCCGACCTCCGGATTAAGCGTTATACTCGTTCCCTCTGCCGAACACACCTTACCGAACATGAATGTGCCTCCCATATAGGTTTCGGCACCGATGCCTTCTCCGTCACCGCTTTTATTGCCGGTATTTATAATTGTATTCTTCGTAAAGTACGATTTCCCTCTTGTATAAATCCCCTGTGTCCCGTAGTCGGTATTGTCCTCGGTATTATGCCTTCTTGTTATTTTGTTATTTTCATATATGTTATATTCCGAGTAAAAGTATTCTTTACCTACGTTTGTGTCAAACTCGTTATTTGTTAATGTCAGATATGCATTTAGATATGTATCCGTTATATTGGCATTATGGCCGAAAAATTTACAGCCGTCAACATAAAAATGACTTTTAAGTCCCGCAGCAAAAGCTCCGAGTCCAAGTCTTTCGGGAATTTCTTTTGTATAATTCAGTTCAAACTCCTTCAAAAATATGTATTCCGCAGTTCTTCCCGCCGTATCTCTGCGTTTATCCGATTCACCCAAAAATGTCATATATACCGGAAAGTTTTCCGCACCCAATCCCTCTTTCAGACCGAGAGTAAACCGGTAAAAGCCCTGCCGTCCGTTTCTTCCGTCCGTTTTATCGGAATATATTGCCGTCCATTTATCCAATACGGCACGTGTTTTTCCCGCCGAATCAAATAAAAGATAGCTTTTCTGCATACCGTCGCCTTTTAATATGACACCGTTTTTCATAACAAGCTGTGTAAAAATATATTTGCCCGACGGCATATATACAATTCCTCCGCCGCTTTCATATGCTGCATTTATCGCATTTTGAATTGCTGCGGTATCATCAATATCATCACTGCCGTCTGCGCCGTATTTTATTACATTAAAAATTCTATTATAACAAAATTCGTCCGCCCATGCAACGCCCAGCTTCATCGGGTCGCTTACCGCTCTTTTTACCTTAACGGTTTGTCCGTTGTCCAACGTATTCCGGAATATTCCGTCATTGCTCACGCTTACCGTATATTCTCCGTCAGGTACGTTCTCGCCTACCGTAAAAGAAATCGCATATGCGCTAGTACTCTTGATTTTCGCATCATATGATACGCTCCCTTTCTTCAGGCGAACCTTTGCCGATGCATTATATCCGAACTCCGCGCCGGAAAAATTTCTTCCGATTACTTTTATTTCGTTCCCGGCAGATATTACATTGTCGCTAATCCATTGACACCGTGCTTTATTAACAATATATGGCTTGCTTATTCCCGTCTTTGTTTTTACACGTGCGGCATATATTCCGTTCGGATAGTCTTCCGGAACTACTGCCGATATGTAGCTGCCGTCCGTGCCCCTGTTCACAGTCGAAAGACACCTTGTTGCCGCATCCGTTTCTCCCGGAATATTTCCGTTCTTTATCGGGCTTAATAAGATACACGCATCGTCGCCGTCGAATCCGCCTCCGTACAGTGTCAGCAGCTGACCCGGTTTAACAGCCTCCGATGATTGAAATATTACAATATCCGCACTTTCTGCACTGCACATTGCAGGGAAAGCGGACAATACACAAACAGCCGCCATAATTATTGCTAACATTTTTTTCATATCTATATATCTCCAATCAGTAGACATTATTTAAGATAACCAAGTTCATTAAGCTTATCGTTTACACATTTAGCCAACGCTTTATAACCGTATGTGTTCATATGAACGGGATCCTTTTCCGGCGACGACATAAACGAATATGCGACATTTCCGGCTTGTATATATTCGCTGTCGTTTTCAGTTATCGGCAAATTCATATCTTTAAGTGCCTGTTCTGATGAAAGATATGCTTTTGCATCGAGAAAATGCTCTCCAAACTCCGTTTTCATTAAATTATTCAACTCTTTATACGCCTCAACTCCATTACGTGTAAGACCTATAACAACATACTTATTCTTATTTTTTGTATTTTCAATCATTTGCTTAATAAGCGCAATCAAATCATCGTTATTTCCGGTATTCGCAGCATTCCAACCGCCGTTTGTACCGATAAATATAATGTTAATATCCGCATCTTTTGCGATTTCGTGCGCCTTTATATTAATCTTAGTTCCCGGCAGTATCGTTGCCGAGTTCCCCGTTCCTGTTCTTGTAAATTTCGCCCAATTTAATGTACGATCCGCATTAACCTCGACCGTAAGGGTTCCTTCTATTCCGTTGATACTAACAGGATTCCAACCGCCGCACGTTACGTCGCGGGGTACAACCGGTGCCCATGCACCGGTTGTATCTTTTGCCGCAAACTTTATTTCTGTTTCTCCGCTTTCGGGAATAGTAACAGCCTCTGTCAAGACAAGTTCCGTTCCTCCCTGGCGTGCAGCAATTGTCATTGCCGTTTCTCCGCACACTCCCATATTATATACCTTTGAACCGCTCATGCTCTGCAATGCTGCCGGATACGATTCTGTTGCCTGATTTGTACTTCCCTGACCGTATGTAAGGCTGTCGCCCCAGCAGGCTATGCTATATTTTTTTTTTGAAGCATCGTTTACAAACTCAATTACCGGTATAAGCGGCATAATTGAATTTGTATCGTGCCATACATAAGCGTTGATTGTATCATATTCAACAGAAGCCGGAATTGTAAGTCCGTTTTCCGTAATACTTTCGCCTGCCGGTACTGTCTGTTCCGTACCCAAAGCAACGTGAGTCAATACTCCGTTTTTCGTACATACCAATACGGGCGTTACCTTTTCCTCCGTAGTTTTGTTATTTTTCAGCTTTAAGCTGACTGCCTTGCTGCCGTCCGAATTTGTTTTGAGAACGCTCGGACCTTCAATCAATATCTGTTCAGGCAAGCTTTTCGCCGGTATATTAAGAGTCTTATATGAATGAATCATGCAGGTCTGTGTCTTTGTTCCGTCATCATTTGTAACGCTGCCTGTCGTATTTGTGAATACATAGTCTCCCGACATAGCTACAGATGTACGTAAATACTGATTTCCAAACTCAGTATACATAATCTGCGGATTCATAGGATTACTTATATCAACTGCTCTGAAACCGTTGCCGTTATAGAACGAGGCATACAACATATTATTTTTTACAACACCGCCTATTACGGCAACTCCATCGTTCAGATCCAACATTGCATAGTTTATCGGCGTTGCTGACGAATCCTCCAAAGCCGCAAAGTCAGCGTCTGCCGTTCTTTCATCTGCCGGTTTCATACTTCTGGTATCAACTAATATCAGCGGTTTTCTCATTTCATACGCACCCGCATTACCCACTGTTATAGACTGATCTCCCAATACAATTGCACTGTCGGCTACCAAAATTCTTAAACAATTAGGCTTGTATGCCGTGCCGTCCTTTGCGATATAATTAATATTTCTTGACGCTTCCGGAATTTCATCGCCCAGCGGATGAGTTTCGTCCCCGTCCTTGAGTGAATATACATTTAAGTAAGAACCGTCATATTTATTCCACTGATCATATGAAACTGTGTAAAGATAATCACCTTTAATGCAAAAAGCCGTAATAACCCAGCCCTTATCTGTTGTACTTTCTGCCGTATCACTTTTATTCAAATAATGGTTAAATGAAGGCTGGTTGCCCCTCTTAATATTATCTTTGTCCAAATATCCCATATCTGCAGCCAAATCATAATACCCAAGCCTGCCGACTTTTTTATTATCGGCACTTGAAGTAGTATAATCCAAAACAATCATATAATCTTTGCCGTCTTTGCTGTAAAACTGCATATCGGACTTGTTTGTATAGCTGTAATAAAAGTTTTTGTATTGCGGTTCTTCCGGATTTTCCAAGCTGTACTGATAAATTTTGTCCGGTGTTAAAACATACAGCATATCCTTGTATATTGCTATTGCTCCCGGCAAGTTTACGTTCATCTTTCCCGTTGCCGTTGATATTTTATTTTCCAATGCTGTTACATTTGCCGGATCGGTTATATCAAAAATATCAATTTCCTGTGCGATTGCGTTATTTGATGTTCCTACCATATAAAGATATTTCTTTCCGTCTTTCTCATATACGGCACTGTGCTGTCTGTCACCGAACACACCTTCAACACTGCCGCTATCCCCTACTTTTGAAATATTTTTAATATCGTCCTGATATCCGCCTTCCGGAACAGTATACCAGCCGTAAACGCCGGTATAATATGCCGGATTACCATTTACAACTCCGTTAGTGGTTGTAAGACGTGTAAGCTTGCATATATGTTTTCCGTCTTTCAAATCTCTGATGAAAAGTTCACTGTGTTTTCCTGCCGCAGCTCCGTGTTTAGTTAAATCTATTACACCCTTGCGGTCACCGTTATCAATGTCATATTCGAGCTGTGCACCCTCTTTTGTTGCATTAAGCAGCAAACTCAATACATTTCCCTCAAATGAGAATTTCAAATACTCGTTTCCTGTCGGAACATCATCACGCGTAAAACGCAGCGCTATGTCCGACTGATTTTTCCAATCGCCAACAATTTCGGCTTCCGGGTCATCACTGTTTCTGAGGCTCTGTGCCGGAGTGTATATGCCGTTTTTGCCGTCGAAGCCCGATAATGTATTATCCGTGAGTACACAATTCGTATAAAAATCCGGTTTTGCAAGATTTTCAATAATTGTTTCCGCATAAAACGCATGACCGGCTACGCTCGGATGTACGGTATCCGAAAAATATGTATCTACGCTGTTTCCTGCCGCAACGGCATCCCTTAATGCCTTTTGCAAATCAATCGACGGAATACCGTAAAAATCCGCAACCTTCTGATGTGTGGACGCCCTTGTTCCGCTTTTTGTTAAATCTCCCTCAACACCGAGGTTCGCCTTATACGAGGTATAAAGGAATACAATTTTTGCACCGGGGCATTTTGCCAAAATCTCACGTACAATCTGTTCCATGCAAAACTGCGAGTCACTCTCCGAAAGGCTTGTGTCATTTACCGCATATTCTATAAATACAAGTTTCGGATTGTGTGATAACACATCGGGATTTAAGTACGTTAATCCGGTGTTTGACGCCCTGCCGCCAAGTGCGGCATTAATACACTCATATCCGCCGTTTTCCAGCTGACTGAGCCATTTACTTACAATCGCTCTGTATGATTTTGTTTCAACATCGTTGTACGGCACTCCGCTGCCTGCCGTTATTGAGCCTCCCAAAAATACTGCTTTCGGCGCTTCGGTTTCTTCTGCATTAACAACCGAAAAAGCAAGTGTTGACAAAATCATCATCAACATCAGCAATACCGACGCCGTTTTTCTTAGTTTTTTCATTTCCCGCATCTCCTTAAAATAAATTTATTTATACTTTAAAAGTATACATTCTCATCGGCCGCACATTTTATCCCATGCGTCCTTTAGAATCTGCATTTTTTCTTCCGCATAAGCAGATTCGTATTTATATCCGTACAGTATAAAGGCATGTACGGCATCTTGAACTTCTATCAGGCTTGCATTTCCTCCGCAAGCATTTATTTTTGCCGCAAATCTGCGGCTGTCGCTTATCGGGACGCAATCGTCCGCAGTACCGTGCATAATAAGTATCGGCGGCATATTTTGGGGATTGCAATGCAGAGGTGATATATTTTCACGTTCTTCATTTCCCTTGAATGCATAGCTCCACTTTTCATTCATACAGTCAAGAACGGGATTTATCGCCATAATACCATCAGGGCGAATATTCTTGTCCTCCGCAAATCCCAGCATAACCGCAAGATGACCGCCTGCCGATTCCCCGAACACGATAAGCTTCTTCCCTTTTGCAAATGAAGTGTTTCTGATATATTCCACTGCATCGCCGCAGTCTTCAAGCATATCGTACGGTGTTGTCGTGTCCGTAATGTTAAGTCCCCTATATGTAATCGTCACACCTATATATCCGTGTTCGCTCATATAATCCGCATTTGCGGTAAGCGCCTCTATTCCGCCGCACGGTCTTTCCTTTACCGCTCCCGTTTGCCACCCTCCGCCATGTATATATACTATAACGCCCTGAATTTTTGTATTTTCACTTTTCGGCATATATACGTTCGCCGGAAGACCGACTCCCTCAACCGTTTTATATAAAAATGTCATATCGGGTTTTCTGAATCTGCGCAAATCAGCTGTCACACTTATCACTTCCCGTATCCGCTTCGCCCAATGCAAGCAAAGCGAGCGCCTGCCCATACGCTATTGTACATACCGGTATGTCCTTATAAAACTGTATAGTATCTCCCATAGGCGTACCATACGATACATTATTTACCGTACCGTCTTCCGAAATCTGCTGCAGCAAAGCGTGTATCGCTTTCTTTGCCGTAACCTCATACTTCTTGTCTATAATGCCCATATGTACCGCTTTAAGTATTCCGTATGCAAATCCCGCACTTGCGGACGTTTCAACATATGATGTTTCATCGTCAATAATCGTATGCCACAATCCTCCTCTGTCCTGATATTTTACAAGTGCTTCAACCTGACATTCCAAAACATTAATCAAATATCTCTTAACCGATTCCGACATATCGGGCAAAATTTCAAGCACAATCGGAATACATGCCGTTATCCAGCAATTTCCTCTGCCCCAAAGTGCGCCGGCAAAATTATGATTTCCTTCAAATGTCCAGCCGTGAAACCAAAGTCCGGTCTTTGTGTCAAACAGGTATCTTACATGCATTAAAAACTGATATTCAACCTCATCTTTAAGCTTTTTATCATTAAGTATCTGCGCCATTTTCGCAACAAACAAAACTGTCATGAATAACGAATCGTCCCATACCTGATTTTTATTTTCGACGCCTGTACATATATGCTGGAATATACCGTTTTCGGTTCTCGGCAGCTTCTCTATAACCCAGTTTACCCAATCAATGCACAAATCCATATACTTTTTATTTTGTGTTTCCTCCGCTATATATGCCAGTGTAAGCATAGGAGCGGTCGTATTGATATTCCTATCCGGTATACCTCTTTGAATATTGTTTTCATACCAATTAATTATCCAATTAAAAACATCCTTGTCACCGGTTCTCTTATAATCCAGATACATTCCGAAAATACCCACGCCCTGTGGCCATTCCCATTTATCCATATCAATATTGCTGATTTTACACTCCTCTTTAAATCCACTGTTTTCTATGGATTGCATCTTTTTACATACCTTTTCCATTATTTTTCTATACATTTTTATCTCCGTTCCGCCGCTTTTGTTTCGGCATAAGTAATTCCAAATTCTATTGTCTAATCAACCGACAAATATTTAATGCCGCTGTTTATCGGGCTGATACAGCACGATAGCTTTACATCACCGCACCGATATTTTATTTCCCTCATCATCGTATATCTGTTATGAACATTACAAATAATTTTATCCGATACCGTTGACTTATCATATTTATCGGTAAACTCTTCAAATGTTACATTTTCGGCATCCTCAACATTAAACACAAATCCGTTGGTAATGCTCCTCAGTTCTTTATTTTTTATCCGGTAACCATCTCCGCTGTAATTATAAATGTTCAATATAAGCGTATCATTATCCGCACTTATTTCCATAAATGCGTTAGCTATATCCTTTTCATTCACGAGCGGTTTAAAATGACAATATATTGATTTCATTCTTAAGTATACATTTCCGTACGGAATTTTCCGTTCTGTTTTCAGCTCCGCCGTCTTTACTACGGTATCTCCCGCCTTTATCTCCTCAATCAAATTCCTATAATTCGAAAAGTATATTGACAGCTTTGCCGTTTGCAGTGTTTCGCAGCATTTTGACGGTGAATACACTACCATTGCATGATTATCCTTCTGAAAAGCGATTTTTCTTCCATGGTCGTTTCTGTACGAAACATCTTCATTTACAACATAATTGCAAAATACCGCTCCTATATCATCCTGCGAATCTGCCTCATCACCGTTTTTTGTATACTGCATTGTGAAGCTGTCCGTCTGTACCCCGGAATGGAAATCAACCGTACAAGTTCCGAGTGCATATTTTTCGGTCATATACGTATAAATTTCGGATACGGCACACGGATAATCAAAACAATCGTCACGCTTGAATACATCAAATGTATCGGTTCTGAAAATATTATCTCTGCCGAGGTCGCCGGCATATTTCGCACTGCCCTTTACTATTTCAAGCAAATGTGAATCTGCCGACGAGGAAAGCTCAGCTCTTCCTCTTACTTCAAACGGATATGTTCTTTCAAGAAATTTTTCCGCCGGTTCTTTCGGGCAATGATAATTTATGCTGCACATCCACATAACAGCCAACTGTATATACATACGTTCCGCATCGTCAACCTTATATTTTTCATTAAACACGGTTGACAACGGATTCACTTTCATTTTTTCGCCAAACAGCATATATAGCAATGCTCTGCTGTTATGCGTCATACAAAATTTATCTCTCGGATATGCCCTTGAAAAAGGCCCCGCCGAATTTGCAATCGGCAAATATGCAAGTTTTAAAAATTCATCCCAAAGCCTGGCTTCTATCTCCAGTGCAAGCTCTCCGCATTCTTTTGAAAGCTCTGCAACAGCCGCAACGGCACATATTGTTATCGGCGTATATGTAGGGCTGTTAAATTCACTCAAAAACTCGCGGCGTTCAAGCATTTCTTTCAGCTCGCAAAATCTTCTTTTGCCGCATTCAACCCATTTCTTTTCATTAAAATATTCTCCGCCCAAAATCAGTGCCGCCGCTATCATCGCCGGAGTATTATCGTTCACTCCCATAAAATCCCATACGTCCGCCATGCTGATATCCGCATTATCTTTCAAATGTTTTTCCATTTTCAGGCGAACCCGTTCCGGAATATTCTGCTTATATCTCAATATAAGATTAATAAATATAAACGACAGAAACGTATGATATTCACCAAACTCTTCGGATTTTTCCTCAAATATCCGTTCTATCATTCCGGTATATTTATCTCCGTATTCGAGCAACGCAAAAATAAGCCACGTATTTTCTTTTAACCCCCAGCAGTTCCACCTGTCAATTACGCCTTTTTCAAAATCCTCCGGATATGCATTTATAATTGCCTCGCAAATTCTTTTTCGCCTGAGCTGCTGTTTATCATATTGATAATACATCTGCAATTCCCCTCTTTATTTAATATATAATTTTTCGGCAGAACACTTTTCGTCTTTTCCGCTCCACTCGCCGTATTCAATATGTACAACCCTGTCTATCGGCGAAAAATCTGTCAAGGCAATACGAAACAGTCCGTTCGTGCCCTCGTTCATTGCCAAAAGTCTGTGTCCGCAGCAGCCTCCGTCAATTTTTATAAAATCACCGTTATTTACAATTCTCGCCGAGCCTTCTTTCAAGAACATAGTTTCATCTTCCCTCAAATTAAACGAAACGTTTTCCGTTTCAACTTTGCCGACCGGGAGGAACAGAAATTCCATAGAAAACTTCACTCCGTTCATACCTTTATCCGATTTTGTATGCAAATCGAACCCGTTTTCTGTCTTGATTATTTCAACCGATAAATCAAATTCGGGTCTTTTGTTAAGCTCGCGTATTCCCACATTGTTAAACGGCAGTTCGGCTCTTTCTACCTTTCTTCCGAGCGGCATCCAATACGCCGGATGCTGTGCAACATTATGTTCACTGTAAAAGCTTAATTTAACCCCGGTTTCGGTCTTAGTTATTTTGTTTGCCTTGTATTTTGCACCGCCGAAATATGCCAGCAGAACCCTAACCTCCGCAAGCGTCACGTTTCCGTATTTCACATTGAAAAAGTCTGAAGCTTCAAGTTTTGCCGTAGCAGACAACTTTCCCTTTTTCACACGATAAATCCCTGATTCGCTCATCAGCCGGTCACAGTCTGTTCTAAGTTCTCCCACCTCAATGCTTTTTTCTTTCCATTCGGGATGTCTTGAGAAATAATACAATGCTGCACCGAGGTCTGCGTTCGCCTCGCTTATCGGGTTTTCCAATGCTGCAAGAGCCGCTTTTGCAAATTCCGGATTATTTCTTTCTATTGCCATATACAGAAACGCATTACAGCAATCCAGATAATATTTTTTGCCGTGGTCCTGGCGTGAAGATACGGACGTATCCATTGTGCGGTCATTATTCATTAAATCCAATCGCAAGTCAAGATTTTTTTCGGAAAACGAAATATAATCCTCTTTCTTATATTTTTCTCCGTTATAAGTTTCTCCCAGGATAATAAACCTTGTATCCAGAACTTTATCGTATACACCCAGACTTTTTTCAAAATAAAATCCGTCTGCATTCATGTCTACCGTTTCCGCAAAATAACGTTCCATTATTTCTCTGAAGTCACATTTCTCCGGTTCAAGTTCCATCACTTGTGCAAGCGCCGAGCATACGACCCATCTGTGATTGGGAGTATGAAATCCTCCTGCCGCAACGCTTCCCGCACATGGAAGAATAATATCAATCACAGCGTTATAAATTTTTCCGTCGGAATCTATTTCCGATTTTTTAGCCATATAAGCAACTTGCGCCAATCCGTTAATCATAAACGCCGTATCCGGAGGGCTGTCATAGTTATTGTTCAGAAGGTCTATAAATCCCGATTTTCTGACTTGGCTTTTGATAAATTTTAAAGAATTTATAAGCCGTTCCTTCATCTCACCATCATTGTAGTACTTCGATCCTTCCGAAAAATAGCAACATCCGAAAATATGCGCAACCATACCCGTTCCCACGTGGCAGGCATCGCAGCAACCGCTTTGCGGAGAAAAATACCCTCCGAAATCCGGTCTTTGCGGATCGTCAACTTGATTGGGAATATATTCATCTGCCAATTTATCGGTTTCCTCTACAATCTTCTTATAAATCTTGCTTACTTCATACTTCATAATTCATGCCCTTTCTATTTAAACAATACAAGCTGCATTACCTTTTGATTTCTTGTATTAAGGAATACCTCCGAGCCGTTTGCCGTACCTACGTCCGATTCTCGGATTTCGTCCCAGCTTCCTGTTCTGTACTTATATCCGTTTCGCAGATTTTCACATACAATAATATTTTTCGGTATTGTATAAAACGGTATTTTATCCTCTGCCGAATCCGTATATGTAGCCGTAAATCCACTCTCGTTTTTATTCAGCATATTACCAAACACCGTTACACACGTATTTGAATACTGATTATTTGAGTTTTCCTTGCCGACAAGAATATTATTATGCTTTCCGCTGTACTGCGTTATCGGCGTTTCTTTTATTCCGTCATTATCCATATCCGCCATATACGAGTCGCTTCCCGTAGGCTGACTGTCGGCAAATCTGAATACGATTTTTAAATACTTAACCTCACTGTTGGCATTCAATATCGGCTGGATAATATCTCCCGCTTCAACGTCTTTCAGTATTTTTTCATCTTCACCGTAAATCTTGGTTTCTTCGCCTTTCCACAATACTTGAAGTTCCTTAGTGGTTTCCCCGTCCCGCAGCACATCCGTAACCTTGTTTACAAACATAAATTCAGAGTGCGGCGTATAGTTTTCTACCGTTGCCGTTTTGATAATCATAACTCCTGCGCCGTTTGCGTCGTCGGCATCGTATATTTCCGTTCCCATATAATTCATATCGTCACGTACCATACCCGTTTTGGCTATGATTGAGAAATCTTTTTCCTCAAATCGTTCTCTAAAACTGCTGCCGAATGAAGCCGGCACCTGAAATGCCGTTGTGTTACTCTTAAAGCCGTATTGTGTTGTTCTGTTTCCGTTGTTTGTATCACTTTTGTTCGATAAAACCCCGGCCTCCACCCAATATGTTGCCGTTAGATATTCATGACTCAGTTTAATTTGTTTTCCGTCATTATTTGACGCACAATTGAAAATCTCCGCTACCTTTTCATTGCTGTCTAACGAAAACTTAATAAGCTTTGTTTTCGGATTTATATTAAAATCAGCTTCAAATTTGCCTATAAAGCCTGATGCATCATAATTTTTGCCGTTATATTTAACTTTATCCTTGCAATCATACACTTTCAATTCGTCATTCTGAGTATATATTTTCAGCTGTGCCGCATCGGACAAATTTTCTCCGACAGCTCCCGACAATACAAGACCATATGTATATCCGTCATAGCCATCCGTATCCGCTGCCGCTATTTTTCCGCTTGCATCCAAATAAAACATAGCTCTTGTTCCGACATTAATATCCGGAGAATATTTATAACCTTTTAATCTGTTTTCATCATATTCGCCTACAAGCTTATATGTCTTATCATAAACGGAATACTCTCCGTCGGAATTTATCGACTGTACTTCGCCTGCAAACTTAGCCGTTGATATTTCAATCTTTGCGCTTTTTTTCAGTACGTTTTCACCTGCACAGTAAATATTAAGCACGGTCATTTCCTGTATTTCCGAAAACTCTGCACGTTTATTGTTTTTATATACTTCTATAATATCGTAATCATTTAAGTCAAGCGGTTTTTTGCCTCGCTTGTCGTATATAATCTTATCCTTTTCATCTATCATAGATACAAAATACACATCGGCTGCTTCAACTAAAATACAATCAATATTTTCGTCCGAATCATTGTCAATAAGATATACCGTTCCGTCCATATCCATAATTTTTTTCGGTTCAAACGGCGACATCGGAGCATAATTCAAAAGAACCGCAGCCGTTGCATCTATATTTTTCTTTATCTGCTTTGTATCGTCAGCTTCGCAATACTCAAGCTGTGAGCTTGTAAAGCTTGTGATGTCCTCTGTTTTCAAGGTATATACGGTATTTTCAAATTCATGCAAATATATAATTTCCTTATCATTTTCGTTATCATCCGAAAAATAGTATTCAATATGCGAGCCCGGCATCACGTTATCAAAATTTTTACTGCATTTAATTGTTTCGCCGTCTATTTTGACATATCCGTTCTGCGCAAAATTTCCGTTCAGCGAATGATAATTCACGGCTTCCAATATACCCTTATCTCTGTATATATCAAACTTATTTAAAAATATTTTATTCGAAACCGTTTCAAATGTAATGTCCTTGCCGCTTACGGAAACAGCTTCCGCATACTTTGAATGCAGCATATTATAAAGAACTTTTACATATCCTTTTTTCGTCACCGAACCGTTTTCATCAACGTCAATATTTCTGAAAATCTTTAAATCCGATTCTACACTGTCATATCCCAGATAATGGGCGTGTGTCTTGTATCCGAGTACATCCACAACGATTTTTTTCAAATGCGCCGGCTTTATGCCCTCCTCCGGTTCAAACTTGCCGTCACCGACTCCGTTTATATATTTTGAATTATACGCCTCCGCAATTTGAGCATAATATTCATATTCTGCCGGCACATCCGAAAAAGCGTCATTTTCTCCGCCTATACCAATTCCCACTATATCCATAATATACGACACTGCTTCCGCTCTGCTTATTGCGGTATCATCTTCCTTATACTCCTGCGGAATAAATCCCAAGCCTTTCAGGACAAGCAGTTTTTCGGAATTGTTTGTTCCCTCATTTGTTTCTCCGGCAGCATATCCAAGCTGTATTGTACCCAATGCCAATATCATGATTAAAAGCCACGATATAAATTTTTTCATATATTTTTTCTCCTTCCGATCGACATTCAATAAATTACGCATTTAAAAGCTCTGCAATAACCTTTGCCGCCATTGCCCTCGTGACAATCTCTTTCGGGTTGAATTTGTTGTCATATCCCGTCATTATTCCCCCGTTTGCGAGAATTTCAACATCTGCGCTTGCATAATCGGATATTTCCGCAAAATCGTCAAACCGCACATTCGCACTCTCATTAATGCTTATATTTTTATATCTTGCCGCCCGTGCGATAATAACAGCCATATCCTCTCTCGTAAGCTCTGTTCCCGCACCAAACATATTATCACCGATGCCGTTTATAATGCCCGAACCGCTCAAGCTCCGCACACACTCATAATACCAATCGGTTTTCGCTACATCGTTAAAATTGATTTCAGATTCGGAATTTGCTATATTAAACGCAGCAACAATCATCTTTGCAAATTCTTCTTTTTTAACGGACACATTCGGTCGGAACGTATTGTCCGGATATCCGTTTATAATATTTTTTCCGCTTAACGCAATTATGGAAGCCTTTGCCCACTCTACCTCATTAATATCCGTAAATCTTTCGGTGGTTTCTTCTCTGCTCGGTTCCGCAATCGTATTCATAGTTACATTGCTGACAGAACCGCTGCCCCTGCCGCTACCTTTACCGCCTGAACCCGACGAGGTCTGCGAACTTGATTTTTTATTGTTGATTGCCGCAGCAACCGCACTGTTAAATGTTGTTACCGCCTCTGATATGTTCTTAAATTCCGTTCTTTCCATCATCTTATGAACATATATAAGTTCATTCTCCGTATTGCTTAACCTGCTGTAATCGCCTTTCAGGTCGAATTTATCACTCAGGACCGCAAGTACCGAACCCATTTGCAGATAACCTGCTCCGTTTATAAGCTGCAATGCCGCCTCATCATTAAAATATACCGCAAATTCTTCCATTGAGTATTTTTTGTTTTCATCCGATGTTTCAAGTATAAACTTATACATTTCATCAAGTGTCGTTTCACTCATCAGCGAAAATACTTCCTCATTTATGCCCAAAATCTTTCTTGTTTCTTCATTTGCAAGCAGCTGCTTCAGTTCCTCCGCATTGCTCGTATCGTTAACCTTTTTCAGCGTACCTGCGCATTCGGTAAGGTTATCAAATGTGCTTTTTACTTCGTCAAGGCTTTTGAATTTTGCTTTCATGCACTTCAGTATATAATTTCTGTACTTCTCATCAAGCTTATAAAATTCTCCGTTTTCCGACATATCGATTCTCATAAGCTCGCTGTTATCCTTCAAAATTTCCTCTGTGTTTTCGGATTTTTCAAGATTATCCAAAAGCCTATTTATTGTTGATGCACCTACGTATGTAAAGCCTGTTTCTCTTGTTACAAACCCTCCGAAAATATCAACATTTGAAACCGCAACTTTAAACGGAATTTCTTCTGTATCGCTTTTGAAACAATATTTAACCGTCCCGTTTTCTTCTTCAATATCTACCACGTCAATATAATCCAAATCATCAAAACCCGTGCCGTTCGGTTTTATAACCTCCACAACAGTTCTTGTTCCGTACAGTGCATTTTGTTTTACTCCTATTTCCACGGTTTTGCTTGCGTGATTCAATCCAACTATCCGAACATCGAACAGTTCCTGCGAAGCTATATCGGCTTCTGATGCCGACTTTTCATACTCATTTCCGTATAATTCAACCAAATTTGACATCAACGCCGGATTCTCACACGATTTCACCGCAAATATTTTCAATGCGCAGCTGCTTTCCGCCGAAGCACCGTTCAAATCAAGCTCTTTTTCAATGCTTTCGCCGGAAGTAATATTTATCGGATAAACACTATATGCTTTCAGCGAATCATTCGCATACAAAGCAGTCACAAGATTCGCCTCAATATCTTCGGTCGAATTATTTAATATGCTTATTTTGCCGTCAATGATTTCTATATTATCCGCTTTGTTTCCCGCTGCATCTTCAAGTGAAATCTCCAACATCGGCAGCGCCGAAATATTAACAGTATACTCTGTTATATTTTCGCTCCCCTTTGTCGCAATACCGAGCGTATGTGTTCCGTTTGGCAGCGAATATATTTTTTCTTCTATTCCGTTTTCGGCATTTCCTTCTTTAAGCTTTATTCCGTCTATGTACAATTCGTAGTCCTTTGAGTTGCCCAAAACATTTCCTTTTACATCTATCGGAAATTTGGTATAAGCGTCTTCGCCCACACTTAAATATGCAATTTCGGGAACAACTGCCGTTATTATTCCGCCGCCTCTGTTCGTCATGTAAATAACATTATTTTTAACCGCAACGTCCGGAAGCTGACCTAAACCGCTCTTTGAAAGAATTTCAAGCGGACTTTTCGGTTCCGAAATATCCAACAGCGTTAAAACTCCCGTATCCGATGTATAATACAGAATATCGTTATCAACATATATTCCCCTCGGCTTATATCCCGATATTCTATACAATATCAAGTCGTCCACAGTCATTGTGCGTATATCCCGTCCGTCCGACAAATCGAAAATATATAACGGTTTTTCTCCGCCCCAGTCTGCCATTATTACAGCCTTTTCCGTAACAATTATATTATTTATATTGCCTCCGCCGATACCGCTTAAATCCAGTTTTAATATTTCCGTCATTCCGTTTGAAACATCAAAAACCTTTAAGCCTTTTTCGCACGTTGCATACAAATAATCTCCGTATACAAATACGGCTTTATGTTTTCCCAGCACTGAGTCCCTGCCGATTCTGGCTTCTCTTTTCAGTGTGTCCGATGTTATATCTATCGTGTCAAGCACACCGTCATTGGTTGTTGCAAACATAAGATTATTATGAAATGCCATGCCGATAATCTTCTGTTCTCCCGAAGTACTTGCTGCCAAAGCAGGCTCTGCCGGATTATCAAGAGAAAATTTTGAAAGCCCCTTTTCAAAACCGGCATACATATACCCGTTGTATACCTTTACATTTCGTCCGTCCGTTTGCATTGACGATTTCATATCCTGTGTATTTCCGATATTTCGGATATTGCTTACATCGGAAATATCAAATATCTGTATGCCGCCGCCCCTTGAGCTGACATAGCAATAATCACCGAATATTTCAACTGACCATGCCTGCTGATTTGTTATCGTTTCGGCAAAGCCTATTCGCTCCGTATTAAGCTCCGCTCCGCTTACGACTATCCCGGTAAATGCTATGCACATAGCCGTTATTAAAGAAATTATTTTTTTCATTTATTTTCCTCCGCTCCGTCTAAAAATACTGTATTAGTATCATTGTATCTGATATATGGTTCCCCGACATTTTCAAATTCATTGCCCTTAAGAATAACGCCTGCGGTATTGGAACACGCATAATTATTAACATAATTAGCGTCTTTATCCGACGAATATCTGTCGCCTCCGAATGTAATACCTCTGTCCAAATTCTTCATGATATTGTTTTGTATAATAATTGCCTGCCCCTGCTTCTTGTCAACAGGAAGTTTTTTGCTGTTTGCAAACCTCAGTCCGATACCGTTGTATGCAGCATATCCTACGGACTTTGCCCCTTCTTTAATGAGTTTATCCAGATGCGCAGCAACATCGTCGCCCGTCGTACCGTCGCCCTCAATATAGTTATTCTTTATTTCTATTCCGTAAGCATATCTGCTGTTTAAATCTCCCATTTCATATTTTACATTCAGTGTGATTCCGACAACCTTGGATTTCCATGCCGGTCCTATAAATTTATTTCCCGCACATCGTGTAAAATAATGAAACCATACTCGGTTATCCATGTTATCACCGGAGTTATCTTCATAACTTTCTTTCAGTATAGCACACATATCTATTCCCTGCATATTATACCCTTCATTGTATGAAATAACATTGTCGTAACCTCCGCTGTACAGCAAAAATGCCCACGAACAATCCGAAACCGTATTTTTGTAATAAGATATATGATCCTCCGGAAGATATACGGTAAATTTGCTTGTGCTGTCCGGAATAATATCCCACGGTCTGTCTATTTTCATCGTTCTTGTGTTTCTGTCGGACGAGGTTATATTTCGTCTTTGTCCGATTCCTCTGCCCTCCGTTATCACTATATTCCATGTACCGTAGCCTCTTTTGCTTAAATCCCAGCCATCATTTCCCCAGGTTTTATTATCCAGAACAAATCCTACCTTATTTGTTTTCGGTTTCAATTTAAGCGTTGAAGCGCCCGCCGCCTCTACATTACCGTACATTCTCGTTCCCGAGTTGTACGCCTCGGTTGCTATAACTTCGCCATCTCCCATATAGCATCCCGTATTATTTATTGTGTTGTTTGCAACATACGAATTGTTTCTCGAATAAATTCCCTGCCTTGAAGTACCTACATCTTTGCCTATGTACCACGGGCATCTCGTTATAGAATTATTTTCGTAAATTGTATTTTCACAATGGCAGGCCACATTCCCGTAAAATGTATTAACAATATTATTTCTAAACATAATATATCTGTTCATATATGTACTTGTAAACGACGCCGTATCACCCAAAAACTCACAGCCCTCAACCAACAAATACTTATCTGCCGCAACAAGACTTGCCGCTTTTCGGAGTCTGTCACCCAGTCCGCTGACACCCTCCATCTTTTCCCAATCAAAGCTCCTTGTTCCTATGCGTGAATTTTTAACAAATATGTATTTTGCCGTTCTTATTGACGCATTCAGCGGATTCCATCCGTGTCCGAGCCAAAAATAATTTTTCGGCTGATATTTTACATCGCTGCTTTTATCAATGTCGATAGTAAGATTCAGAATACCCTGTCTGCCTTCTATGCCCCTGCGTTCATAATCACTTTGCACTATAATGTCGGCATTTATTTCCGATTGAGTTCTGTTTTCAATATCGCCTCTGTACAGCAGTGTTGTTTTATCCATGCCGTCGCCTGCGATAACAACATATCCCGGAAGCTTTAGGCTTTCAATAACGTAAGTTCCCTCGGGAAGATACACAATGCCGCCCTCTTCGGCAACAGAATCTATCGCAGCCTGTATTGCCTCTGTATCATATTTACTTGCGTCACCTACCGCTCCGAAGTCTTTAACATTAACGGAATTATCCCAATTAAACTCATCTGCCCATGAAGCACCGATATTATACGGGTCGTTCACTTTATCTTTCACTGTCAACGGTATTCCGTCATCAGACTCACTGTATAAAACTCCGTCATTTGATACAGAAACGACATAATCGCCGCTCGGCACCGATTCACTCATAGTAAACCTTATGGCAAACGGATTGATATCCAGTATATCCGCTTCAAAACTGCCGTTATCCCCCGAAAGCCTAACATGCGTATTTGTTTTTCCGCCTATTTCACTCAAATCAAAATTTCGTCCGCTGACGTACACATCATTTCCGGCAGATGCCTGTTCTGTCGAAAGCCACAATGCTCTCGCCCTATTTATATATACAGGTTTACTCCAGCCGTATTGATTTTTTACCCAAAGTGCATATGCACCTATCGCTGCATCCTCGGGCAACACAAAGCTTGCATACTGTGCCGCTTCATCAATATACTTTGCGTCAATTTCTTCTGCCGTTTCCGAAGGAGTTTCGCTTGCAGCGGATTTTCCGACACTTTCAAAGACCGCTTCAAAATTCTCCGAGGTAATGCCCTCGCCGTATATATTAAATATATCTCCGGGTTTTACGGCGTCCGAAGTTCTGAGCAAAACCGGCGCCTGTCTGAATTTTGTTAAATCAATCTTTTCCTTATCACACCAATTCAAGGCATTATTCAAATACACAGCCATATCATTTCTTGTAACTGCCTGCTCGCCGCCCTTATCGGTCGTAAATATTTTTTCTTTCGCAAGATATTCCAACTCATCTTCCGTTTCCGCCGGTTCCTTTTCCGAAACGTAAGCAAGTGCTTTATATGTCAGCTGTGCTGCCTCCTGCTTATTAATATCCGACTCAAAATCAATATCGGTATCGGAAATTATTTTTAAATCAAATGCCGTTTGAACATACGGCGCATACCATTGATTCGCCGATACATTTTTATAGCAATCGTAATACTCGGACGGATTAATATTCAGTGTTCTGAGCAGAGCAGACAAATATTCTGCATATCCTGTGTTTTTATCGGGATAGAAATTCCCGTTTTCATCGCCGGACACAATGCACTTGTCCGCCAGATTCTCTATAGCCGCTCTATTATGTTTCCCCTCAATATCCGAAAACGTTACGGAACTAAAAGTTGTGTTCTTTTTTATAAGTTCTTCCAAAACAACTTCATACGGAACAAATGTATTCCCCTCCGGCACCTCACCCATGGAAATCATATTTATACCGGCACTTCTTGCCGTTCCGATTATAAAATCATCACATATTTTAAAATTAGTAAGAGTTGTTGATACTTTCTTGCACCATTTTATATTTGCCGCATCCGATATATCTATGATATACAGTGCGGACGTATCCGAAGCATATAAATATCCGTCGTCAACACCCATATCACGAATTTCAAATCTCGGTTTTCCCAAGGAAGTCATATAAACATCCGCATCATCAATATATACCAAATCTTCACTTACGGAATGCAAATCAATAATGCACAATTTTTTGATTCCCTGGTCAGCCAAACAGATTTTATTATCGTTTACTACAATTCTTACCGCATTTGTAAGCGACGGAAGATGTTTTTTGGTAAACAACATCGGATTATCAAGGTCGTGCAGGGAGTATACCAGAACGCCGCCGTTTGTATAGGAAACATACAAAAAGTTCTCTGCTAACGCAAAATCCGAAACAGTTTCCGCACCGTTTTCCAGAAATACTTTATACGGCTTTTCGTTGTTTTCCTTATACATCTTTACTCCGAATTTTTTATCGGCAACAAATGTATATTTTCCGACAACAATTGTTGAAACCGCATTGGACGCCGAATATGTACATATTAGTTCAGGTTCCTGCGGATTATCCTTTAAGCTGTATTTTCGCACTCCGCTTTGAGCTGTTTTTTGCGGGCTTGCCGTAGTAAAGCATACATATAAAAAATCCTCACTGACGTATACCGCATTCGGTGCGTCTATAGCCGTAGTACCCTTCAGTACGTCGCTGTCCGGCGTTATATCCTTTGCCGCACTTTTGTCCGTAATGTCAAATATCTGCAGCCCTTCCGCTCTGCCTGCCACATAAGCATAATTTTCGTAAACCGCCAATCCAAAGCCGTCTGCGGCGTGGTTTGAAAATTTTGCCGTTCCGATTAACGAAAAATCATCCGCTGCCGAAACCCATGCTCCCGAAGAAATAATTATTGCAACAGACAATAACATAAGTATAAATTTCTTCAAAATAATTTCCTCCCATACTCCTTAATATGATTTGTGTATTTATTATACCATATTTCCGCAATATATTTCAACCAACAATATTTCACAAATACATTATTTTTGTGCACTATTTTTCACTTTTCGTATTTGCGCATTGACACGACCTTTTCTTTATGGTATAATAAAAACATACAATTAGATAACGGAAAGTTGGCACTTTCCTTAGAAGGTTGTTTTTCTTGCTTTCTGCGACCGCTCACGGTCTTGAAAGAATAAATCTATAAATCAAATATGCGTCTGCGGACGCAGGTTTTAAGGATGATTTATTGTTATCATTTTAATGAATGCAAACTGCTGCGCAGTATTGCTTTTGAAATAAATATTTTCGTAATAGGGTGATATATATGGATAAGCATACAAATGACATTTTGCCGCCGAATGCCGATTTGGCGATAGAAACATACACATATTCGCAAAAGGTTACAATGAATATTTCTCATTTTCATTCTCATTATGAAATCTTATATGTGTTTGAGGGAGAACGCAAGCTTATAATAAATAATCTGAACGAATATTCCTTAAATGAAAACACCATTGCCGTAATTTCTCCCAACTGCATACACAGAACAAAACCCGGTAATAGTGATATACAAACAAGAATCTGCCTGGCAATCTCTGAAAAATTCATGCAGCAGCTTATTGATTTTTCCGGTAAAAACATAATTCACTGCACCTTATTTACCGTAATTGAGCTGGATAACGAAACAAAACACAAGATAAAAGAATATTTTGCCACAATTCTTACTAATAAATATTCTCATTTTTATTCCGACTACCAAAGACTTATGACCGCAAACCTTATCCTTACATTATCGCATTATACATACGATAAGTATGATGCCGAATTATCATATACCCCGTCAAACACGTCAATGATAAAGCAAATGGCTGAAATTGCAAAATATATTCAGCAGCATGCATACGAGAATATTTCTCTCGAATCTGTTTCAAAGGTGTTCAATATCCGCAAATCCTATCTTGCAAGATGTTTTAAAGCACACACCGGCACAACGATTGTTTCTTATATAAACAATGTTCGTATAATCAAGGCACAGCAGTTTCTGATACGCGGTGACGCACCCATATCTACCATTGCCTATATGGTGGGATATAATAACAGAAATTATTTTGAACGTGTTTTTAAGAAAATTATAGGCATATCTCCAAAACAATATCAATTGAAAGAAAAGAATAAAAAGTAAAAGTGCAAGGTTTTTTACTCCCCTGCACTTTCTATATTTAATTACACCTCATCATATACACGTATATAGTCAACTACAAATTCATCATCAACACACTCTGCCCATTCCTCATCCTTTTTACGTTCAACAGCTCTATACCCCTTGCACTCGGTAGAAATTATGATAAATTGCTCTGTTTCGGATACCGGTCCCGGAACATTCCATTCTTCCACCCCGTCAACATAAAATTTATATCCGTCTTTATTCCAAAGCAATCCAAAAATATGATATCCGTCATCAGTGTCAGTGAGCTTATAAGCTTCCCTGCCGGCATTCAAATGATCCTCCCCATAGCCGTTCCAATGGATATTATGTACTACTTCACCGGGGTCAAAGCTTTCCATTATATCAACTTCAACACCGGAAAGTGCCGGATTCAATGTGCTTCCCGGCATCGGAGACTGCAACCAAAATGCGCTCCACCAGCCTTTCTTTTTCTGAAGCTTGCACCGACATTCATAATAACCGAATTTATGCATAAATTTCGGTGTGCTTAGCTTTGCAATCGGCCATGTAAACTTACCAAAATTATTTTTCTTTGAAGGTCTGTCTATATAATTCTCACCGGTCTGAAGCTGGCTTGAACAGAACTCTCCGCCTTTTTCTATAACCTTAAATACAAGATTACTTTCATTATCAAGGTACACAGCATCATCACAAAAAGTTTCATGACGCATTCCCATCAGATGAAGCCTGTAACTCCATTTTGTTTCATCAAGTGTTTCACCGTCAAATTCATCATTCCATACCAATTTCCAATCTTTCTCTTCCGGAAGCAGACTTGCAGCATGATTGTTAACAGGATACATTTTTCTCATTTTTTGCCAACCCTTTCTATAATTGTATTTTTAATTACTCTTTTGTTTACTTAGAATTTCATATTCCAAACATAGTTTTTAGATTTCTCATTGTTTTCGCCCCCTATACTTATATTCGGATATAATTGAATCATATTGCCGCCGTCCACCACCAACTCCGCACCGGTAGTATTTCTTGACATATCACTGCCTAAGTACCAAACCGCATTTGCAATATCTTCAAAGCTTGCTATATCACCGAGAGGAGTATAATTTGAAAGAACCTCCCGGCAGTTATTAAAATTATTTTCCCATCTGTCCGTTTTTATCATTCCCGGAAGAACCGCATTAACCCGTATATTGTATTTGCCGAGATCAAGTGCCATAGCTCGCATCATTCCAAGCGCCCCGCTCTTTGATGCACTGTATGCAATGCGGTTCGGAATTGCACGATACGCCGTGTTGGAATTAACAAATACAATCGTACCGCCGGTCTTTCTCATTTGCAATGCCGCCTGGCGTGCAATCATAAAATTCCACCCGATATTCGTATTTATAACGTTCATAAAATCCTCCGCCGACACTTCAAAAAAGTTCTGACCGATTCCCAAATTTGCCGCATTAAGCACAAGGCAATCTATTAAATATCCAAGCGACTTTATATCTTTAAAAATTAATTCGGCATTTTCCTCATCAAAAACCTTCATACCGTATCCCTTTGCAGCAACTCCGTGCTTTCTTGACAATGCCTTTGCGACCCTTTCTGCGTTCTCACCATTGCGGCTTCCGAGAAAAAGATTGTACCCCTCGACGGCAAATTTTTCTGCTATTCCAAGTCCGGTATTTACCGTTGCACCAGTTATAAAAACTGATTTTCTCATATTTTCCCGCTCCTTAAAAATAAAACTTTGTTTCCGGTGGTCGTATATCTGTTAACGCACCGGTATAATGCCTAAGCGTATGCGGCTTGTAGGTATGCTTCATACATTCTTGTTCATTGATTTCTATACCAAGCCCCGGTCTATCCGGTATCCTTATATATCCGCCATTATATTCAAGAATTTCATTTGTTATATCTCCTCTGTACTCTACATCCGAATACATAATTTCCAAGATACAAAAGTTCGGACAACTTGCCGCAAGCTGAAGTGTTGCCGCATTAGCGACAGGGCCGGATGGGTTGTGCGGTGCAAACGGAATATATCTGCATTCCGCCTCCGCCGCAATTTTTTTAAGCTCCATAATTCCGCCGGCATGAGAAATATCAGGTTGAATATAATCTGCAGCCATCAAATCAAACATTCGCTTATAGCCCCACCTTGTATAAAGGCGTTCTCCAGCAGATACCGCTACCGGTGATTTATTCCGTACAGCCTTTAAAGCATCGAGATTATCCGGCGGAACAGGTTCTTCAAAAAACATCGGATTAAACTGTTCCAGTTCCTTTGCAATTTTAATTCCTGTCGGAATATTAAATCTGCCATGTCCCTCAATCAGCAAATCAACCTCATCTCCTACTGCCGCTCTTACTTCTGCTACACATTCAAGCGCAGTATTCAAATCTTTATTTGAAATTTCAAGATAACTTTTTCCGAACGGATCCCATTTCATCGCTGTTATTCCTTTTTTTACAACCTCTTTTGCCTTTTCAGCAAATTCTTTTGGCGTTTTTGCACCGGCAAACCAACCATTGACATATATTTTTACCTTATCATTTACTTTTCCGCCCATCAATTGATACACAGGAACATCCATGCTCTTACCAAGAATATCCCAAAGTGCCGTTTCAACTGCCGAAAGCGCACTCATAAGCACGGCTCCTCCTCGCCAATATGCGTCCCTATAAATATTGTGCCAATGCTGCTCGATGTTCAGCGGATTTTTACCTATCAAATATTCTTTTATATGCTCAATTGCACCAAAAAGCGCTTTTTCTTTATATTCAAGCGTTGCTTCTCCTACGCCGTCTATGCCATCGTCGGTATAAACCTTGACAAACACCCAATTTGTACGAAAGCAATCTACCGCAAAAGTTTTTATATCCGTAATCTTCATTTTCTTCACCTCCCTATCAAAACATGCTAAAGCATTACTTCCTCGTATAGTTCCGGTATAATCGCATTATCTGCATCAAATTCCGTCGGGTTTATATTGTCAAACATACCCCAATGTATAGGAATCGCCTTCTTTGCTCCCGATTTCTTTGCAAAATTCTTTGCATCGGCAATATTCATGTTATTTCCCACGCCGTTTATCGGAAGAAACACAGCATAAATATCATTCGGCAAATCTTCAAAAATCTCCCTGTTATACAGAGTATCACCGGTTATGTACAATTTTTGTTTACCGTCATTAATAATGCAGCCTATTGCCGAACTATCCGAATGCTCTGCTTTGACTGCTGTATATGTAACATTTTTATATGTCCACACCGTTCCTCGATTAAACATTACATAGTTATGTGTTCCTCCATATTGTCTTACCTTTTCCCATGCATTCTTTGGCGCAAGTACCGTAATACTCCTTTCTGTATTAAACAGTCTCGGAAGAGTTTCCGGATCCATGTGGTCCATATGCTCATGTGTTATCAAAAGCACATCTATTTGTTCATCAAAAAGTTTTTCATCTACAGGAATCCTACGCTGATTTTTCGTATTTATCTTCGCTACACTATCCGATAAGTACGGATCAACCATCATTTTAAATTCTCCCGTATCTATCAAAAATCCTGCCTGCCCTATCCAAGTGATTTGCATATTTATCATCTCCTGATGTTATTTTAACATAAACACTTGACAAATTAAATATAAAATGTTATCATATTTTATAGAAATATTACTTCAAAGGATTGATAGATATGAAAACCATGCCACAAATCGTAAATCTCGGTTTGTATGATGCAGCACTAATACATAGCAACGTAATTTCATCCAAATCAAGAAGAACCTCAATATATGAATTTGAGTATATAACAGAAGACGGCGGTGTATCTTATATAGAAAACAATTCATTCCCTATACAAAAGGGCAGCGTTATATGTGCCAAACCCGGTCTGCTTCGTCACACAGACTTTCCTTTTAAATGTTTATATATTCATGCTGTTATAGAAGACGAATCACTACGCACACTCCTTCACTCTGTTCCGAGCTTTTATTCTCCGAGCAATTCAAACGATTTTGAATCTGCCTTTCGCTCCTTAATTTCCGAATCAAAGCTTCCTAAATACTGTAATGATATTGATATAGCAATAAATTTTTTAGAAATTTTATCTTTGTATTTATCTATATCCCAGTCTCCGACAAACAGATCGTCCAATTCAAATAAACATATGGAAATCATACACCGTGCTATAAGCTTTATTGATGAAAATTGCGCTCAAAATATAACTCTTGATGATATAGCTTCATATGTACATTTAAGTAAAATTTATTTTCACAACTTTTTTCTTAAAGCAACAGGGCAAACGCCGCATGAATATTTAATCTCCAAACGAATAAGCAACGTCAAATTTCTGCTTACCACAACCGACAAATCATTTTCGGAAATAGCCTCCGACTGCGGATTTTCTTCGCAAGCATATATGACCTATGTATTTAAGAAAAAAATGCATTGCACTCCCATGCAATACAAAAAGAAATTAAATAACTTATGAGATGGCATCTATTTAGTTATCAACAAACGCCGATATAGTTTCGCAAACAATTGATTATCTTTGGTGCAATGAAATTAAGAAAATGCACCAAGGATAATTCCCGGTGCATTGTATCAATATTATAAGCCTTTGCCATAAACGCACTATAATTTTGATACCATAGGTATGAAGATTATGGTGCGTTTTCTTTGCTCTAAACCCTTTGTTTTATGCGGTTTTCGGATACTCACGGTAACGATTTGCCTTTTCCGGCTTTCTCAAGTTCTCCTATTAAGGTCGTGATTTTACCCAAATTCTATACTCTCGCATATTATTTATACTCACGAGAACGATACCTAACCCTCGATAACGATTTATCGGTTTTTGGTGCATTTTATAAAAATCGCATAAAAAAAATAAGGCGGAATGCCAATTGACACACCGCCTCAATTTGTTTTAAACCGTTATTTCTGTTCCGTCTTTAAACAAAAATTTTATTTTTCCGTCACGATACACCGAGGCATTTTCCAAAAGCGTCAGCCACGGACGGTCATTCCATTCCGTCATCAGCGTTTCCTGTGATGCGACTGCATTAATAAATATGCTTAATTCTTTATCCCGATT
>CAKVOK010000023.1 GCA_934792465.1 uncultured Clostridia bacterium | reverse complement strand
GGACTTGAACCTCCATGAAATTGCTTTCACATGGACCTGAACCATGCGCGTCTGCCAATTCCGCCATATCCGCATATGAGATAAATTCAACTCACATATAATATATTACCATATTTCTTTGATTTTGTCAAGTGTTTTCCGAAAAAATATATAAAAAGAAAGTTGTAAAATAAAATAACCGATCATCGGGAAGCGAAGCATAACCGCCCTGCCTCAATGCTGTTTTCGGTCTTACCTACAGGAATAGCATATATTACGTGTTTTATCAATTAATTTACCGAATTTTTGCATAGCAGGACTGTAAAAAACACGGCAGGGGCGGATATTATCCGCCCGCATATTTATTTTTTCATGGTAAACGAAAGTATTATCATAACAACGCAAAACGTTATAAACATCATGGAAAGTGCCGACAATACAAACGTTTTGAATTTCACTCTGTAAGGATTTCTCTTTTGCTTCGCCGAAAGCGTTTTCGAAACCTCATGCATAAAATTCAGTTCTTCCGAATCAAGCTGACGTTTCGGCAAAATCAGTAAATTCTGCTGAGTAATAAAGAAATAAAAATATTTCCTTGTTTCCCAAAAGCTCAAAAGCTGATTCAGCTTTATGACGGATTCGTTTCTGCCCTTGCGGTCTACCGTGAGATTTTCCCTGTCAACTTTAAGCACAATTTTTATTTTGTTGTAGCTGCTGTTTTTATATTCTGCCGCCGCATTCTTCGGTATATAATACACAAGAGAATAAATATACATACCTATCGGCACTGCCGAAAGCACAAGTATAAAGAAGCTCATGTCAAAATTCTTGTACAAATACAGAATACCGAAAAACAGCACCGCCGTAATCAGCATACCTATGTCTTTCAGCAGACTTCCGAGAAATTCCGTATACTTGTGTATAATATAGTCCTTTTGAGTAAGTTCGATTTGTTTTTTTACTTCATTCATAGTGTTCAACTCCTTTGCCTTACGGCTTCATAAAGTATAACGCCCGCCGCAACGGAAGCGTTCAGCGACTGTATAGGTCCGAGCATCGGTATCTTAACGAGAAAATCGCAGTTTTCCTTTATAAGACGGCTCATTCCCTCGCCCTCGCTGCCTATTACTATTCCGAGTGCGCCCGTCAAATCCTGTTCGTATATCGTCTTTTCGCCGCTTACGTCTGTGCCGCATATCCAAAGTCCGTTTTCCTTAAGCTCTTTAATCGCCGAAGAAAGATTCGTAACCTTGGCGATGTTCAGGTGCTGTGCCGCACCGGAAGCGACCTTTTCGGCAATCTCTCCGACCCCGGCGCTTCTGCGCTTCGGCAGAATAAGTCCGTCCGCCCCGGCGGCGCACGCCGTTCTGATTATTGCGCCTATATTGTGCGGGTCTGTTATTCCGTCCGCAATGACTACAAGCGGAGGATGTCCCTGTGCCGATTCCAGTATGTCGCTTATGCTGCAATACGTTATGGCAGAACAAACCGCTATAACGCCCTGATGAGCCTTTGTGGCCGACATCTCGTCGAGCTTTCTCTTGTCGCATACCGTGCTTACGATGCCTGCCTCCTTTGCAAGGCGCATTATAGCCTTAAGCCTGCCGTCGCCGCCCGCAGCCACGTACAGCTTTTCTATGCTCCTGCCGGACTTTATCGCCTCGTTTACGGCATTTCTGCCTTCGATCTTATAATCCATAATTTTAAATTGCTGCCCCTTTCGTCAAATCTGTTCTTTTCTCAGTTTCTGCAATATATTTTCAAAGTAATCGGGAAGCGGAGCGGAAAACTCCATATATTTTTTTGTCGTCGGGTGGATAAACCCGAGCATTTTCGCATGAAGAAGCTGACCGCCATCCCACTTGATTTTTTCTTTTTTAACACCGTATACCGGGTCGCAGGCTACGGGGTGACCCAGGCTCTGCATATGCACCCTAATCTGATGAGTGCGCCCCGTTTCGAGCTTGCACCGTATATGGGTATATCCGCCGAAACGCTCCAAAACCTCGTAATGCGTGACGGCTTCTTTTCCTCCGCTTTTCACGATGCACATCTTTTTTCTGTCTTTCGGATTTCTGCCGAGCGGCTTGTCCACAGTTCCCGAATCCTCTTTTATATTCCCGAAAACAAGCGCTTCGTAATACCTCGAAAGGCTGTGTTCCTTTATCTGCTCTGCAAGGAATATATGCGCCGCATCCGTCTTTGCCACGAGCAAAAGTCCGCTTGTGTCCTTGTCAATCCTGTGCAGAATCCCCGGCCGTGCAATGCCGTTTATCCCCGAAAGGGTGTCGCCGCAATGATACATCAGAGCATTCACGAGCGTTCCGCCGTAGTTTCCGGGCGCAGGGTGTACGACCATGCCCTGCGGCTTGTTCACGACAATCAGGTCGCCGTCTTCGTAGATTATATCGAGCGGTATGTTTTCCGCTTCCGTTTCGAGCGGCTTCACTTCGGGAATATTCAGCTCCACGGTGTCGCCGCATTTCAGCTTATATCCCGACTTCGTGTTTTTGCCGTTCACTGTGACCTCTCCGCTGTCCGTGAGTTTTTCTATAAAAGACCTGGTTTTGCCGCTTTTCTCTGCCAAAAACCTATCCAGCCGAACATTTGCATATTCGCTCTCAACCGTATATATCACAGCTATTCACCCTTTCTTTTCGTCGGAAAGCCAAAGGTAGAGCGCCAGCAGCAGCGCACCGCATACCACGAATATATCCGCAATGTTGAACACGGCGAAATTTATTATGCGGAAATCGAAGAAATCACGCACGCCGTTTAATACTATGCGGTCGTAGAGATTGCCTGTTCCGCCGGCAAGAATCATGGTAAGCGACGTCATAATAAGCGGGTTTTTCGGACGCTTCACGGCAATGTAAAGTATAACCGCCAGCAGTGCCGCCGCCGTAATTATAACGAGAAACGTCTGTTTTCCCGAAAAAATGCTGAAAGCCGCCCCCTCGTTCATAACATATGTTATGTGGAACACGTTTCGTATGACGGGAATCGTCTGCCCCAATTTCATGTTTGCCTCTGCAATATGCTTGGAAATCAAATCCGCCGCCAGCATTACGGCATATAATATAAGATAAATAACATACATCAATATATAAAACCTCTGTTTCTCATACTTGAATAATCATCCCCCGCCACAATGATGTGATCGGACAGGGCAATGCCCAACTCCTCCAGCCGCCGACCGATATGATTCGTATTCTTAATATCTTCAACCGACGGATTCGCCGAACCGTTCGGATGATTGTGTATCAGCAGAACTTCCACGGCTTTATGAAGAATAGCCGAGCTTATGATTTTGTTTAGGATTATATCCACACTGCCGCCCGCACCGTCAGATATCAGCTCGGATTTGATTATTCTGTGGTTTGGACCGATATTTACGATATAAAGCTTTTCCGTCGCCAGTCCTTTCACGAGTTGAACGGCATATTCGCCGGCTTCGGCATGTGATTTGATATAATTTTTGTTTTGTTTGCCCGCAGTTTCTATATGCGTTTGTAAAGCGTGTACCAGGGTTATGAGTGCCGCCGCACGTTCTGTCACATACGGCAGTTTCATATTTTCTATATCCTGCGCACGGGCATTCAGGACATTTTCGATACCGCCGAACTCCGCAATCAGCATTTTCGCCTGTGATTTTGTATCTCTGTACGGTATTGCGAAATGCAGCAGAAGTTCGAGCATTTCATGTTCTTCAAGACTCGAAATACCGTTTTTCAGATACCTTTGCAGAAGTCTGTTTCTGTGTCCGGCGTTCAAATTTTTCTGTTCAGTCATTTTCTACCGAGAGCCCCTTTACAACGTTTACTCCGCATTTGGATTTAACGGTTTTAACGCCGCAAATCCAGTCGGAAAATATATCGCACGCAAAAATCTCCGTGCTGTAATGGTCGGCAACAATCACCGGAAGCCCCATATTAAAAGCGTTTCTCACATTTGAATATTTGACGTCGCCCGTGACATACACGTCGGCAATACCTGCAATTTCGGGAGAAATCAGACTTCCGCCTCCGCCGCTGCAAATCGCCGCCGTGTTTATGACAAGGTTGTCGTCGCCCATGTAGCTTATATTTTCAAGACCGAGCTTTTTCGCAATATGACAGGCAAATTCTTTTAAGGTCATTGGCTTTTCAAGCCTGCCCGTTCTGCCGAGTCCGTATTCTCTGCCGTTTTCGTCCGTGTATATTATGTCGAAGCATTTCGTGTCGCAGAGTCCGTAAAGCTTCGCAAGATAATCGTTTGTGCCGCCCGGTGCGGCATCGAGATTCGTATGCGCACTGTAGAGCGCAATTTTGTTTTCTATGAGGAACATCAGCGTTCTGCCCTCGAATGTGTCCTCGTTCACCTTTTTAATCGGGTCGAAGATAAGCGGATGATGCGTAACGATTAATTCCGCACCGATACGCTTCGCTTCGAGAGCGACTTCCATGTCAATATCGAGGGCGGTCAGCACTGTCGTTACTTCTGCGTTTCCGTGCCCGGTGAGAAGTCCCGGATTGTCCCAGCCGCACGCAAGCTTCGGCGGTGCGTGCCGTTCAATCATTTGTACTATATCGTTTACTGTCATTTGTATCATCCTTTCCGATTTAAATCTTTCTGCGCAGACTTTTGGGATAATGGTTTTTGATAATGCCGCCGCTGCCCTTGCCGAGTCCCGCAGGGAATCCCCGGAAGCATACGGCGCACCACCCCGAAATATCAGCCCGGACGGTTTCGCCGAATATATATTTTTTAAATTCCTCTTCCGTGAGTTCGTATGCGTATTTGAAATCCGATTTTTTTGAAGCAATCGCCAAATGATGCTCCGGCTCAAATCTGCCTTTTTTGTTTTCGCCGGCATATACGCCGCCGCAGAGCCATTTCAACCCTGTCAAATCCGGCAAAGCCGTGTCACATACATATACACGGCTGCCGCTGATATACACGTTTTCGTAATGCTTTCCGCAGAAAAATTCCTTTTCAAAATCACGGTAGAGTGCCGTATCTTTTTTGTCCGCCGTTTTCATATCGGCGGTATTTCCCGTTTCGCCGCCAAGCTTTTTCAGTGCTGCCAGGAAATGTCCCTCGCCCTTTTGGCGGTGCGGGAAGATTCGTCCCGATTTTTCAAGCGGCGAAAATCCCGGTTCAATCCCCGAAACGCCGTGCTCCGCAATCTCGAAATCCATATTTTCTTCGAGAAATTTCAAAATCACGTTTTCGTTTTCTGTCTTTGAAAACGTGCAGGTGGAATACACCAGCCGCCCGCCGGGTTTCAGCATCTTTTTCGCCGAGTTTAAAATTTTCAGCTGACGCTCCGCACAAACGGCGTTCGTTTCGGGAGTCCACATCTCGGCGGCTTCCGAATCCTTGCGGAACATACCCTCTCCCGAACACGGTGCGTCTACCAGGATTTTGTCGAAATATCCCGAAAATCTTTCTTCGAGCTTTTGAGGATTTTCGTTCAGCACAACGGCATTTGAAATGCCGAGCCTTTTTATGTTTTCAAACAGAATTTTGCTTCTTTGCGGAACAATTTCGTTTGCGACAAGCAATCCCTTTCCGCAAAGCTTCTGCGCAATCTGCGTGGATTTTCCGCCCGGTGCGGCGCACAAATCGAGAACTTTATCCCCGGGACGCACGTTAAGTGCCTCAACGGGCGCCATGGCGGAAGCGTCCTGGCTGTATATCAGCCCGGTTATGCTCTGCCACAGTCCGCCGGTCTTGATGTCCTCGCAGTAGAAGCCGTTTTCCGCCCACGAAACCTTTTCGCACAAAAACGGAAACAGCGATACGTCCGAGGTTTTCAGCGTGTTTATCCGCACCGCCTTAACAGGCTCTTGCGAAAGCGAATTTAAAAAATCTTCGTATTCGCTGCCGAGCAATTCACGCATATTTTCTTTAAATTGTTCATGTAAAACCGATTCGTTCACGTTATTCTCCGAAATTATTTAATTGAAGCAATGGCTTCGTCGTTTATCTCAACAACACAATCTTTCGTGAGGTTCGACACATATTCGTTGTATTTTTGAGATTTAATCGCATTTTCAATGCTGAGCTTCGCCTGTTCTCCGAGCTTTTCGAGCGGAAGTCTTTTTATTATATGGTAGCCGTATGCCGTTTCGATAATATCACTCACTTCGTTCTCTTTGAGCGAAAATGCCGAATCCTCAAATTCTTTAACCATTTCTCCCTTTGTGAACGTATATCCGTTCGGATACGATTTCAGACCGGGGTCTTTGGAATATGTATTCATCAGCTTGTCGAAATCCTCGCCTTTTTTTATCTTCGCCAAAATGTCCTTTGCAAGCTTTTCCGCTTCCTTAGCTTCTTTTTCGCCGAGTGCTTCGCCGGTTTCAACGTCTTGCAGAGGGATTAAGATATGCTCCGCCGTAACGAAATTCTCCGTATAATATTTGTTTATTTCCTCATCGTCCGTCGTTATTGCAGCGTATACAATCTGAGAATAATTTGCCGCAAGCTGCTGTGTTTCGGCAAGGTTCGCATATGTCGTGTGCAATACCGAGTTCGCTGCGGGCATTGTTTTCTGCAATTCCTTAAATTTATTAACGTCGGAAAGTATTTTGTCGTTTTGCATTGTAGCGTCAAAACCGCTTTTTTTTGCAGCATTGCTCAGCTTTGCAGCACTCAGGAGCACTGCTTTTATATTTTCTTTCAGCTGCGCTTTCATATCGTCCGTTGCGTTCGGCACAGAGGCTATGTTTGTATCGTAAAGCATTTTAAAATGCTCATACGGGATTTTTTCTCCGTCAACTATAGCTGCGGCAGGTTGGTCGCTTACGAATACGCTGTCGAGAGTAGGCGAGTATTTAACTACAAATCCGAGCGATTCGAGCGTGGATTTCAGCGGCAGCATATCGGCACTGCCTGCCTGTGCCGTTTTGCCGTTGTAGCTGAGCGTGCCGTTCTCCGATTGTATTCCGAAAAGATTTTTCAGAGTGTCCGCCGATATATACGAAACGCCGTTTTCTTCCTTGAAAGAAGCGTTCGTAATCTCCGTGTATGCGCCGTCTTTAATCTCCGCAGCCTTGTTTTCCGAAAGGAAAAATTCTGCGTTTGCGGCGCTTACGTTTGTCGCCGCCATTGCCCCTATAATGCCCAGTGCTATGATTTTCTTATTCATTTGTTACAATCTCCTTTGTTATATTTACTATATTTCCTGCGCCCATGACGATTACAATATCGTCACTTGCCGCATTTTCTTTAACGAATTTTACGATTTTTTCAAAGCTGCCGAAATAATATGCGGTTTTGCCGTGTTTTTCGGTTATCTCCTTTTGAAGCATTTCCGAGTTTATGCTGCCGTCGTCCTTTTCGCGTGCCGCATAAATATCCGCAAGCACAGGTATATCCGTTTTTGCCAGATTTTCCGCAAAATCATCAAAAAACTCTTTCGTTCTCGAATACGTGTGCGGCTGGAATATGCATATCGTTCTGCCGTGCGGAATCTCCGAAACGGCGTCGAGCGTTGCGGCAATCTCCGTCGGGTGGTGCGCATAATCGTCGTATACGTCCGCACCGTTTACTTTTCCCCGATATTCAAACCGTCTGCCTGCGCCCTTGAAATCCGCAAGCGCTTTCGCCGCTTCCTCTGCCGGTACGCCGAGCAGATATGCACAGCCTATCGCCGCAGCGGAATTGCTCACGTTGTGCTTTCCGAAAACAGGTATTTCGACATCGCAGATTTTTTCTTTCCTATAATATAATGTATATTTTATTCCGTTTCTGCTGACGGATATGTCGTGTGCCGCGAAATCCGCCGTTTGATTTTTCACACCGAACGTAAATATGCGGCACGGTGCTTCGCCCCGCATAGCCATGAGGTCGGGTTCGTCTGCGCACAGGAGTGCAAATCCGTCTTTGTTCGCACGCTTCAAAAAATCGCGGTATGCGCTGTGATAATCGTCTTTGTCCTTGTAATAATCGAGGTGGTCGGGTTCGACGTTCAGAATCACCTCGCAATACGGACGGAAATCGAGAAAGCTTCTGTGATATTCGCACGCTTCCGCAATGAAATATTCGCTTTCACCTGTTTTCACGTTGCCTTTTATGATGTCCAAATCAGCGCCTACGAGAATCGTGGGGTCGGCATTCGTCTTTTCAAATATATATGAAAGCATCGAAGTGACCGTGGTCTTGCCGTGCGTGCCGGCAACGGCTGCGGAACGGGGATAGTGTTTCATTATCGCTCCGAGCAGCTGCGAGCGGCGCAGTATCGGGATACCGAGCTTTTTCGCCTCCGCCATTTCCGGATTGTCATCATGAACCGCCATTGTGTATATAACGGCTGCGGCGTTTTTTACGTTTTCGGCGTTTTGATTTCCCAGAAATTCAAGCCCGAATTTTTCAAGCTTCTTTATTTCATCGCTGTAGTTCATATCTGAACCGGATACGCATCTGCCTTTTTTCAGCAGTATCTCCGCAAGCGCACTCATGCTGACTCCGCCCACGCCTATAAAGTGTATTCTTCCCGTTTCGGGTAAAATTCTTTCTTCGTCCAAATATTTTCATCCTTTCATTTAATATATATAAATATATATAATTTTTCACAAATAAGACTTTATATACACCGGCTTTTTCTAATAATTTATCAATTTCCAATATTTTCTTGCATAAATTTGTGCATATCTAATAAATTATTTCAAATATATATACTCCTGCTTGTACAAAATTCATATATTTTTCGCATGTAAGAAATTTCCCTGTATATTTGCAAAAACAACTACATATAATATTTATATGTGTAGTCCTATACTATATATACTATTTTACACTGAAAATCGTTTCTTGTCAACACTTATTTTGAAAGTTGATTTGACAAAAACACATATTTGTGTTATAATCTTTAGGAAGAAAGGAGATGGAGCTATGTTTGGCACAACAGCTCACGAGTTAAAAAAGCTGTTAATTAACAGGAAATACGCACTCGGATTTCTTGCTTTTGTTACCGTAACAGTAATAGCCGCCTCTACGCTTTTATCCATCAAGACCGTCACAGTAAATGACGGCGGAAATATTTATACCGTAAAATCTTTTTCAAATAATGTTGAAGGTTTTATAAAATCGCAAAAAATCAAAAT
Organism: uncultured Clostridia bacterium; assembly: GCA_934792465.1. Taxonomy (GTDB): domain Bacteria; phylum Bacillota; class Clostridia; order RUG12999; family RUG12999; genus CAKVOK01. The sequence continues at coordinate 37,874 of CAKVOK010000023.1, read as the reverse complement.
AGGAGAATTTGATGTTGTTTCTCCGTCATATTCCAAGGCACTCAGCAGAAATCAGGATATAACAATCGAACGTGCTTTCGGTGTTACGCTTAATATAGGCACCGAATCGGCAAACGTGTATACCGTCAGCCGAACCGTCAGGGACGTGCTTGCATTAAACGGCACGGAGCTTTCGGACGCAGATATTGTTAATCCCGCATTGGACAGCGTAGTAACCGAGGGTACGGTAATAACCGTAACAAAAGTAACCTCCGATATGATATATGAGGAGGCAGAAATTCCGTTTGAGACTGTTTCCGTTGCGAACAGCAGAATGTCGCGCGGCGAAAAACAGGTGAAAACGGAGGGTGTGAACGGCGTTAAAAAGCTTGCTTACAGCGTTGTATATCACGACGGCATCGAGCAGTCGAGAGAGCTTGTCGGCGAGCAGATTATAACGGATCCCGTGACAAAGGTTGTTGAATACGGAACAAAATATGTACAGGTTTCCAGAGGCGGCGCAAGAACTCTTGTGGAAAACCCCGGCGAAAGCCTGAATTATTCGAGTTCCGTTGTATATACGGCAACCGCATATTCCGGAGAGGGATGCGGCAGCAACGTGACGGCGAGCGGTATGCCTGCCGTGAAAGGTGTTGTTGCGGTTGACAGACGATATATTCCGTTCGGAACGAAGATGTATATAGAATCGCTCGACGGTACGCCGGACTACGGCTATGCCGTTGCCGGAGATACCGGCGGAGCTATCAAAGGAAATATTATAGACCTTTGTATGAACTCCCACAGAGAAGCTTTGAACTACGGGCGACGACGAGTGCGAATTTATTTTTTAAATGAATAATAAAAAAAGGTGTTTCGGCAGTCATTGATAAAACAGTAACATCAACAGACTGTCAACTGAAGATACCCCCTTAAAGTAGATTGAAATTTTTTGTTATTTCATGTGTCTACTCTAAGGGGGTATCTTCAATCTTTCTTATCCTATAATATGTTTTACAGCCTCCTGAACGGCTTCCTCAGGCGAAAGCTTCAGAACATCTCCGCCTTTTCTCAGCTTATATTCAACAAGCCCTTCTGCGGCGCTTTTTCCTACAGTAATTCTTATCGGAGTACCTATCAAATCGGCGTCTTTGAACTTAACTCCGGCACGTTCGTTTCTGTCGTCCATAAGCACTTCTATTCCACGTGCTTTAAAATCGTTATAGATTTTTTCCGCCATGCTCATCTGAACCTCGTCGCTCACATTAACGGGAACTACGACAACCTTGTAAGGAGCAACGGACATCGGCCAGATTATGCCGTTATCATCGCAGTTCTGCTCGATAACAGCCGCAATACATCTGTTTACGCCTATGCCGTAGCAGCCCATAATCATTACCTGCTCTTTGCCGTTTTCGTCAAGATATTTGCAGCCGAGAGCGTCGGAGTATTTCGTTCCGAGTTTGAATATATGACCGACTTCTATGCCCTGCGCCGTCTTTATTCTGCCGCCGCATTTCGGGCATATATCACCCTCTTCGATAACTCTCAAATCGAGTATATCGTCCGGCTTGAAATCTCTTTCGTGATTAACGTTTATGAAATGATAATCGGTTTCGTTTGCACCGACTATGTAGTTTTTCATCTGCGCAACCTCATTATCCATGAGCAGCTTGCATTTTATGCCTATAGGTCCTGCGAACCCGACTGCCGCACCCGTCACTTCCGTAACCGTCTGCGGGTCTGCCATTTCAAGCTCGACCGCTCCGAGGTAATTCTGCAATTTAACCTCGTTCAGCTCACGGTCGCCTCTTACCATAACGGCAACAGGCTCTTTGTCCGCAACATATATAAGCGTTTTCACAAATTCGTCCGCATTTGCGTTAAGCCCCTCAACAAGTTCCTCAATCGTTTTTGCATGCGGAGTATGTATTTTTTCTTTTTCGGCAAGCTCCGCATCGTTTTTGCATTCTCCCGGAACGCACACGGCTTTTTCGTTATTCGCCGCATATCCGCAAGATTCGCAATATGCTATGGTATCTTCTCCCACTTCGGATTTAACCATAAATTCCTGCGAGCCGCTGCCGCCCATTGCGCCCGAATCGGCGTCAACAACGGTGAAATCAAGCTGCATTTCGGTAAACGCCTTGCAGTATGCGCCATACATCTTGCTGTACGATTCGTCAAGACCTGCCGAATCCTTATCGAAGCTGTATGCGTCTTTCATGATAAATTCACGGCTGCGCATAACGCCGAATCTCGGACGGCGTTCGTCACGGTATTTCGTTTGCACCTGATACAGTGTAATCGGCAGATTTTTATATGATTTAACCTCATTTTTCACCATATTTGTGAAAACCTCTTCATGAGTAGGTCCGAGACAGAAATCACGGTCGTTTCTGTCTTTCAGCCGAAACATCTCCGGTCCGAAGCGTTCCCATCTGCCGGAAGCCATATATGTTTCGGCAGGCAGAATAGCCGGCATAAGAACCTCCTGCGCACCGCTTTCGTCCATTGCTTTTCTTATTATATTCTCCACGTTTTTAAGCACTTTAAGACCCATCGGCAAATAGGAATATACTCCTGCTGCCGCTTTTCTCATGAGCCCGGCACGGAGCATGAGCTGATGGCTCTTTATTTCAGCTTCTGCCGGAACCTCTCTCAAAGTCGGCATAAGCATTTTTGACATTTTCATTTGTATAACATCCTTTCAACTTTTTTAACGATTTATAAGGCAAACCGACATTGCGGCGATACCCTCTTTTCTGCCCTCGAATCCGAGATGCTCCGTCGTCGTGGCCTTAACGCTCACGTTTTCAACGTCCGTTTCGAGTGCTTCGGCAATATTTTTGCGCATTTCCTCTATATACGGCGCAAGCTTGGGACTTTGCGCTATAATCACAGAATCCGTATTAACAACCGAAAATCCTTTTTTCTCTATTGCCTTTTTAACTTCTTTCAAAAGCAGAATACTGCTTATTCCCTTGTATTTATCATCATTATCCGGAAAAAGCTTTCCTATATCTCCGAATGACGCCGCACCCAAAAGGGCGTCCATTATTGCATGAATCAGCACGTCTGCGTCCGAATGACCGTCAAGACCCATGCTGTGCGGTATTTCCACACCGCCGAGTATCAGCTTTCGCCCCTCTTTCAGCGCATGAACGTCATATCCGTTACCTATTCTCATTTTCTTCCTCCGCTTTTAAAATCGCCTGTGCGATATAAATGTCTTCACGTGTGGTGATTTTTATGTTTTTCCTGTCGCCGGGTACCATGTATACGTCTGCGCCCTGCGACATCGCCAGTCCGCACAAATCCGTATATTTATAAATATCGTCACCGGCATTTTTGAATATTTTTTTCAGTTTTAAGAGTTTAAATGTCTGCGGAGTCTGAACCGAATATACACAATCTCTCGTCAGCACACGTTCGAGCTTTTCACCGTCGAGCGACACGGCAACGGTGTCTGTCGCATTTAAGAAAGGCGCTGCCGCACCCTTTTTCGCTGCCGCCTGCACGGTTTTTTCTATAATATCTTCCGAAACGAACGGGCGAACCCCGTCATGCGTAACTATAATGTCCTTGTCGGTCGTATTGAAATTTATGAAAATATACGCAAGAACGCACAGCATACTGTCCATTCTCGTGTTTCCGCCCTCGATAACGCTGACCGCTCCTATGGCTATGTATTTGTTGATTATATCCGTCATATACGCAATGTGCGGTTTCGGACACGCTACGATAACCTTGTCGCACGTATTCAAAAACCGTTCTATTGTGTGAATTATAATAGGCTTTTTCCCGATATGCATAAACTGCTTCGGGATATTTCCGCCCATTCTGACACCTGTTCCTCCTGCGAGTATTCCTGCGTAAATCATAAAGAACCTCCGACTTTTTAAGCTTTAAGGCTTTCTTCTATAATTCCGTTCAGCCGACTCTCTATATCCTGCTGAGTTGTATTTTTTGCGAGAACAAGCTCGCTTATCAAAATTTGTTTTGCATTTATGAGCATTTTGCGTTCGCCGGACGAAAGCCCTCGCTTTTTGTCCCGCAGCATCAGAGTTTTCGCCACCTGTGCAACCTCATAAATATTGCCGCTCTTGATACGCTGAACGTTTTCACGATACCGTCTGTTCCAGTTGTTGTTTATTTCCTCCGTATATCCGCCGAAATATTCGATAACCTTGTCGGCCTCTTCCTCCGGAATAACGTTGCGAATACTGTCTGCGGCAACGCCGGATATGGGGAACATAACCTTTAGGTCGTCATACGACATACGCAGTATGTAGTAGTTATTAACTTCCCCGAGCACCTTTTTCTCTTCAATCGCCTCTATAGTACCTGCTCCATGCATAGGATACACTATTTTGTCTCCTATCTTATACATATTTGTAAGCCTCCCAATAAATACTTTAAGGTAAAAGTCACTTACCGGAATACCGGTATTCCCGACGCAAAAAATGTCGGAAATAATTAAGTACACTCAAATTTCAAAGCCGTACCAATCGATTGCATATTACCCACTATATATAATTATACTACAAAATCGCCGAAAAGTAAATAGAATTTATAAATTTTGTGTATTTTTTTCTTTCAATCCCACTCGGGAATATATTCCTTGCCCGTAGAATCGCCGTCCTGCACGAATGCATTTTCTATCCCGAGATCGGCGGCAAAATCCGCAACATCATCGTATTCGCTGCGGAGGAGCGGACGGCAAAGCTCCGCAAATCTGCCGTTCATCGGCGTATACTGGCTCATTATGCTGATATAAATTTTATTTCCGTATTCGTTATACAAATATCGCAAAACACGCTTGGAATCGTCCGTGCAGCCGGGCAAAACCAAATGGCGGACAATAACGCCGCTTTTCATCACACCGTTTTCAAACACGGGTTCGGGGCAGCTGTGCACCATTTCCGCAAGCGCTTTTTTCGCCGTCTTGAAATAATCCGGCGCATTGGAATATTTCTCCGAAAGCTGCGGCGAAACATATTTAAAGTCGGTTAAATATATATCGACCGTGCCTTTCAGCGCCTTTATCGTATCGGCGCTTTCATATCCTCCGCAGTTGTACACGACCGGGATTTGCAGTCCGTTTTTTCTTGCAATTTCAACGGCTGTGATAATCTTGTCGCTGTAATGCGTCGGCGTTACGAGATTTATATTGTGCGCACCCTGCGCTTCAAGTTCCGAGAATATCTCCGCAAGGCGAATAACAGAGATTTTTCTGCCGTGTTTTTCGGCGGAAATCTCGAAATTCTGGCAAAAAACGCAGCGCAGGTTGCAGCCGCTGAAAAACACCGTTCCGGAGCCTTGCGTGCCGGATATGCACGGTTCTTCGCCGAAATGCAGTGCCGCACGTGCGATGTATATATCTTCGGGCATACCGCAAAATCCGAGGCTGCCGCTGCGTCTTGAAACGCCGCAGCCCCTCGGACATAAGTTACATTTCATCATTTTATGTATTCTTTCAGCGCACGGCTGAGGTTTTCCGCTACGATTTCATGACCGCCGCGGAGCGGGTGGAGCGGCTCTTTCGGAATCCAGCCTGTCGAATCTATGAACGTAATGTTTTCGCCTTTTTTCTCGTTGTATTCGTTTATGAATTTTCCGAGTGCCTCCGCATGAGCACCGCAAAATGCGCTCAGCGCAAATATTTTCGCATTCGGATTCAGCTTTCTTATTACGTCGAGCAGCTTTTCATATCCTGCGATATAATCCTCCGCCGGAGCTGACGCATCGTTTGCACCGTGATTTATTACTATATAATCCGCATTTTGGTGACAAATCGGATTTCCGTCGAAATTATACGGATATGCTTCCGCAGCGCAAGGCACGTTTCCGTTGCCGCCTTTTATCGTACCGACTGCGCCGTATCCCATGATTATCGGCGAAAGGTTGAGCTTTTCCGCTGTCTGCCAGCCGTATGTCGCACACACATCGTCCTGATATACGCGAAATTCCGTGTTTTCCTCCGGCAGACGTTCGGGATCTGCGTTGGCGTCCGTCAGTACGCCCTCTGTAATAGAATCTCCCACAAATTCTATTGTTTTTCTTGTATCGGCTTCGATTGTCACGGGTTTTTCAATCTCCGCACCAAGGAACGCCAGTTTCTGTTCGAGAGGTTTTTTCCAACGGTTTCTCGTTTCAATCTGGCTCTTATATATGATACGAACGGTATGTACGCCGTATGCTGCGGTTTTGATGCGCAATGCGCTGCCGAGTGCCGCTTCCGCCATGTTTTCGGAATCTATGCTTATCCAGATATGAGCGTGTTCGCCGGTGTCGCCCGTTAGGTCGAATTTCAGCAATGCCATATCTCCCTCAAATTTAAGAAAAATTCTGCTGCCGGTTGTTGTGGTCACCGCTTTGTCCTCAAATTTCGCCCAGCGACCTTCAAGGCGAATACAATCGTCCGAATATTTTACAAACATAAAAAATCTCCTTTATCTTTTGTTTTATTAATTTAGCTCTTATCTTGTATATCCGAGTGCGTCAAGCACAGCCTCTTCATGGCTGCGCATAACAGCCTTTTCTCCGTCCTCCATATGGTCGTAGCCCAAAAGATGCATAAGCGAATGTACAGTGAGATACGCCGTTTCGCGCAGCGTTCCGTGTCCGTATTCCTCAGCCTGCTCGTATATCTTGTCTTTGGAAAGCACTATGTCGCCGAGCATAACGGCTCCCTCGTCCAAAAACAGCTCGTCCTCATCAAACAGGGACGGCGTTTCAAAATCGAACTGCGGAAAAGACAATACGTCCGTTTCCCTGTCCACATTGCGGTATTCGGCATTTATTCTGCGGATTTCCTCGTTGTCCGTCAGCGTTACGGATATTTCTGTGTCAAATCCCACGTTTTCAAGCTCAAACGCTTTTTCGGCGCACTTCTTCACAATATCTTCAAGGTCGATTCCCTCAATCGGGTCTGTGTCGTATTCAATAATTACGTTTACCATTTTTGTCCTCCCTCGACTTTATGAAAAAGCGCTTTGAAGCTTCTCGTTTCGCCGTTTCTCTGCGGTTTTCGTGTTTTTCATACGCTTTTATAATCTTCTGTACCAGCGGATGGCGCACAACGTCTTTTTCGTCGAATTTGCAGAAATCTATCCCGTCAATATTTTTCAGAACGTTTATAGCTTCTTTCAATCCGGAATACGTTCCGCCCGGCAAGTCTATCTGCGTTATATCGCCGGTGATTACCGCACGCGAGCCGAATCCGATACGTGTCAGAAACATCTTCATCTGCTGCGGAGTGGTGTTCTGCGCTTCGTCCAGAATTATAAATGCGTCGTCGAGCGTTCTTCCTCGCATATACGCAAGCGGCGCTATTTCGAGTGAACCTTTTTCCACGTTGCGCTGATAATTTTCATATCCCATGGTGTCATAAAGCGCATCGTAAAGAGGTCTTAGATACGGGTCTATCTTCGTCTGCAAATCGCCGGGCAGAAATCCCAGCTTTTCGCCGGCTTCTACGGCCGGACGCGTCAGGATTATACGGCTTATTTCTTTGTTTCTGAAAGCCTTTACCGCCATTGCGACGGCAAGGTATGTCTTGCCCGTTCCGGCAGGACCTACGCCGAACACAACGGTGTTTTTTTCTATGCTCTTTATATAATTTTTCTGTCCGAGAGTTTTTGCCTTGACGGGTTTTCCGCTTGAACTTATGCAAATCGTATCTCCGCCTATCTCGCCGATATGCTCCGCCATGCCGTCCGTAACCATCGAAATAGTATATCTTATATTTTGCTCCGTCAGCGTTTCGCCCCTGCCGATGAGTTTCAGCAATTCTTTTATGACAGTCTGCGCCGTTTCGAGTGATTCCTCGTCGCCCTCGATTTTGAGCGTTGTTTCTCTGTTCAGTATGTGAACACCAAGCTCCTTTTCGATTATTTTCACATTTTCGTCAAAGCTCCCGAAAAGACCTATAACTTCGCCTATGCTCTCGGTTTCAATCAACATCTCCGCCATTCGTATCCTCCTCAATCGCCTGTTTCACGGCAATCTGCTTGTTGCATTTTGCCCTTATCGTGACCGTTATATTTTTTCCGTTTTTTTCGGTATTAAACTCCTTTTCTAATATAATACCACCTTTCAGCGATTTTTGCAAGTCTTTTTCAAGTTTTTTTTCGGCTTTTTTTATAATTTTTTTCTCATCGAGCTTTTTTGTTTTGTTCTCTGCGTTGTAATACGTGATTTTTTCTGCCGAAAACGGGAAATATATGTTTCCTGTTTTGAAAAGATATTCCTCAGATTCTTCGATATAATTTTTCGGCATACCGCCTATCTTCGGCAGCTTTATTTTTTTGCCGCCTATGCTCAGGACAAATTCAACGCATTTGCCGCCTGTTTTCTTCTTGTATACCTGTTCCGTGCATATGCGCTCCGTCAGGCTCTCGTTTACGTCGGCATATATTTTGCCGTCACTGTGGACGTAGCGTATTCCTACTGCGCTGTTGTCCATCATGCCGCCCACGAGCAGCTGACCTTTCGACACGTACATATCCTTTTTCACAACGTCCCTGCCCTCCGCCACAAGCACCGAGGTTATAAGTCCGTTGTCGCTTGCTATCAGATTGCAGGGCTGATCCGAATCTATTATATCCGGTTTTTTTACCCTGTCGCGCAAATCGACGTATACGCCCGTTCCCCTTACCTCCGTCCATATCCAGGCAAGATCCTCTTCGCGGCTCAAAATTTCTCTTTTCACTCTGTCGGGGTCTATGCGGCAGCTCAGCGCACCGTATTTCACGCCGCATTCCGCAAGCTCGCTCAAAATCCGCTCTTTCGGGACGTATGCGGATTCCTTTACCTCAATATGCCACACGTGCGTGCAGAGCCACACACTCACAAATATAAATATGAAAAATCCCGTTATGAATCCTCTGCGCCGTGCGAGCTTTTTGCCCAGAATATGTGCGCCTTTTTCATTTATCACGGAAATTTCCGTCATTGTCGCCGTGCATATATCGCCGAGCAAATCGTATGCACGTCTTGACACGCTCGCCGTAATGTCGCCGTTTTCCGCTTTCCTGATATTTTGTATATAAATATTTTTCGCCATACACATATTTATAAACCGTTCGGGAAACCTGCCGCTTATTTTTATGTTTACAACGCCTCGTATGTAAAATATCAGCTTCAAAAAATCCAAGTGCTTCACCTCAAAGAACGTATTCAACGCCGTTTATTATACCGCTTATCGTGATAAATTCCGCAGCCGCCTCTTTTAATACAAGATTGCTGCCGTTTATTTTTATTATAAATTTCGCCGTATTGAGTCTGACCGTGTTTTCCGTATATTCTATTATTCCTCTGTATCCGTCAACGGTGATTTCTTCAGTGCCGACAATCTTCACAACGGTGGAAACTCCGCCCATGTCGGCAGGCAGCGAAAGCATTTCCGCAACCCTCTCGTTAATTGTTTTTTTCAAGCCGTTCACCTGCCTTCATTGTAATAATATGCCGGCCGTTAAAATATAATGTCTATTGAATATAACTAAATTAAGATGTCCTCCGCCTCTTTAGGCGGCGGATTCCGCTTAATTTTTTCAGTGGAGGGATACAATCCCCCACTGAAAACGTTGAATGACGGGGCCAAAGCCCCTTATTGAATAAAACGGAGGTATTCATGAATATAAAAAAATACATTGCACCTCTTTTGACGGCGGCTTTCACGTTCGCCCTCGTATGCTCGCCCGATTCGGCGCTCGAAGCCGCCGCCGGCGCATACAAAATATGCGAAAACACGGTTATACCCTCGCTTTTCCCGTTTTTTGTATGCAGCAATCTTTTAACAATGCTGAATGCGACCGAATACCTCAGCCGAATTTTAAAGCCCGTAATGCGCCCGATATTCGGCATAAGCGAGAATTCCGCACTTGCCGTTATCATGGGCATTGTCAGCGGCTATCCCATAGGGGCGAAAACTGCGGCGGCGCTGAAAGACGGCGGCATGATTACAAAAAGCGAGGGCGAAAAGCTGCTTGCGTTCTGCAACAATTCCGGTCCGCTTTTTATCCTCGGTGCAGTCGGCAGCGGTATGCTTTTCGACAGACAATGCGGAGTCGTCCTCTATGCGGCGCATATCCTTTCCGCATTCACTTCGGCACTTCTCATGCGCCGTGTGAAATGTGAATTTGCCGAAAAGAGCAGAGAAAATCTGCGGTCTGCTCAGCCTTTCGGAACGGCACTGACGGACAGCGTTTCCGCTTCCATGACATCTGTATACACGATAAGCGGATTCGTCATAGTTTCCGCAATATTGCTGAAATTCATTGATTCTTTCGGCATATTCGATTTTATCTCCGTATTCGGAATTAAAAAAGAATATGCAAAATGCGCCGTATACGGCTTAATCGAACCGACAAACGGCTGCATAGCCGCAGCGGCACTGAAACTCGGCAGATTGCCGAAATGCATGATAATATCGGCGATTATCGGCTGGTCGGGAATATCCGTGCATTTGCAGGTGTCGGGCATTGTAAAAAAATCGGGATTGAGTACAAAATATTATTTTTTCGGCAAACTCGTTTCCGCCGTATCGTCGCCGGTTTACACGGCGGTTATCTATAAGCTTTATCGGGGAAAATCCTCCGCCGTGCCGATACATATAATGCCGTTTGAATTTGCCGCTGCAAATTTCGCCGTATTCATCGCCATGTCCGTGATTTTGTATAAAATATTTAAAAAGCGCAAGACCTAAAAATATTGACTTCCCTGTGTATTCGTGGTAAAATAATACTGAGGTGCCGTGCGGCACGGAAAGGAATGGTCATATATGAAAAAAATTCTTGTTGTTTTAACAGGCGGAACGATAGCCTCCGCAGCGGAGGAAAACGTTATAGGGATAACGGAAAATTCACGCTGTAAGCTTATTTCGGAATATGAAAAGGCATACGGAGCGGCTGAATTTGAAATAATATCTCCGCTGAATATATTGAGCGAAAATCTCGTGCCGCAGATGTGGAGTACGCTTTTCAATGCGCTTTTGACCGGGGATTTGAGCCGATACGGCGGAATAATCATTACGCACGGCTCGGACACGCTCTCGTATACCTCCGCCATGGCAGGGTTTGTGCTGGGACATCTGGAAATACCCGTTGTGCTTGTAGCAAGCGGAAAGCCGATAGGCGAGGAGGGCAGCAACGGACTTATCAATTTCAGAAACGCCGTATGCCTGATAAACACCGGTATTGTCGGGGTATTTACGATATTTTCCGATATGTACGGCAGAAATAATGTGTATCTCGCTACAAGGCTTCTGGAAGCGGACAGGTATAACGACAATTTTCTTCCGTTCGGGAATGTGCCTTACGGAATCATGGAAAATGAGCGGTTTGTAAAATGCGAAAGCAAAATAAATGATTTTGAATTGAAACCTATTGAAAAAATCTGCGAGACGCTTGATATAAAGAATAAAATAATGATAGTCGAGCCGTATCCGGGCTTGGACTACGGCACAATATCTTTGGACGGTGTGAAAGCCGTGCTGCATACGCTGTATCATTCGGCGACTGCGGAGGGGCACGGACTGAGCTGCTTCGCCGAACGCTGCAAAGCAGCCGGTACAGGGCTTTACCTCTGCTGTTTCAAGGGCGGAAACGGCGCCGTTTATTCCTCTATGAAAAACGTTCTTTCTTCCTGCGCCGTTCCGCTGTACAATATTTCAAAGGAATCCGCATATGCAAAGCTGATTATAGCATACAACACGGGCAAAAATCCCGAAGAATTTATGCGGACGAATATCTGCGGTGAAATCCTGTAACTCAGCTTTTCGGAATCAGAAGCTGCTTTCCCTCTCCGGGTTCGCCGTCAAGATTGTTTAAATCTTCTATATAATTCGTCTTTGTATGATACCTCTTCGCAATATCCCAGAGCGTATCGTTTTTCTGAACGAAATACAGCACTATGGACGGGATATATGCGTCTTTAAATTCTTCTTCGGAGGCGGAGTTTATAACGTTTATGCTTTTTCTTCTGAAACACATAAGCTCCGCCGTCATGTCGATTTTTATTTCAACGCTCGAATCCGAGAAATTGTAACATATGCTGTCGATATTTACGGTCGGCGAAAGTATATTGTACGAATCGTTCGCCGGCATATTTATTTCAAACGGTATTTCCGTTCTCAGATTATACACGGGCATATCGGGATTTTTCGTGATATACAGGATATTTATGTTAAGTTCGCCTTTTACAACGGTTTTTCCGCCGTCGAATTCCTTTGCCGTGACGGACATCGGGATTGCGGAAACGGCATATATATCCGAAATCTCGTTGTCACCTGCCGGTATGCTCTCTTTAACCGTGTTTTTTGCGGAAAGTCTTTCGCAGAACTCGTCAATCTCTTCTTTCGACGTATCGAGGCTGAGTTTATACGAAGTCGAATATGCGTCGTTTACGGTTTCGTAGGTATTCATCTCATCGCCCGATATATCGGCTTTTATTGTTCCGCTGACGGAAAGCGTCTTCATGTCGCCGTTCGTATCTCCGGCAGGCGTTACGCCGAAATCGGATATTGACAAATCAATATGCGTAATGCTGTCCTCGTTTATTCCTTCCGCATCAAGTATCTCTGTGAACGGCAGTGTGTTTTCGCTTATATTAAGCTCGCCGCTGTCCGATATGTAAAGAGTGTGAATTACAAGGTCGCCCTTTACAACGGCTTTGTTTGAAATGACTTTTGTATCCTTGTTGAAAATCTCCGCATTGCTCTTTACCACGGTTTCTATGACGGGCTTTTCCGGCAGAAGCGAAACCTGTTCGTTTACGTTTATGGAACAGCTTTTTTGCGTCAGGCGGTTGAGCAGACGGAAACTTGTTTTCGACATTTCTATCTCGTCGCCGTCTATGTTTTCCGTCAGAGAAAGATGCATTTTGTCCGTGACGGCGAAATTCATGTTTATAATCGCCTTGACGGAAACCTTTCTGCTGTTCAAAACGTTAAATTCAATATGCTCGATAACGGGCTTTACGTTTATAAAGGCTTCATCGCTTATGTTTTCTATATCCTCACTGTGATTGAATGCCGAAACCGCATTTATGACGGAAATTCCGCTTGCGCTTTCGGGAATGTATATAATTGTATAAGAAATGCTGCCGGCAACGGAAACGCTGCTGCCGCTTATGCTTTTGTTGAACGTCTTTATATCGGCACTGATGTCGACAACCTTAAGCAAATCCGGCTTATTGTCCGGCACGATGGTTTCCGTTTCGCTGAGGACGGGAACGGAAAAGCTTTTGCCGTATTTATTTACGCATACGTTGTTTTTCTTGATTTCCATAGTAAATCTCCTTGTCCGCCGCCCTGCTTCGGCATAAATATTTTTTATTCCCTTATCGCAGGGGTGTATGATAAGAGAAAAATTCGGTTTAGTCTTTCATAGAAAAAATATGCGGATTAATTCTTTTGTATTACAAAAACTTTGATTATGTGTAAAAATTTATTAAAATAATTACATTTGTGTTACTGTTTTGTGTAATATATTGACATAATGAAATATATGGTATATAATATCAGTACAAACATGATACATAGCATAGAAAGGAATGAGAGTATGAAAAAGAAAATTATTGCGGTTTTGCTTGCTTGTATGATGATTATACCGAACGCATTCGCCGCAGATTACAATGATATCGAAAAGGATTCCGACTACGGCAGCGCCGTATCCGTTCTTTCATCGCTCGATATTTTGAACGGCTACAGCGACGGAAGCTTCAAGCCGAACGCAACTATAACACGTGCGGAATTTGCCGCCGTTGTTGTGCGTGCACTCGGAATGGGCGATGCCGCAGAGGGGTTCAAAGGAGCAACGCAGTTCAACGATGTTCCGGCGGATTACTGGGCGAGCGGATATATTAATATCGCTTCTTCAAACGGAATTATAAACGGCTATGGTGACGGAAACTTCGGACCTGACGACCTTGTTTTGTATGAGGACGCCATAAAGATGGTGGTTGCTGCATTGGGATACAATCCCGAAGCCGAAACAAAAGGCGGCTATCCCGGCGGATATATGACAATCGCCGCACGCGAGGGCATTCTGAACAACGTTAAAAACGGTTCTATGGGTCAGGGCGCAAACAGAGGCATGGTAGCGCAGATGGTGTTCAACAGCCTCGAAGTTCCCATAATGGATCAGGTAGGCTACGGCACAAGCGTTACGTTTGAACAGACCTCCGATGTTCTGCTCGACAAACTCGATGTAGACAAGGTTGAGGGTGTTGTAACGAAAGTTCCCGGCTCTACGGATTCAAGACTTCCGTCTTATAAGGTTGTATATCATGTTCAGAAACAATATGAGGTTTCGGGCAACAAGAGAGTGCTGAGAAGCGCCAATTACACAATAAACGCAGATGTGGGCGATACGAATGCCAAGGATATGCTTGAACAGTACACATATGCATATATCAAAGACCTTGACGACGACCCGCTTATGATTGCCATTATCGAAAAGAGCGGCAGAAACGAAAAATTCGTTCTGGACAGCGAAGATATTGACGATACGCAGACGGAAAAAATCAAAGACGGCAGATTCTATTATTATAAGGATAAAGATAAGGAATCCAGCAAATATGTTACATTAAGCGACAATATAACGTATTACTATAACTATAAGAAAGTCGGCGGCGCAGACCTCACCGATTTGTATGATGCCGTAAATAAAGGCATAAACGGTGAAATACAGTTCCTCGACAACAACAATGACGATGAATATAACGTTATTTATGTTGTGGATTATATTGATGCGGTTGTTGATTCTATTTCGGAAAAAACATATAAAATTATTGATAAAAACGGCGGACGCTATATTCTGGACGAGGACGACAGCGACTATAACTTCACTATAGAAAAAGACGGCAAACCGGCAACGTTTGATGACATTGCGGTAGGCGACGTTCTCAGCATATGCGGTAACCTGTCCGATGATAAGCACCTTACGAACGGTACGGTATATATCGTATCAAATTCGAGTGTATACGGAACAGTCACAAGCTATGATACCGATGACAGAACACTTAAATTGGACGGCGTTTCATATGACTATTCAAAGGCTCTGGACGGAAGTATCAAGCTCGGCTACGAGGGTACGTTCTATCTCAACGTCCGCAAAAAGATTATAGCCATGGATAAGACGAATACGGCAGGTTCATACAAGTTCGGATTCGCAACAAAGATGGTAAAATACAACGGAATAAGCGACGGAGCGGAAATAAAAATCCTCACGGCTTCCGGAACATGGAGCATATACGACCTTGCAAGCAGGGTAACGGTAAACGGTGTATCTCCTACAGTGAAATCAAGCGAGCTGTTCGGTTCTAACTTCGATAAGTACAAACCGAGCGACTGGAACGGCACGGCAACGTCTTACACGGTTCCCGTATATTCGCTTATATCTTATAATGTGAACTCTTCAGGGGAAATTAACAGAATTAATTTCAACTTGGGCTCTAAAGACGTTAAAGAAGACGATTATTATTATAAAGCATTCAACGGCGATTACGTTGAAGCGGTTGATTCGCTTCCGGGCGGAGTATATCTGACGGATTCGACGGTAATATTCGATGTTGATGCAACAAGCTCTACAAGATACAATGTTGACGAGGATAACATTTCCGTAATTTCGAGATCTGCACTTGTAGACAGAAATACTTACAACGGAAACGCATTCGGCGATATTGACACAGGCAACGCATATGCGGTTGTCGGCTACGGTATCTCCGGCAGAATCAGCTACACAAGCGGATTTATGGTAATAAGCGGTATGTCGAGAGATTATGTTGACGGCGATGAGCTTGTAAACCTCACGGTACTGAAAAACGGCGACAAAACCTCCGTTATGTACGATCCGAACGATGTAACCATTACAGCAAACAGCAAAACTTCGGTTACAAAATCCGTTTCCGGTCTTAAGATAGGCGATGTAATTACAGGTACTGTGGGCGCAGGAAACAAACTGAAGAAAATCACGCTGCTTGCACGTCCGAGCGACATGATAAGCAACAGACGTGTTATAAATCCGTATAATACAAACAGTGTAATTCTCGAATCAATAAGCGGTTCGACAGACGTTGATTTCGTATACGGTCTTATCAGATATAAATCGGGTAACACTCTTGCTCTGGCACTTGACGACAGATATGAGAGAGAAATGAGCTACTCACTGCGTTCGTCAAACGTATATACGTATGACGCATTGAACTACTCGAATGCAAAGGTTAAACTCGGCGATGTGGGCGACCTCGATGCCGATAAGACGCCTGACGCATCACCGTACAGTGATGACGGCGAATTTATATTCGCAAGAGTTGAAAACAGTGCGGTGCTGAAAGATATACTCGTTATAAAGCGTGATACCTCGCTGACGGATGACGGCAAAGCTCCGGCAACACCGACACCGTCACCGACAGCAGAACCGAGTGCAACGCCTACGGCAAGTCCGAGTGCAACACCTACGGCAAGTCCGAGTGCAACGCCTACGGCAACACCGAGCGCAACACCTACGGTAAGTCCGAGCGCAACACCTACGGTAAGTCCGAGCGCAACGCCTACGGCAAGTCCGAGTGCAACGCCTACGGCAACACCGAGCGCAACACCTACGGCAACACCGAGCGCAACACCTACGGCAACGGCAACAGCGCCTGTTCCGAGTACAACGCCTTCGGCAACGGCAACAGCGCCTGCTCCGAGTACAACACCTACGGTAAGTCCGAGTGCGACAGCTACGGCACCTGCACCGAGCGCAACACCTACGGTAAGTCCGAGTGCGACAGCTACGGCACCTGCACCGAGCGCAACACCTACGGCAAGTCCGAGTGCAACAGCTCCGGTACCTGCACCGAGTGCGACACCTACCGCACAGGTTGTAAGGGGCAGCGAAAACGTTATAGTTATGAGCGCCGCATCGGGTATCAAAGACGGTGAACAGCTTACGGTAGGCTCAAAGATATATACAAAAGGCGAGAACGTTTTCGCTACGATAAAAGATGCTCTTGCAAAGGTTTCGGGCGGCGGAACGATTACGCTCAAGGATAACGTATACAGCGGTGACTTTGTAATTTCAAAACCCGTAACAATCGAGGGTGAAGGAATGGTAACCGTAAACGGTACGTTTGACTGTGCGGTACAGAATATCACGTTTAAGAACCTGACAATCACGTACAACAGAACAGCGGCGGGCGAAAGCGCAATTGTTCTTCGTGAGGGTGTTTCGGAAAATAGTATTTCGGCAAGAGGCTGCAACTTCGTTAATGTGGCTAAAGGCACTGCCGGCGTAGCTGTGAAATCAAGCAGCGGCAAGCAGGCGAATACGAACGCAAACGCAGGCGGTTCGGGCGGCTCGGGCAAATCCAAATCGGAAACCGTGAAAATCGAAACAACGGCAAAACCCGAAACGAAACCGGAAGATGTAAAATCCAAAACCAAGTCGGAAGACTGATGCTTTAATATAACAGCAAAGCGGACAGCGAAATTTCGCTGTCCGTTTTGGCTTTATAAGATGAGAAAAGGGGAGAAATAAAGATGTATTTACCTATGAGATTCTGGGGAACGGGCGCAGGCGGCGCAATTCCGACGCCGTTTTGCAAATGCGAGGTCTGCGAAAATGCACGCAAGGTCGGCGGAAAAGAAATACGGCTGCGTTCCGCATTTCGTATTGATAAAAAAATAATGATAGACATAGGCGGAGATTGCGTTGCGCAGGCGATACGGCTGAACGACGATTTGTATGATGCGGAGCATTTCCTCTTTACGCATCCGCATGAAGACCACTTTAATTATCTTATGTTTTGGCTGCGGTATAATGCGGCGTGCAAACATTCGGAAAAGCCGATGAACGTGTATTTTGTCGGAGATTCCTATAATATTGTGGATAAGTTTCTGTATTCCACACCGCTCATTGTGGATAAAGACGCAGGATATATGAGCGATAAAAACGTAAAATTCGTAAAGCTCGATTTCGGAAAACGGTATAAAATAAACGATATTGAGGTTATGCCGCTTAAGGCGAAGCACGGCACGACAGTGACGGAAAACGGTGCAAACTACCTTGTTAAGCTGAAAAACGGGAAAATGATGTATTATGCTTTGGATTCGGGATATTATCTTGAAGAAACGTTCGATATTCTGAAAGATTATAAGCTTGATATTTTAATAGGTGAATGTACATTCCCTGTGGAAAGACCGAAAAGAGCGGACGGTGAATATGAATGTCCGGTTCATATGGATTTGACAAGCTGCGTCGATACGCTCGACAGACTTTTCGCAAGCGGCACGATTGACGAAAACACCGAAATATATCTTTCGCATATCGAAGGACGGGTACATAACCACGCACAGCTTGAAGAATATTTCTCGAAGCTCGACAGAAAATATTCCGTCACCGTTGCATATGACGGACTTTCTGTAGACGAAACATATTAAAAAATGAAATTTTATTGATTAAATGAAGCATAAAATTTCCGAAATGCGCACAAATTGAAATTGTAAGAACAAAAACAGCACTTATATTTCCGTTTACCTTGACAAACGGAAATATAAGTGCTATAATTAATACAGAAAGTTCAATTTATGCGAGGTGAATTTTATATGAAAAACAGAGCCGGAGAATTTATAACAAATTTGTCGGGGGAAATGGCATACAAATCTTTCAAACCGAGCCCGCTGCCGCCGATACCTGCCGTTGAGCAGGATAATGAAATGGTGGAATACTTGGTAAAAGCAAATAAACAGATAGCAACAATAGAAAGTATTGCAAAACGAATCCCGAACGTCAATCTGTTCATATCTATGTATATAAGGAAAGAAGCGCTTTTATCCTCTCAAATTGAGGGTACGCAGTGTACTTTGGACGATGTTTTAAATCCGCTTATCGCAAAGAACGCAAACAGAGATGTTTCCGACGTAATAAATTATATCAAGGCTACCGAATTTGCATTAAACCGCCTGAAAACCCTGCCGCTTTGTACACGCTTCATCAGAGAAACACACGCCGTTTTGTTGTCCGATGTCAGAGGAAGTGAGAAAAATCCCGGCGAATTTCGTTCTTCACAAAATTGGATAGGCGGCAGCGGCAGTACGCTTCATAACGCACGATATATTCCGCCGAATACGGACGACATGAAAGAAGCGATGAGCGACCTTGAAAAGTTTATTAACGGCGATGCCGATTTGGATCCGCTTATCTGCGCAGCGCTTATTCACTATCAATTTGAAACAATACATCCGTTTTTGGACGGCAACGGCAGAATCGGCAGACTTTTAATTACGCTTTATCTTATGGAAAAGAATGTGCTTTCCACTCCGGCGTTTTATGTGTCGTATTTCCTTAAAAAGAACAGAATTGAGTATTACGACCGCATGAGCGAAGTACGCAGAAACGGAAACTATGAACAGTGGATTAAATTCTTCCTGCTGGCGCTCTCCGAAGCGGCGGAGGATGCTACGGAAACCATAGATAAGCTGATAGAGCTGCACGACAGGACAGAGAAGATTATAAATTCTTTCGGAAAAACGAAGAAATCCGTATTGAAGCTTTTGACATATCTTGAAGAAAACCCTATCATAGAAATCGGCAAAACGGCGGAAGCTTTGAATATAGCATACAACACCGCAGCACGGGCGGTTAATTTGATGGCGGAAAACAATATCCTTGTTCAGTCCGGCAAGGCAGGTAAAACAAAAATATATTCTTATGAGGAATACCTGAAAATACTTCGTAAGGACACATAAAAGAAGCAACACATCATAAAAAGACATTACTCTATTCGTGAAAATCACCTATCGGGGTAATGTCTTTTGGCGTATCTTGGCATATAAAGTATAAAATTTATACTTTTTGTTCAAAATATATTGACATTGAAGCTATTCTGATATATAATAAATAATGTATATTTTTCGGTCATGAGGTGATGATTAATGACAGAAACGGACAATAGAGATGAGCTTATAGCACGTCTTGTTGATAACCTGCCGGCGCTGCGTGCGAAATGCGCTCTTACGCAGTCGGAGCTGGCGGACAACATCGGCATAGGGCGGCAGACGCTGATGTCTATTGAAAACAAAAAAAGCAAAATGCGCAAAGACACGTTTATTGCGACAATCGTATATTTTTCAAAAAACGAGAAAACAAGCGAGTTTATGAAATTTCTGAACTTGCATTTGGATCAAATATGATAAAAGGAGCAGACAAAATGAATTTTAAGACAGATTTAAGGACACATACCTGCGGTGAGCTTACCGCTGCCGACATCGGCAAGGAAGCCGTACTTTGCGGCTGGGTATACAATATCCGCGACCACGGCGGTATAATATTTATAGATTTGAGAGATCAGTACGGCGTTACGCAGGTTCTTATAAGCGATGATGAGATTTTACATAAAATCTCGAAAGAAACCGTTATCAGCGTAAAGGGTACGGTCGCAAAGCGTGACCCCGAAACCGTAAACCCGAAAATATCAACGGGCGAAATAGAAATAAGAAATTCCGAAATCGAGGTTTTGGGCGCAGTATACAATCAGCTGCCGTTTGAGATAGCAACATCTACGGAAACAAAGGAAGATATAAGACTGAAATACAGATTCCTCGACCTCAGAAACGAAAAGGTTAAAAACAACATAATTCTCCGCTCGAAGGTTATTTCATATTTGAGAAGCCTTATGACGGAAAAGGGATTTTTGGAAATCCAGACGCCTATTCTTTCGGCTTCGTCTCCGGAGGGTGCGAGAGATTACCTCGTGCCGAGCAGAAAATATAAAGGACAGTTCTATGCGCTGCCGCAGGCACCGCAGATGTTCAAACAGCTGCTCATGGTAGGCGGATTTGATAAATATTTCCAGGTTGCTCCTTGCTTCCGTGACGAGGACGCACGTGCGGACCGTTCGCCGGGCGAATTTTATCAGCTCGACTTTGAAATGGCGTTTGCTTCGCAGGAGGACGTTTTCGCAGTTGCGGAGGACGTTTTGTATAAGACGTTCAAAGAATTTTCGGATCTCGAAATCGACAAACCGCCGTTTGTGAAAATTCCTTATAAAGAGTCTATGCTCAAATACGGTACGGACAAACCCGACCTCAGAAATCCGCTCGTTATAACAGACGTGTCGGAAATATTCGCAAGATGCGATTTCGCACCGTTTAAAAATAAAATCGTCCGTGCGATAAGGCTGCCGGACGGCGCAAAAAATTCAAAGAAATTCTTTGAAACCATGGAGAAATTCGCTGTTGAAGAAGTCGGCATGAAAGGCCTCGGATACGTAAAAGCAGGCGAGGACATGAGCCTTGCCGGACCTATAGCGAAGTTCCTGCCGGACGAAGAGAAGAAGAATCTCATAAATCTTTCGGAAATCAAGCCGGGCGACGTACTCTATTTCATCTGCGACGCTCCGAAACTCGTTGAGAAAATGGCGGGTCAGATAAGAACGGAACTCGGCCGCCGCTGCGGACTTATTGACGAAAGCAAATTCAAATTCTGTTTCATAGTCGATTTCCCGATGTACGAAAGAGATGAAGAAACCGGAAATATAATATTCACTCATAACCCGTTCTCGATGCCACAGGGCGGAATGGACGCACTTATGAACAAAGACCCTCTCGAAATCCTCGCATATCAGTATGATATAGTTGTAAACGGTGTTGAACTTTCCTCCGGAGCAGTCAGAAACCACAATCCGGAAATAATGGTAAAAGCCTTTGAAATTGCGGGATATACGGAAGAGGACATAAAAGAAAAATTCACAGCACTTTACAATGCGTTCCACTACGGTGCTCCTCCTCATGCAGGCATGGCACCGGGAATCGACAGAATTATAATGCTGCTCACGAACGAAGAAAGCATCAGAGAAGTTATAGCTTTCCCGATGAACGGTTCGGCACAGGATTTGATGCTCGGCGCACCGAATTTCGTAACGGAACAGCAGCTGCGTGAGGTTCACATAAAAATCAGATAGGAGAGATAACGTTGGTTGAAAGAGAAGAAGTGATAAAACTGGCTAAGCTTTCAAAGCTTAACTTATCAGACGAAGTTATAGATAAATTAACGGCGGAAATGCAGAGCATAATTTCCTTTGCCGATATGATAAGCAAAGGAAAATGCGATTTTACCGACGTTCTGGCAGACGGAGAATCCCCTGCTTTGCGCGAAGACACGGTCAGAGAGTCGTACAGCAACGATGATATACTGAAAAACGCTCCGACACGTGACGGTAACTATTTTCTGCTCCCAAGGAGGGACGTATAATGCAGGGAAAAATTTCAAAATTACACAATATGCTTGTAAACCGTGAGATTACGGCGGCGGAGCTTGCCGAAAAATATTTCGGTTCGATAGAAAAATACGACGGCACGCTCAACGCATATATAACGGTGACAAAGGACGAAGCCATGGCGCAGGCGAAAAAGGTTGACGAAATGATTGCCGAGGGAAAAGAAATCCCGATGCTTGCCGGAATCCCGATGACGATTAAAGATAATATTTCGACGAAAGGTATTCTCACAAGCTGCGCTTCCAAGATTCTCAGCAATTATAAGCCTGTTTACAATGCATTTGCTGCGGAACAGGTGTTAAACAGCGGTGCCGTGCTCCTCGGAAAAACAAATCTTGATGAATTCGGAATGGGTTCTACCTGTGAAAATTCATATTACGGCGCAACGAAAAATCCGTACAATCCGGAACACGTTCCGGGCGGTTCGTCCGGCGGCGGCGCTTCTGCCGTTGCTGCGGATATGGCGGTTTTTGCGCTCGGCAGCGATACCGGCGGAAGTATTCGTCAGCCGTCAAGTTTCTGCGGTATGGTGGGGCTTAAGCCTACTTACGGAGCAGTTTCGAGATGGGGACTTATAGCATACGCTTCGAGCCTTGACCAGGTAGGCGTTATCGCCGAAACCGTCGAGGACGTTTCAACGGTTTTCGATACGATTTCAAAATATGACGAGAAAGACGCTACCTGCTGCGATTACGAGAGAAAATCAACTCTCGATACGCTGAACAACGATATTTCCGGTATGAAAATCGGTATACTCAAAAATCTTTTCGAGGGACTTAACCCCGAAATAAACGACGCCATAAACGAAGCTGCGGAGGTATATAAGAGTATGGGAGCGGAGATTGTTCCCGTGGAGATAGACCAGTTTGAACTCGCATTGCCGGTATACTATATACTTGCGTGTGCGGAAGCAAGCTCAAATCTTTCCAGATACGACGGCGTTCGCTACGGCTACAGGACGGAGAAATTCCTGAACACGGACGAAATGATTTGCAAAACACGCGATGAGGGCTTCGGAATGGAAGTGAAGCGCCGTATCATGCTCGGAAACTATGTGTTAAGCTCCGGCTATTTCGACGCATATTATAAAAAAGCCGCAAGAATGAGAGAGGTTATCTGCGAGGGATTCGACAAAGCGTTCAAAGAGGTTGATATGCTTCTTTGCCCGACTGTAGCTTCGACGGCATTCAAAATCGGAGAGCTTACAAAAGCAGACCCCGTAGAAATGTATCTGACGGATATGTGTACCGTTCCCGTTAATATAGGCGGACTTCCGGGCGTAAGCGTGCCGTGCGGATATGACAAAAACGGTATGCCGATAGGTATGCAGCTTATAGGCGACAAATTCAGCGAGGCAAAGCTTCTGAATGCGGCGTATAAATATGAGGATAAAGCGAGAAATTACAGAAAACCCATGGTAGGAGGCGACTGCATTGGCTAAATATGAAATGACTATAGGACTTGAAACTCATGTCGAGCTTTCAACAAAAACAAAAATATTCTGCTCGTGCAGCACAGGTTTCGGGGCAGACCCGAACACGCATTGCTGCCCTGTCTGCATAGGACTTCCGGGTTCTTTGCCGAAGCTCAACCGTGCTGTGGTGGAATATGCGGTGAAAGCCGGTCTGGCGCTCAACTGCCATATTGCAAACACCTCCAAAATGGACAGAAAAAACTACGTTTATCCCGACCTTTCAAAGGCATATCAGATTTCGCAGTTCGATTTTCCGCTGTGCTATCAGGGATATGTGGAGCTTTCGGACGGTCATAGAATAAGAATAAACAGAATCCATATAGAAGAGGACGCCGGAAAGCTTGTTCATGAAGCGGGCGACACATATATAGATTACAACAGAGGCGGCGTGCCGCTTATCGAGATAGTAACCGAACCGGATTTCCATACGGTGGAGCAGGTGAGGGAATATATAGAGAAAATTCGCCTTACGATGAAAACTCTCGGGGTTTCGGACTGCAAAATGCAGGAGGGTTCTCTCCGCTGCGACGTTAATATTTCTCTCCGCCCGGAGGGTCAGGAAGAACTCGGAACGAGAACGGAAATCAAAAATGTAAGTTCCGTATCGTTTATTGTGAAAGCTATTGAAGCGGAATACGAACGCCAGGTTGACGCTCTCGAAAATCATGAAAAAATCATACAGGAAACAAGACGTTACAGCGAATCTTCAAATTCCACGGAACCCATGCGTGATAAAGAGGATTCCAACGATTACAGATATTTCAGAGAGCCGGATTTACCTTATGTCAGAATTTCAAATGAGGAAATAGACAAAATCCGCAAGAATATGCCGGAGCTTCCGGACGCAAAGCTTGCAAGATATATGAACGAGCTTGGACTCAGCCGTGAGGATGCACTCCAGTTTGTGAAATATCCGAAGCTTTCGCAGTATTTCGATACGGCGGTAAAGCTTTCCGGCAATGCGAAGCTTTGTACGGGCATAATGCTTACGCAGCTTTATAAATTCATGGAAACGGACGAAGCCAAGGAAAATGCCGAAATAAACATTACGGCGGAAAATATGGCGGAGGTTGCGAAAATGGTTTCCGACGGCGAAATCGGCAATAATATGATTAAAAAAATTATTGAGAAGATGCAGGAAACGGGCAAGCCGTTCGGCGAGCTGTTCAGCAAAGAGGATTTCGCAGTTGCTTCGGGTGATGAAATTGCGGGATTCGTAGACGAGGTTATGGCTGCAAATCCGCAGGCTGTGGAAGACCTGAAAAACGGCAAGATGAAAGCCATAGGCGCAATCATGGGGCAGGTAATGCGCAAGGCGAAAGGCAAGGCGAATCCGCAGGAGGTTCAGAGCCTTATAATGAGCAAAATAAAATAATTCGGATAGAATTTTATGTGGCACAGACTAAAGCCTCCCTTGTGTAAAGGGAGGGGGACCGCCTATGGCGGTGGAGGGATTGTAAAATGCGGCACAAACCAAAGCCTCCCTTGCGTAAGGCGCCGGAAGCTGCCGTGCAGTGGATATGTGGGGACCACGTTAGTGGTGGAAGGGTTGTAAATCGTTGAAAAAACCTATAATATGTATGCACAAACCTACAACCCCTCAGTCAGCTTTGCTGACAGCTCTACCAAGGCACGCCTACGTATGCCACAGGCATTACTCCGGTGCCCTTACACAGGGGAGCCTATCGAAATCAATTGCAAATTTTAATGAAAGTTTGCATAAACTCATGTGCTGCGGCACTTTATAACGAATAAAATAATGTAATGGAGATTTCCCTATGATAAATACTTATACGCTGCCGTGCAAAATAAAGCTTGTATGCGAAAACGTTCCGTATGTGAAGAGCGTGAGCATAGGAGTTTGGGTGAAAAGCGGCAGCGCATATGAAGAAATAAAATACCATGGTATGTCGCATTTTATAGAGCATATGCTTTTTAAAGGCACATCATCAAAATCGGCGGAGGATATTGCCGTTGCAATGGACGCAATAGGCGGTCAGATGAATGCTTTCACCTCACGTGACTGCACCTGTTTTTATACAAAAACGCTGTCGTCAGACACCGATACGGCACTTGATTTGCTTTCGGATATAATAATAAATCCGAGCCTTGACGAAAAAGACATCGAAACCGAAAAGAATGTTGTAAAAGAAGAAATAAATATGTATGAGGATGCCCCGGACGACCTCGTATTAGACCTTTTGTATTCCGAATGTTATAAGGGCAATCCTCTCGGCAGACCGATTCTCGGCACGGCGGAAAGCGTTTCTTCTTTCACAAGAGATGACATACTTAAATATATGAAAAAAATGTATTGTGCCGAAAATATCGTTGTTTCCGTTGTCGGCAGCTTCGATGAAGCGGAGCTGCCGGAAAAGGTGCAGCGGTATTTCGAGAAAATATCGCACGGCGAAACGGCGGCGGATACGGAAAAACCGGTTTTCAATACCGGAAAAGTTTCCGTTTCAAAGCCTATCGAACAGGCGCACATTGCCGTTTGCTATCCGTCCTACGGATTCACGGAAGAGAATATGTATGCCATGTCGCTCGTATCGAATATACTCGGCGGCGGGATGAGTTCCAGGCTGTTTCAGAACGTGCGTGAGAAACTCGGGCTTTGCTACAGCGTGTATGCGTATCAGACCTGCTACAAAAGCACGGGAAACGTGACGCTGTATTCCGGCTGCGCAAAGGAAAATGCGGACAAGGTGCTTTCCATGCTTCTTTCGGAAACGAAAAAGCTGAAAGATTTCACGGACGAAGAATTTATCCGTGCGAAGAACCAGTTCCGAGGAGGATTTATCCTAAGCAACGAGGGCATTTCGGGAAGAATGAGCACATACGGCAAGCAGCTTCTTTTGTGCGGAAAGATTAAAGACGAGTCGTACGTATTATCGAAAATCGATAAAGTGAACAAGAACGACGCATACGAAGTCATAAATTTTTTAAACAACGATTTTTGTACGATTTCAACGGTGATTCCGGAATAAATCCGATTATTTCCAAAAATATTTTCATGTGTTTCGGTTCAAAATAAAATCATAAATATATGAAAGGTGAGGATTAATTTTGAAACCGGACGATTTGATGTGGGATATATTTTGCAATACGGGACGTATAGGAGATTATCTTTTTTATAACGAGCTTACAAAGACCGCAAAGAGGGATGAATATGTATCGGATACAGACGAAAGGGCTTATTCTGCGCAGCACGGCATACGGTGAAGCAAATAAAATGCTGACTGTTCTGACCGGCGAGAACGGCAAAATTTCCGTTGCCGCAAAGGGCGGAAAGAGCCATAAACGGGGTGCGTTTTTAAACAACTTTTGCTATTGTGATTTTTCGCTTGTGAAGAGAGGAAATATATACAGCATGGAATCGGCACAGCCGGTCGAAAGCTTTTTCGGTATCTCGAAATCGGTTGAAAAGCTATACGCCGCAAGCGCAGTTACAGCGTTTGCGGCTTACATATGCGGAGAGGATACACCGTGCGAAGATATGCTGCGCCTGTGTCTGAACAGCCTTTATGCATTGGCGGAACTTGATACGCCGCCGGAAAAGGTGATGCTTGCTTTTTATATAAAGGCGGCGGAAAAATCGGGATATTCGCCGGAGGTTTCCTGCTGTACGCTTTGCGGAAACACGGAAAATCTGCTGTATTTCTCGCCTGTTTGCGGCGGTGCGGTATGCGGCGAATGTCACAATGCCGAGCCGTATATCGGCACGGACGGACTTGAACTTATGCGGTTCGTTTTAAATGCGGATTTAAAAGATATTTTGAAGTTCAAGGCGTCGGATGCGGAGATTGAAAAGCTGTACGGCATTATGAAGCTTTTTATTTCCGAGCATTTCGACTATAAAGTTAAGGAGTTGCAGTAAACTAATCATTTTTACTGCAACTCCTTTTGCTATTTTATGGAAACGGCGTTTTATGCAATCAAGCCAAATGGGGCTTTAGAAAAATAGTGCAGAATGGACAAACTGAACCCGAAGGCGTATGTGTATACGTCGAGCGGCGAAGTTTGTTCATAGCATAAAGCAATATTTATTTTTGAAATTCGTTCTCGAACGAATTTCTACCTCTGTTTCAAATTATTTTTTATAATTCTGTCTTTTGTTTATAATTTTATATCAGTATTCCCTTGCTTTATGCGGTCTGTGCATTTTTATAATGTCCCATTGATGTTTATTTTACTGAATATATTCTGAATACCGGACTTTTGAGTATGCCTGTTTCCGCAAGCTTGTATTCATATGCCCACTGCTGTCCCTCGGTATACCATGCATTTGGTCCCTGCCAGTACAGGTATCCGTTCAGATGAAGCGGACCGAATGTATTTGCTCTGTTTCCGTAGAACGTGAGCTTGACGGTGTGTTTTCCCTTGCTCACATTGCCGGCACAGATTTTGTACGGTGCATATGCAATGTTGCCGATTTCTATGCCGTCAACCGCAACGCTTATCAGGCTGCCTCTGTATGAGCTTGCCTCGATTTCCAAAATGCCGTCAGGGGTATCAATTTCCGTTTCATATACAATGTTTCCGCCGTAGAAAGCGAGTCCCTGTTCCGTAATCGAGCCGAACGCAAGTTCGTCCGTTCTTGCCGATATTTTTGCATGGCTGCCTGTTACATCTACGTTGAAATCGCCCAGGAGGAACATATTTTCAAGACTTAATCTGTCCGATACCGGAACAGTCACTTCCAATGTGTTTGTGCCTTTTTTCAAATTCGGCATCGGTATGCGGAATATGGATTCGTCAACGTAATATCCGCAGATTTTTTTCTCAATCTTTTCACCGTTGAAAACAATGTTTTCGCCTTCTTCAAGTGCAAGGAAAATGTTTTCTGCATCGGTTTCGCTCTCTATATCAAATTTGAGCGTAACAAAATGCTTCGGAGCTTCCTCCGGCATAACCCACGGCTGTGCGTGTGTGCCGTCCGCCATAACAAGATTGAGTTTTTTACGTATTTTCGTGTCGATACGCAAAATCTCTTCAATCGGCTGAGTTTCGCCGCCGTCAAGAGAATATTCCGCCATGTCGAGAACGTATACGTTTTCTTCTTCACGGCTGTATTTAACCTTGTCTTTAATATCGCATACGAATATCTCTTCCGAATCTTCTTTTGCGGATTCGATTTTATCCTCTTTTTTCGGCAGAAGTTTTAACAAAATGCTGTCGTTATCATATATTTCAAAATTCATAACCGTGTCGCCGTCTTTTATCTCAAACGGAACATCGCAGATTTCACCGTTCAGTGTGTTGTAGAATACGGGTTTGAATGTGCCTTTCACGGCAAGTCTGATATTCTGTGCGGGAGTTATGTCCTTTTCCTTGTTCTGTACGGCATGAGCGATGAACAGCCATTTCCCGTCCGAATCCTCACGCATATTGTATATCAGATTGTCGGCACGCTCGCCGTTTGCGTTGATTATATCAAGCTGACGTTCTTCTTTGAGTGCCGAAAGCAATTCGGTTTTCGAGAAACCTATGCTGCGGCATCTGTCATAAAGCTTTTTGCCCTCGTCCGATACCTTTGCGCCGACAAGCTTCGGTGCACTGCCCATGAATATTACTTTTCCGCCGGCTTTTTCAAATTCCGAAAGCGCTTTGACAGTGGATTCTCTCAATGTTTCGCAACCCGGTACAACGACTGCGGCGTATTTCATCTTGCCCATTGTAAATCCGCCGTCCGTGCCGCCGTACTTTTCTTCGAGCAGCGATTCGCTGATGAAGTCGAAATCAATCTGACCGAACAGCAGCCATTTGATTACATTATCAAAGTTGTTTTCAAGCTGCTTCCTTATGTCGTATGTGTTTTCGGAGGGCCCGTAGTGCAGCCAGTATGATTCTACGGGGTGTATTACCGCAACGTTTACGGACGGCTTTCCTCTCGTCAGCGCCGTGTTCACACGTGCGAAATGATCCTCGATATACGGGTATTTCTTGTACCACGGCGACTGATAGCTTATGGAAGCCGGGTAATCTCTCTTCGCCGAGCCTTTCATGGATACCCAGGAAAGGTGCGGTACACGCAGAGTTATTCCGAGAGCCGCCTGCCAGTCACCTTGGAATTTATGTCCCCTAAAGTCAAACTGCCAGCTCGTAACGCCGTAAAGTTCGGACATAACACCCTCACGTCCGTATTGATGAGAAACGGACTGCGCCTGCTTTGCGGTCGAAAGCTCGATGTTGTTGCAAAGCATATCTATTCCGGGCAGACCGAATGTACGGTAGTTTCTCATTGCTTCGCCTACTGCACCTGTCTGCGAGCCAAGCGTTTCTTCCAACAAAACGTGTCCCGTGAAGCAGATTCCGTTTTCCTCGCACCATTTGCCGCATTTGTCCGCAAATCCGCCGACAAATCTTTCGCATACATGGTCGATATAGCAATATCTTATACGGTTCGGCTCGCCGTTCGGCATATCCCATATGATTTCGGGCAGTCTGCCGTTTATGTTTTCGCCGTATTTTTCTTCGAATGTGTCGGCAAAATTCCATGTCCAGGGCAACCGCACATCGGAATCGTCCGAAGCGAATGCAAGATTGCCAATCTGCATATACTGCGGTTCGTCCGTGAATATGGACGGTACTGTTTTGTTGAATTCTTCACCGACCGCCTTTTTGTAGCTGCCGTATGTCAGCTCAATGAATTTGTCGGTAACGTCGCCGTTCAGCGTGTCCGCATATGCTTGGTCGTTGTACCACGGGTCATCGCCGCAGGTTTTGAAATATACGTTCCATGCTCCCGGCGCTTCGTCTGTCTTTTCGTAGCTTTTCAGCGTGCCGTCTTTGTTCAGCTCAACCTTAAAACTTGCTATGTGACACGTTTTGCCCGTTTCGTATGCCGTTTTCATATCGGCATGGTTTTCCTCTGTATTTTTAGTAAATATTATGTATCTCTGACGGTTTTTCTTGTCTTTCGTCAGGAGTCCGCCGGCAGAACCGGACGGCCATCTGTCCTCGTCATAGAGATACGCAAGCATATCTTCTTTCTTTGCCTTGTCTGCACAGGCTTTAACCAGCTCGAAAAAATCCTCGCTTAAATATTCGGTTGCCATGCCCGAACGTGAATGCATATGAAATCCGCCGAATCCCATTTCCTTTAAATATTCAATCTGACGTGTCAGAAGCTCTTTGTTCAGCTTGCAGTTCCACGCCCAGAACGGCGTACCTCTGTATTCGCTTGTCGGATTTTTGAAAAGCTCTGCCGACAAGGTTGGGTCTTTGATTTTTTTGTATAACATATTTTCGCCCTCCTCAAAAAATATTTCTTGACATTATTATAGCATAGGTGTAAAATATAATAAAGCAGTATTTTTTTATTATTTCCATGGTATTTTTGGGAGGTGGATTTGTGAACGGATTAAATGAAAATATAATGAGTAAAGATATAGTAGATAATGAGGCAATTTATATAGATATGTATACACATACATACAGCAAGCTGCATAAACACGATTTTCTGGAGCTTGCGTATATTGTCGAGGGTACGGCAACGCACACGAGAGACGGTATTCAAAGCACGGTTTCCGCCGGAGATTATTTAATTGTCGATTACAATTCGTATCATATGTATGAATCGGAAAAACCGATTAAGGTCATAAACTGCCTGTTTCTGCCGGAATTTATAGATAATACGCTTGCCGGCTGCAACAGTCTTGCGGCGGTTTTGAATAATTATCTGATACGGTTCGACTGCGGAATCAGGGAATGTGTCAGCTCCGTGTTCCACGACGATACGGGAGAGATTAAAGGGCTGATTGACAAGCTTATGAGCGAATTTGCCGAAAAGCGACCGGGGTATTTGGAACTCATGCGCTGTGCGCTTATTGAAATAATAATAAACATGATGCGCAGAACTGCCGCTCCGTCCGTGCGTGCGTCATATAAATCACACAGCATATATATTATGGATTATATAAATAAAAATTACAGCAAAGATGTTTCGCTTTCTGCGCTTGCGGATGAACTGCATTATACAGTATCGCATTTAAGCCATATGTTCAGCAGGGATACAGGCATGGGATTTAACGAATATCTGCAAAAAACAAGATTGGAACACGCCTGCCGTCTGCTGGCGAATACGGATAAGAAGATATTCGAGATTGCCGAAGCCGTGGGTATCTTCGATACGAACTATTTCAGGGAACTTTTCAAGCGCCATTTCGGAATAAGTCCGGCGGCATTCCGAAAGAATCTGAAATGATATTGCTTTGTGCGATCTGCGCATTTTGAAGATACCCTATATTTTATTTCCATGAACTCACAGACAACGGCTCAAGAGAGTTTAAATCCTTGAAAATCATCGCTTTCACCATGTCCGAGTTGTCGGTATTCAAGCCGAGCTTATCGAGAGTTATTGACGTCTTTTTGGTGATATTTTCGGTTTTTGTATCGACAAGCTTGCCGTCCTTATACAGAGCGACAACAAGCATGCACGGGGAATCCGCAAATAATACAATTATATTCTTGCCGTTGTTTACTACGGCAGCTTGCGGCTTTTCGTTAGAATATATCAGCTCATCGCCGTGGTTGCCTACCAGATATACGGTACCTCCGCTGAACGACGGGTACGATTTGCCTATGTCCTGATACCATGCCTGCGTACCGTCGAAGTTTGCTTGGTTGAGCTGATACGTGACATGACCGGAGAACCAATCGTCCGTATACATCGCACGGTATGTCGAACCGTATTCGCCGCCGTATGCCACTGTACCGTCAGGTGCGAAATTAAGGTCAATACTTAATGACGGTTTTTGTACTGCGCCTATTATTGCCGCACCGGAGGATTTCCCGGCAGCGTAACAGTTTGTAAGCCAGTGGAATGAGGAGGAATTGACATATCCGAGGATACCGCCGGTATATCCGCCGCTTTTCGCTGTTACATTCCCTGTCGAACCGCAGTCGTTTATCCGTACATTATTTTGTGCATATCCCAAAATGCCGCCTATGCAGTCCGAAGCGTTCGGCACGTTTATATTGCCGGAATAGATGCATTTTTCGATTTTCAGTAAGTCGGAAAGCCATCCGCTGCTGCCGCCGACTACTCCGCCAACGTGCTTTGCGGGCGCATTTCCCGAAATATCAACGCTCGATATAATTCCCGAAAAGACTGCGCCGTTTTTTACCGCACCGGCAACTGCGCCGATTTTTACGTATTCGGTTTCGCCCGGAAGCGATATTTTTCCGCTTACGGAAAGATTTTTTACCGTACCTCCGGAAACAGTGCCGAAAAGTCCGAAATTATCGTGCGAAACCGTAAGATTTATATTTTTTATTTCTTTGCCGTTGCCGTCGAATGTTCCGCTGAACGGCGTATTGGCGGAATTTCCTATAACAACGAGGGTTGTTCCGCTGCAATCTATGTCGTTTGTCAGAATTGCGTTCAGATTGCTTTTTCCGCTGTTTACCAGACGTGCAAATCCGGAGAGGTCGAGCGGAGTGCCTATTTGGTATACGTCGTCTGTCATTTCCGGCGAATATTCGTATTTACAAAGCGTGCATATGCCGTCCGTACCAAAAGTGTGTTCAAACGTTTCGTTTTCAAATTCGATTATTTTGCCGTTGGAATTTCTTAGTTGAGTTTTGCAGCTGCGGGAGTGACAGCCGGCGTCCGCTGTCCATTCTCCCCATGTATGGGTATGTGTATATTCGCATACGCTGCATTTCATCGTGTTGTCGGTGTCTTTAACCCATGTATGATTTTCATTGCTGAGCATCGAAGAACAGAATGCACAGCGTTTTGTATGGCTATAGTCGCTTGTGCCCCAGTCGCCCCTCGGTATATGAGGACCTTTTGCGTATGCCGCACCGCAGTCGAGGCATGAATATTGCGTTTGGCAGTTTCCCACCGTATCGGTGCGGTGGTATCCCATATCCTTTCTTGCGTCGCAGCTTTGGCATGAATTCCAGTGAGCGTTTGCGTCCAGGGAAACGGCTTCTTCCCATGAATTGTGTTCGTGGGTTATTTTGCATACCTTGCATTTGTTGTCCGAACCGAAGTTGTGTATTTCAGGCGATTTTGTTGCGCCGCATTCGCTGTTTTCGCATACGAGCCAATGCCGTGACGAATCATATTTGTATGATGTCCAGCTGTGCGTATGTCCGGCGATTTCGGTGCGTACATATCCGCAGGTACGGCAGGTGTTATTGTAAAAATTATGCTCTCCGTAGAGCCTTTGTTTCGTATCTTCAACGATGGTGCAACCGTCGTTTTGACATTTTGTATAATGATAAAAGCTGTCCGAAGCTGTCCATCTCGGATAGCTCTGATAGTTGTGTTCGTGGGCGAATGCCTCGGCGGTTGCCGTAATGTTATCGGGGTTTTCTTTCTTGCCGGCAGCGTGTAGCAGCGAGTATGCGGTAATAACAACCGAACCGCTTTTCTTCGGAAGTACTTTTCCGGAAGCGGGAACGACTCCGATAATTTCCGAATCGTCGGAAAAATATCTTACAACATCGGTGGTGTCGCTCGGGCCGAGTTCGGCGATTAGAGCAGGTGCAAAATCAGAACCGTATGACGATTGGTATTCTGTGGCGAAATACATTTTGCTGTAGTTCAGCTTGATTGTTTCCGCTCTTTTTTTTACGGATATTGTTAGTTTCGCCCTTGAAGTGTCGGTCGATTTATTGTATGAATATATTGTAACCGTACCGGGATTAAGCGTAGTGAGCTTGCCCGAAGTTCTTCCGATTGTTGCGATTGATTTGTCGCTGCTTTTGAAATAAACGTCTGTCGAGCCGCTGTCTTTTATCGTATACGTACTGTTGCACGGCATGATAGTCGGGATAGCCGAGCCGTCCGCAAGGACAAGCTTGGGTGCAGCCAATGCCGTCGGGCATAAAAATATCAAAATCAGAATCATACAAAGCGTGGTATGTAAAAAGCGTTTTGAAAAATTCATTGAAATACCTCCGAAATGTAATATATATTGATTGTATCACAAATTTTTCATTTTGTCATCAGCCCAAAGTATGATATGAATAAAAAAAGGACCTCCGAAGAGATCCGTTTTTATATTTTAATTCATTATGGCTGTTTGCCTATGTATGCAAGTATACCGCCGTCAACATACAGAACGTGACCGTTCACGAAGTTTGAAGCGTCCGAAGCGAGGAATACGGCAGGACCCATAAGGTCTTCGGCAGTACCCCATCTTGCCGCCGGAGTTTTAGCTATGATGAAGCTGTCAAATGGGTGGCGTGAGCCGTCCGGCTGTCTTTCGCGGAGCGGTGCTGTCTGCGGAGTAGCGATGTATCCCGGTCCTATGCCGTTACACTGGATATTGTATTCGCCGTATTCCGAAGCTATGTTTCTTGTGAGCATTTTGAGTCCGCCTTTTGCCGCTGCATATGCGGAAACGGTTTCACGGCCGAGTTCGCTCATCATGGAACAAATATTGATTATTTTTCCGTGACCTTTTTTTATCATAGACGGAATTACAGCTTTTGAAACTATGAAAGGACCGTTAAGGTCGATATCTATAACACGTCTGAAATCCTCTGCGGACATTTCCGTCATGGGGATACGTTTGATTATGCCGGCATTGTTTACCAAAATATCGATAACACCGACTTCTTTTTCGATTTTCGCAACCGTTGCGTTTACTGCGGCTTCGTCCGTTACATCGCATACGTAGCCTTTCGCTTCTATTCCGGCCTCTTTATACGAAGCCAAGCCTTTTGCAACGAGTTCCTCGTTTATATCGTTAAAAACAATTTTTGCGCCTGCTTCCGCAAATGCCGTTGCAATCGCAAAACCGATACCGTATGACGCACCTGTTACAAAAGCAACTTTGCCGTCAAGTTTATATGTATCAAGTATCATTTAAAAACATCTCCTTTTATCTTTTATTACATAAATAATTATACACCAAAACGAAAATATTGTCAAGTGAAAATACATATTTTAGTATGTTAAATAATTAACGCAAGAAGTATGTATTTCAATTTTTTTCATATACCTGATATTCGTCCCAAAGCTTTTCGAGCTTTTCGAGATTATCATACAGCGTATTTTTCTTTTTGAATCCGAGTGCGACTATCAATGCGCCGGCAAGCGAAAACGGGGCGGCAAAGGAATCCGCAAAGAATGCCATTTCGCTTTTTGCCGTCAGGCTGTATGTGGCGAATTTGTTTATCGGAGAAGCTTCGCAGTCCGTCAGAGCAATAACGCAGCACCCTTTTACGCAGGCATATTCCGCTGCGGAAACGGCTCTTTTTGAGTATCTCGGATAGCTTATGATGAGCATGGTGTCTTCGCCGGAAAGCGGAAGCATTTCTTCATATATTTCGCTTGTGCCGCTTGCGGACATGAGCTTTACGTTGTCGAACATAAGCTTGAGATAAAACGCAAGGAATCCGGCAAGTGCCGAAGAAGTCCTGATTCCGAGGACGTAGATAGTCCGTGCCTTTATCAGTGCGTTTACAGCGCCGTCGAAAGCGGTCTTGTCGATGCCGTCTATCGTGGATTTGATGTTTTCCAGGTCGCCGTTCATCACGTTTTCCACAATATCGCCGCTGCCGATACGGCTGAACGCAACCTCCATGCGCTGCAAGCTTGTAAGCTTGTTGCGAATCATCTCCTGGAGCTTTTGCTGAAACTGCGGATATCCCTCATATCCGAGTACCGCCGCAAACCGCACCACCGTAGATTCGCTCGTGCCGCTGGCGGTGCTAAGCTTCTGCGCCGTCATGAATGCCGCTTTGTCATAATTTTTCTTTATATAATCGGCTATTTTTTTCTGTCCCTTGCTGAGGGAGGAATATTCCGAATTAATACGTGCCAATATGTCTTGCACTGCTGTCACCTCTTAGTTTGTACAAACGAAATAAAGTCTTTCGCTTTTTCGATTTTCGGGTTCAAAGCTCATATCGTCATAAACTCCGACGAGATTAAGTCCCGATTCTTTCAGAGCCTTTTTCAGCTCTGCGGTCGAATATCCTCTTTCGTAATGGATTTCGCTGTGCCTGCCGTAGGTTTCGCCGTTCTTTATGAAAAATTCAAGCTTAAATTCGCAGATTTTTTCTTCTTTGTCGTAGTAGTTTTCCCAGGTGTAATACGCATTGTCGCTTTCGCCGCAAAAAACGTTTCCGGCAAGCACGTTTTCAAGCTTGTATCTTGTATTTACATCAAAGATAAATGCTCCGCCGGGGTTGAGATAGTTTTTGACAAGCTTAAATGTCTTGACGATATTTTCATAATCCAAGAGATAATTTATGCTGTCCAGTATGCAAACAACGGCGTCAACCGTGCCGTAAAGCTCAAATTCTTCCATGGGCTGGTTCAGATAGAGTATGTTAAGTCCCTCGGATTTTTCTTTCGCTGCGTCCAGCATATCCACAGACAAGTCAACGCCTATCATATCATAGCCTTTTTCGGCGAAAATCTTTGTCGCCGTTCCGGTTCCGCAGGCGAGGTCGAGCATGAGTTTCGGCTTTATATTCAGCTGTTCAAATATTTTTTCAATATATCCGACACGCTTTTCATATTCGGCGTCTGTCATGAGTTCGTCATAGACTGCCGCAAACGAAGCGTATTTTTCTTTGTTTTTCAGCTTCAGGCGATATTCGTTCTGCGCCATTGTACTGTCTATACGTGAAACCATTATAGAGGGCGAGCCTGTTTTGGCAACGATTTCGGTGTAGCTTGCGCCGTCCTGGAGCATTTTCAAAACCTCGTAACGCTGTTCTATGGCATCGTATTCGGGTTTTGCCATTATTACCATAAGCAAATTTTTTATTTCGTCTGCGGTGTTTGACTGAGCAAGTGCCGCCGCCAAATCATCTTCGTAATGTGTATTCATAGTGTTCTCACTTTCATTATTTAAAAAAAAGCGTTAGCTTTCTGTTATTTAATTGTACGTTTTTATTTTATTATAAAAGCAACACTGCGCAAGCAGTTTGCATTCATTAAAACGATAACAATAAATCTACCTTGAAACCTGCGTCCGCAGACGCAATATTTATTTTATAGATTTATTCTTTCAAGACCGTAGGCGGTCGCAGAAAGCAATAAAAACAACCTTATAAGGAAAGCGTTAGCTTTCTGCTGTTTAACTGTACGTTTTTATTTTATCATAAAAGCAACACTGCGCAAGCAGTTTGCATTCATTAAAACGATAACAATAAATCTACCTTGAAACCTGCGTCCGCA
>CAKVOK010000022.1 GCA_934792465.1 uncultured Clostridia bacterium | reverse complement strand
GCATAAAAATGCTGTTTTTAGGTTCACGACATTGATTTAATGACTGTTTCAAGCAGTTGTCGGGGGACGACAGCCGACTTGAAAGTGCAAGGCTTTTGGCAAAGGAAGCACAAAATCCTTACACTTGAACAATTAAAAATGCCAAAAAAATTAGTATATGTGGGCATTTTTTAATTGTTCAGCAGTCATTAATATAAAAGCTGCAAATAAATATCACTTTTTGTATATAATAAGGCTCCTGCCCTCATCATATCTGCATTTGCACAAAACCTCGTCCGTAACACCGGAATCATACCATGTTTTTATATCCGATGCAGAAATCTTTCTTACAATCGGCTTTCTTGCGGTTGTATCAACCTCATAAATTCTGAAATACGAAGTATTCATAACAACATACTTCTGATTTGCATTATCCGGTTCAAGAGCGGTATTTGTTGCACAGATTATTCCTCCGTCCTTTATTCTGAACGGAATTACCATTCCGATTTCGTTAATCGAATATCCGCTTCCTATCGAAACTATATATTCGCTTTGTGTATCGGGAGATATGGGCATATGGAACTTACGTTCGCTGCAATCATAAATCAATTGAATATTTACAATGTTTCCGTCCTTGTCGGTATCAAACCTTATCGCATCGCCGACTCCCAGCTCCAAGTTTCCGTCTGCGGAAGACGAATAACCGATTTTCGTATTGCCGATTTTCAGCACATTGCTGTCCGTTACATCCCATGTCAATTCACTGTCTTTTTGATAACCCGTTATCTTGGTTACCGCCTCATTATCATCATTCAGACCAACCGAGATGTCGGACACTACCGTAAGATAATCCTGATACATCATAGGTGTGGTTTCAATTACATTGTCATAACAGAGAACGGCTTCCGCAGTCAGAGAATATTTATCCGTGGAATATGCCTTTACGTAATATTTTTTATCCGTAACGAATTTGGAAATCGGAACGACTATGTAATCGTCAAAGTCGCTGCCGTCCGCCGGGATATAAAACACAACCGTATTGTTGTTGTACTGTGCGTTCATTCCGAACGCTTTTAAATTGGATTTAAAATATGTCTGTGCGGACGCTCCGTCATACACAAGGTGCAGGCTGTTTGAAGCATTTTCCGACACTGCGTCAAATTCTGCGGTATCAAGCTTATTTATTTCACCGTCCTCATTAACGGAAAATCTTACAAGCTGTTTGACGAAATTGCCGCCGCTGTCTTTGAAAATATTCGCCAATACTTCATATTTTCCCTTGCGCTGCTTTCCGTCTATATTAACCTTTGACGCGCAAGCCAGCGAAATTCTGCCGTCCGCCGGAGTTACCGCTCTCAGTATTACCCTGTCCTTATCATCTGTTTCTTCCGCCATATCGAGCAGATAAGCCCACATCATTTCATTTTCGCTTGCTTTTTTGAGAACCGCCGCCGCAATTCTTCCGTTTGCGTCAAGGTAAAAAGTATACTCCTTGCCCGTGCTGCGAATCCCGCTTCTGGAGCTTTCCATCTCACGTGAGAGATAGTATACATTATTATCTACACGTATGCTTTTCTCATCGCCATCATTTTCGATTGAATCAACTTTTCCGCCGATACTTTCTTTCGTGATGATACATTCTGCGTTATTTTCATTTTTTGCAACGGAAATAACGGAATTTACGCTGATGTCGCCGAATTGCTTAAGTTCGCCCACATTATCGAAAAAGTATGTGTTTTCCGCAATTTTTCCGTATTCATCTTTAAACGAAATATACTGCGGCATGCTTGAAGCAGATTCTCTTGTTCCGTCAAAACATTCAAAATTCTCCGCATCTATACTGCTTACAAAATAGTTGTCATATGCCTTGATTGATATAGCGGAAATGTTGCTGCCGTCTGCTTTTATAAGCTTGATTTTTCCCCAGCGTTTTTCAAACACATCGAAACCGATTTCTCGGCTTACCGCCTCGCCGTTGACAATAACTCCGCAGTCAATCGGCAAGCTTTCGCTTTTTTCTTTATCTCCTTCATAATACTTTATCTTTCCGTCCTTTAAGCTTATAAAGTCGTCGGAATCAATCTGTGTTATACTCATCTGTGAGGATTCGCCATAGCAGACAATTTTGTCTGTGTCGTCATCTTTTTCCTCGTGTACCCACGCATCAATACGGTATCCTACCGCATACAACAGCTTTGTCTTTATATCATCGGAAACCGAAAATTCATCGCCGTCTATTTCAATGTGATTTTTCTTCGTTCCCACGGGAGCAAGTATTCCCGTAATTTCGTTTCGTGTAATAATTCCGCTCACTCTGTAAATATCAAAGAAACGATAGAGTACATTACTTTTGTCGTCTGTTTCATATTCGTTATACGGAATATATCTTGATACCAGAATATTTGCCGCAATCATATCCGCATCGTCACATTTTATATAAGAAGTTCCCCAAGAACTAACCCCTCTGTAGAACCTGTACTGCTCGGCAATGTTCAAATATCCGTCCGGGTATCCGCCTCTTTCCTCGGCAAATCCTCTGTATCCCAAGGAACAGCACACCATTTTTGAAAATTCCGCTACCGTTACGGGTTCATCGGGATTAAACGTTTCACTCTCGGAAATGATACCCAAATCCAGGCAATACTCAATCTCATTGTGATTTTTTGTTTGCACCGAAACATCGGAAAATGTACATCTGTCATAATTCGACACTTCTCTGTGATTTGCAACACCGAGCGCCAGTTTTGCCGCCTCTCCTCTTGTTAAATAGGCACCGTCGGATTGAGAATATTTCATTGATATTCCCAAATAATCCAGCAGGTTTTCCTCATTTGCGCCTGCTTCCGCACTTGTTACGGTAGGAATTGTCAGCATGGAAAGAATAATTACAAGTAAAAGTGATATTTTTTTCATTTTCCGTTCACCTCCAGCACTGCGCTGACTATTACCGCGGTTTCCGCTCTCGTTATATTGTTTTGGGGAAGAATTTTTCCGTCACTGCCGTTTACGGCTCCTATTCTAACCAAGTTTTTAATTGCGTTCAGCGAATAATCGGAAATGTCTTCAATATCCGAAAATTCGAGTTCAATATCGCACTCGCCGTCAATACCGACAGCACGTGCAATCATCGAGCAAGCATCTTCTCTTGTAATATTCTTTCCCACTCCGAAAGTTCCGTCATCAAATCCGTTTGTTACTCCGCCGGCAGACGCCCTTATTACATACGGTGCAAACCATTCATCTTCCGAAACATCGCCGAATGTGTTTGCTCCATCTCCCGTAATATCAAACGCTTCAACAATAATTTTTACAAATTCTTCTCTTGTAATAAAATCATTCGGAGCAAACTTGTTTTCTCCTTTTCCGGAAATAATATTCATTGACGCAAGTTTGTTTATTGCATCTTCCGCCCATTTTACATCGGAAATATCATCGAAATACTCTTTTTTGCTCTCCGTCGGCGTTTCGGTTTTGTTGGTCGGAACTATATAGCCCGGCTGACTTCCGCCGGTATTTTTCTTTGTTCCGCCGGAGCCGCCGCTGCCCGAACCGCTGCTCGAACCGCTGCCCGAACCGCTGCCCGTCAAACGCTTAACTGCCGCTTTAAAATCCGCAACGCTTGCAAGCGGTAATTCTCCCGACAGGCTGTTTAATACCTCTGCCTCTTTTGACGAACCCAAATCGGTTGGAAAACCAAGTTCGGCAATCTCGTTTAAATCATTTATAATCGGCTTTATGCCGGTCCAGGACGATACATTGTTGATTGATACAATCGCAACTGCCTGCGCATGTGCAAACGAATATTCTTCCAACGTATCATACTTTCCTTTTTCTTTTGACGCAGCGTCCGTCTTTGCCGAACCGCTCAGCTTATTGTAGTATTCATTTACTTTATCGTTTTTTAATTCCAAATCGTCGCCATACTCACAATTCATTTTAACAATCAGTGACGGTGACGCTTTTTCTGTTGCTCCGAGCATCATTTCCTGTCTGTATACTTTTTTCAATTCTTCAAGTGTCATATCCTGAGTAATGCGTTTTGCGATTTTCTCGTATGTGCTGTCGGTTGCCAACGCTGTAACATCATCATATATATCAAAATCGGAAGAAATTAAAAAGACATCCTTATTTTCGTCAAATACTTTTTTCGCGCTTTCCCCTATATTCGGTTCATTCAAAGATTCCGCCAGAGCCGCAACGGCATTTTGATACTCTTCCTCGTTTGTAACGGCAATCTCTCCGTATTTTTCAAAATCGCCGGAAAACGATTTGACGACATATTTGTAAATGCCGCTCGGATAACCGAAATCCAACACAAACGATACCTTTCCGTCTTCAACCGCCTCGCAGTCGTCAAATGCTGCTATATCGGTATCAGATGCGGTTTCGACATCTACGCCCTTGTTATATATTCTCAGTGTATAAAGCTGCCCTTTTTTATCCGGAGTTTCCACATCGACAGTCAGCTCTTTGGCACCCACCGCAGATGTAATACAGAAAAGCGACATTATTAAAAGTAGAACCTTGTATGCTTTTTTCATTGTTTCTCTCCTTGTATAATTTTATTTAATCTCAATATGCTTTACATATCCGATACCGCTTGATATCGAATCCCATAAAAACATTTTCAAAGCGTATTTATCTTCGGTGCTTTCGGGCACGCTCACTTCGAAGCTGCTCACATCAACTTTATCGTTTGCCGGAATAGTCATTGAATTTGACATAATGCTCTCAATCATTCCGTTTTTCGTCAGAACCGCAAAAGCGGTAACGCTCTTATCCTCATTTGTGTTGTTTCTCATGCCTGTTATTCTCGCAGTCAAAACTCCGCTCTCAATCGCATCCGCCACGGAAAATCCCTTGTATATTGCCATTTTTTCCACGTCAACATCACCGGCGGTTCTGAATTTGATTTCTTTTTGTGCAAGCTGTGTTCCGC
The DNA here is from genome assembly GCA_934792465.1 of uncultured Clostridia bacterium. GTDB lineage: Bacteria > Bacillota > Clostridia > RUG12999 > RUG12999 > CAKVOK01. The sequence continues at coordinate 42,286 of CAKVOK010000022.1, read as the reverse complement.
AAACATCATTTCCTATATTTCCCAAAGACAGCGTGTAGCTTTTTGCACCGTTTAAGCCGCTGAGATTTATGCAAACTTCCTTTTCGTTTACCGTTGCGTCATCAACTTCCTGTCCGTTTAACAATACTTGTGATTTATTGAAAGACTCTGCGTCTATCTGCTCGCCGTATTGAATACGCAACTGAACCGAATCCTTGCTGACAACAGGTATGCCTTTATCATTTCGGATTTTTCCCTCTATCTGCACGTCCGTCACTTCTGTTGCCGGTTCTTCCCAGCTGCCCGTAACAACATCAGTAACGGTATCGATACTGTCTGCCATATAAATCCTGACATCATCTATTGCTATTTCCGTGGTTTCCGATGTATCAGCACTTTCTTTGTTCGCAAGAAGTATGCCGATTGAAGATACATCCTTTATTCCGCCGGCAGCGGTTCTGTCCGATGCCATAAATCCGCTTCCGTACTGCTGTTTTCCGTTGATATAAACCATACTGTCGCCGTATTTATTTGTGTACTTGCTCTCGCTGTTTATATCATATACAAACCACGCTTTGTTCCACTCTGTCCTCGAATATCTTCCGCCGCCGAGAAAACCTGTATTATATCCCGAAATCAGTGTTTTGTTATTATTTCCCGTTAAAACGAAACGTTCAAGCCGGTTAGCTGTTTTAAAATTCACTCCGACCAACATATACGGATAGCGGCTGTCAAAATCCTTGCTTGTTATGCCTATATCAAGTGCTGCCCACGCCTTGTGTGCCGCAAGCTCGGCATAGTTTGATGAAACTACATTTTTGTATTCTCCCATGCCGTCCGCCGACAGGCTTTCAACCGTCCACGCATTCGGCGCTTCTGTCACACAATCCGCATTTCTGTCTCTTAACACCTGCAATACGCCGTTGTAAGCGGTTTTGCCGCTTTCATCTCCGCTGTCCGCAGCGTCTTCCTCAAATTTTGAATTATTTACAACACTCAACACGGAATCAATATCATCTGCCTGATACAGCCGCACATTATCGATATAGGTTTCCGCCTGACCGCCGCTTGTTTTATCCGCAAGAACCATTTCAAGCGATGTCATAGCGTCCCACTTTATTCTTGCAAGTCTGCCCGACGCAATCATTCCGTTTCCGCTGCTCTGAATTCCGTTAATGTAAACCAGGCTGTCGCCGTAATTTTTAGCGGTTTCGCTGCTCATATCATAAATTACCCAAATGCTGTTCCAGACATTCTTTTTATATTTTCCGGAAATTGTTCCCGCCTCATCCGAAATAAGCTGTCTTGCACCGTTTATGACCATTCCGAGCTTTGACAAATCGCTGTTGGTTTTATAATCCATGCCAAACATCACATAATGCTTTGATGTATCTACCTGCACCGCACTCATATCAAAGTTTACAACAGCGTGTGCCGTCAATCCGCCGCAGTCATATCCGTCCGCAGATGTAAGCATCATGCAATCGCCCAATTCGGGGTCGGTTGCCGCCGCTGCGGCAATTCCCCCGGCGGACTGTGCCGCCGAGCCGTTTTGATCCTCATATAACACATCTATATTCTCCGTTGTCTGTGCCGCAACACTTCCAAAGGCTGAAGATGCCATACAAGTAAATGCCAATACTATCGATAATATTGTTCCGTAAATCTTTTTCATAAAGTCTACCTCTCTTATTTTCTTTCAATATCTTCAAGAATCGGCTTCAATGCCGTCCAAATTCTGTCTGCCATTTCCTGCATTCCCAAATCACCCGGATGTCTTAATACGCCTTCTGCCACGTTTTCGCCAAACACCGCAGCGTCTTTATACGGCACGGCAGTATATTTTTCATCGCTTAAGTCGGTACAGCTTATCAAATTCCAGCCCTTGCTGTCCGCAGCTTGTTTAATAACGGAAATATTTTCCGGACCTGTTAATGTTGTGGCAACCGGTATTACTTTCATGTCGCCGTATACATTAAAGTAGTCTATTATATTAATATAGTGCAGCGGATTAAATTTCTGATCCGATACAAATGCGGAATCGTTTTCATTTGCGCTGTTATTGATATTCGCTCCGATTGATGAAATGATTACATCAGCGTCAAAATCAACCAACGCTTTATAATCGAGCTGAGAAACATTCGACAAATTGTAGAAATTCTTTTCAAACGGATGTCCTGCCGCAATCTCAATCTTTGCGTCCGGATAAATCTCCTTAACATATCTTGAGAGAATATGGAAGTAATCCTTGTCCTCGGACGTTGCCGCCATTCCCCAGTTGCCTTTCCATCCCAAGCTTTCGGAAGGCTGATGCTGAGTTATCGAGTTTCCCAAAACCAATATTTTAATCGGTCCCGTTTTCGGTGTTTTTCTCTCTTTATATACTTTATCGAGCGGATTTATGTTTTCGTATAAAAACATATTGTCCAGATAGTAAATTCCCGATTTCGAGCTGATACATATTCCATTCTGATTATCCTCTGCTTTCGGCAGTGCAGCGGAAACCTTTGCCCATTTACCGCCAACTTTCGATGTAACCTGATTAACCGCTTTTCCGCCGCTGCCGTAATAACCCACGGAAATACTGTCAACATCTGCGGATTTGACATATGCCGTAAAGGTGTATGACTTTCCGCTTGAAATGTCCGCCGGGAAAAGCACCGTTCCGTTATCCGACGACGAAACCTTCAGAGAATATTTGCCCAAATATTTATTGTTTCCGTCAAAAACGATTTTTGCGTCTTTTGACTCGTATGCCAGCTCCCTTGTATCCATCGTGCCGCCTTTTAATATGTTTTTCCCAAGCATGGCAGAGGTTGCTCCGCTCTCGTTTTCAATCGGCTGATTTGAGAAAACAATGTAGTCGATAGCAATATCGCCGACAGCGTCCACCGGGTCGATTCTCAGTCCCTCGACATTGCCTTTCCACGTTGGATTTGCCGAAAAATTCAGCGAATATGTCTTATAATCTTTATCTCCCTTTGAAATTCTGACAACGCATGAATTTTTTTCCGAAATAGGTCCCGAACTATCTGTAGTAAAGAAAATCTGGAACTTACCCCCCTGGGTCTTATTCTTTATTCTGACATTGCAATATTTATAATCTTCCGCCTTAATTTTCGGATACCACCACATGAGCGGGTCGTTCGTTGTTGCGGTCAGCGTCAAAACGCCTTTTGACACTTTTCTGTCGCCGATATTGTAAAACGACGTCATGCCGCAGAAGTTATCGGACATATTAAAGTTTGCCGCGCCCACGGGGTCCGGTGTCGGGTCGTCGGTATATTCCGAATCATCTACCGTTATAATGTTTACCTTTAGCTTATCCGAATTCCATTCACACGGATAACCCAATTTTTCGGCAACATCCTTTACCGGGAAATAATACTCATCATTTTCAAAAAGTGCCTCTTCGCCTATTTTGAATTTCATGCACTTGTCTGTTTCGGTATCACGTATCTGCAAATAATCATTGTCTATGGACGGTGACCATTTCACACCCAACGCAGACGAAAACTCCTTAATCGGCGCATACATTACATCGCTTTTATAAATAACACCGATTGTTGACACCTTCGGCTTGCCGTTAATGCTAATCGCCGTACCGTTATTTATATCAATTCCGTTCAGCTTTACATAATCAATTTGAAAATCATCCGCCTGTTCGACAGGGTCGATTCGTATTTCCGAAACAGTTCCCGAAAATCCCGATATTGCTGATGTATCTATTACAATTTCGGTAAATTCTCCTGTTGCGTCAAGATTGAATTTTGCGGATTTCTTTTCATTCCATTTTGTATCGTCCGTTGTAATGTAGAATACCTGCCCTTTTATTACATTGCTGCCTGTTTTCATTCTGATTTTTATTTTTTTGATGCATTCCGACGAAATATTTACATCCTTTATATAAAAGCCCGGATCGTTAGCGGTTGCTCTGCCGCAAAGCATTCCGTTTTCGATTCTGAAATCTTCAATCTGCTTTTCAATCGGATAATTTGAAATATCATCATTTTCAAAATCTCTTACAAAAACATCCGTATATGTATCCTCAAACCTTTTTGAATGTTCTATATTTCTTGTGTACGGATTTTTAACATACTCCCTGTCTTGAACATAAAGATGCGAAAATCTTTTTTTCGCCTCATCGCTCGGTACCTCGTCGGTATGTTCGCTTTCTTTTGAAAATGCCGAACGCACCGCATCCAAATATCCGAATCCGTACATATTAACCGGCATATACATATGCCCCTCGGAAATTTCATTCCAGTTATCTATTGCAACAAGTTTGCCTCCCAAGCCGGACTGCGTCTTTACAAATTCTTTCACCTTTAAGAGCAATTTCTCTTGGTTCTCCGGCGTCATAAATCCCGAATTGTCCGCTCCGCCCCAACATTCGGGGTTATATCCCATTCCGGGAGATGCGATTGAATCTATATTGCCGTCTTCAAACTTGCCGGCATCTCTCTGCCTTTCAAATTGGCTCATTTGATTGTCTATATCAATTGTCCCCGTTGTGTAATGGAAAACTGCGTCAACGCCTGTATCCCTTATTTTTTTAAGTGTTTCGGGATTTTTGCTTCTCGACTGCATAATGATATATACACCGTCGAATCCTTCTTTTTTACACTCATTGTCAATTATCTCGTATACCTTTTTGACGTTCTCCTCCGATTTAAAGACATTCACCATTGCGTCATGCCCGTAAATCGCAAGCACAGGCTTATTGTCTACCACAAGATACCTGCTGTCCTTAAAATAATATTCCATCCAATAAGGCAAAATATTTTCTTCAAAGTCTTCAATTCCCGAACATCTTGTTCCGTTCTCATTTTCCCACATAATTGCGAATTTCAGCATATCGGAATATTTCGAACCGAAATATCCGGAATGTAAGCCGTATGAATTTCTCGGAGCTTCTATGGGATATTCGTTTGCGCCCTGTCTGAACCAGCAATACATCTGAAAATCTATGCCATGCTCAACCAGCCATTTTATTTCCCAATCCGACACTTCCGGAGAACCCTCGTCATAATATCCGAGATACGGAGTCCTATCCTTGTATGCGTTCATAGAATCCCAGCCCATATGAGTACCTTCCCGCCATATGCTGCAAGACTGAATACCGATAAGAGCGTCTGTATCCTTTTCCGGTTTGACGGGGACGCTCGGATAGCCGTCCGGCTCTTTGCTTAATTGCTGAAGCATAATATTGTCAAAATACACATTGCCGGTTGCAACCTTTCCGACGCTAAGCTTTACAGAATCCGCTTTTTGCTCTCCCAGCTCTATATCCTTTGCTTTCTTTTTATAATTCAGCCATATTTCCGCTTTTCCGTTCTCGATTTTCAGCGTTACGTGATTCCAAAGATTCAGTTTTACATCGCAAAGCGGAACAAATTCATCATCAAGCTGATATCCGAACTTTTCTTTTTTTACGCCAAGTCTGATAACATTCTTCGAATCATTCAACAAGCTTCCGCCGAAATCCAGCACCTTGTCGTTTGTGTAGAAATCGTATTCGAAAGACAAGCCTTTTTCGTAATCATCTATTTTTTTCGTTATCCCGTTCTCTTTTATAATACTTTTGTCATCAACGGACAGAGCGTATCTGTCACCGAAATTATAGCTTTTATCGTTTTTCATCGAAACACCGTCACCAACAATGGTCCAATCGTCCGGTACGTTGCCGCGAGAACTGAGAAACTGCTCGTTCACAAGATAATCCGTATATATTTTCATATACTCAAGGTTTACGGCACCCATAGAATTATCCGGTGTCTGTGCGCTGAAATAATTAATAGCCTTAACATCCGTTAAAAATTTTAAATTTTTGGCTATGGTTTTTCCGTTTGCCTGAACGGTATATGTATTCTTATCAACATCCAGCCAAATTCGGAAACCGTAAAAACCCGCCTCCGAATCTATTTTAATATTTCCGTTTCGTGTGCAAAGATACAGTTTATTTTCTGTAAAACGAAACAGCACAACGTCTGCGTCATCATTTTTCAATCCTATTTCCGTACCCTCCGGTGCCGTTTCCGCCGAAAAACCCAAATCCATCACAGCCTTGCCTGTAATAGGATTGATTTTGCGTCTTTCTCCCACACCGGAAGTTTCCGACCCGTCGTATAAGGCACCTTTGCTCACCGAACCGCCTATACTGTCGGAATCATATGATGACGGCGACAGCACATCATAATTCCTTACGCTGATCTGATAATCGTCAAACGTGTAATAATACCCGTCACCTATTCCGAGTGCTCCTGCCGTCAGAGTCGATGAGAATATAATCCCAATCATTCCCAAAACCGCCAAAATTTTAAATTTATTCATGACAATTCTCCTCTCATCATAAGCTCCGCAGTGTATTTTTCTGCATTATCTAATCCCATTATAGCATACACACTGTAAATATTCTTGCAATCAAACGACAAACTTCATATTTTTTTAATATATTGCCAAAATATTCTTTTGCTATTTTGACAAACGGTGTTGACTTTTTTACGGTCGTATGATATAATAATTTTATGATGTCAATTTAGACAAAATCCGGAGGAGGTATCGTTATGAATGAACAAAATGATAATGTGTTTATTGACAATGTTTATGCAAAACCCATAAGTATCAGCTCTCATATCAGGAATAAGCATCTTTCTGTTCAGCTTCGATACCATTCGGGATACAAGCTGTTTTTTATTCTCCGAGGCAGTGTTATTTTCTTTGTTGACGACAAAGAGGTGTACCTAAAAAAGAACCAATTTTTAATTATTCCGCCTTTCGCAAAGCACAGAAGTCTTTATACGGAATTTGAAAAAACTCTGCGCTGTGAAATACAATTTATGCCCGAATATCTGGATCCCGAGGTTTTGGATATAATTACCTCCTTGGAAAAAGACGGAATAGTAAGAGATATACCGCAGCAATACATGGAACAGCTGCAATTCTACTTTACTCAAATGAATACCTACCAGAAAAATCCCGAATATCCTTATTCTTCGCTCATGCTTAAGACACTCTTAACCTCTGTATCAATACTTCTTTTGCATTATTCGGTATCGGGCGGCGGTCAAAGAATTAAAAACGTCAATAATTCGGTAAAACAGGCTATTGATTTTATTAATGAAAATTATCATAAAAACATTACCCCGAAGATGCTTGCCGAAAATCTTTTTGTTTCGGAAAGAACATTATACAGATTATTTAAAGAAAACATCGGTCTTACAATCACCGAATATATTAATTATGTACGTATCATAAATGCCAAAAGATTGATGACGGATACCGCATTTTCAATAACCGACATAGCATATCACTGCGGTTTTAACGACAGTTCTTATTTCTCTACGGTTTTCAAGAAATGTACCGGGATTTCTCCGAGAATTTACCGTTCAAAACATTTGACCCACCAAACATCAGCACCGTAAAAACAGACCTCACTGTTGCTTACGCACAGCGAGGTCTGTTTAATCATTGAGCCTTCCGCATTTATTGCTCACTCTTTATCTTTGTTATCTTATTTGTTTCAAAATTATACTCGTATGCCTCATCTTCCGATTTCACGCAGATAACCGGACTGTCCCATTCGGATGTCATATACGGGCAATCATATTTTTTCGCATCGGCATAATTATTTTCAATTCCGTTTTCGCTGTTGCCGTCTTTTCTTACTGTAATTCCGCCGAATTTTACCGTCACGCTTTCTCTGTCAAATTCTATCTTCATCATTTTGGATTTTTTGCAAAAATCATCGAACGAATCATAGTTTGATTTGTAATCGACTCTGCAAACCACCGCATTTTTATATCCGAGCGACAGCAGCTCTTTATTCGCAAAGTTGTCCTCATCGTTCACCTTAAAACCGTTATCCATATAAAGGAAAACAAACAATCTGCCGTATTCAAGAAACATATATTTCCCATCCTGCCTGTATTTTGAAAAAAATTCAAGAGGGACATATGCATTAATCAAAGGCAGATTTACTCTGCTTTCAAGCTCGCTCATTAACGGTATATCATACATCGCTATAGCCGTGTTGCTGTTTGCGTAAAAGCTGCCGCACAAGCAGCCCGCATCTCCCGTCCAGCGATTAACTATGCGGTTTTTATCCGGTATTGCCCTATGGTGTGAAAAAATTTTAGCCTCCGGATTGTCCGGAAATGTCAGCTCCCATTCGTGCTGCTGATGATGTGCATACCATCTGTCTTTGGCATCTTCCGGATAGCTGTCCTGATGATTAACCGCTCCTATGGCATAATCTTCGCATACATATGTTGCCTTGCAAATCGAGCCGTCAACTTTTTTGAGTTCTTTCCAATCTATTTCATCCATCCATGCACTGCAGCAGTGCAAATGCTTTCTTTCATAATTTGTGTACGGTTGCTTTTTCGCTTTCGCGATTTTTTTCACAATAGGTGACGGTACATAATCCGACAGGCAGATATTTGTGTTTTCAATTGCGTCATCATAGCTGATTTCTTCATCAAAGTAAAATCTCGCCAGTGATGCGAGGGTACAGTTTCGCCTGTCCAAAACAGCGTTCGGATAACTTCTGCCATGCGCTCCGGCATACAATCCGTTTATAGAATCGTTAATCATATCCAGCAAAATGACGTCCATTATCATTGCACATTTTGTTTTCAGTGCCGCATCAATCGTATACTTATGCAGCGTTGCCAGGATAACCATAATTTCAAATGTATAGCCGAGAGAATCAAACTCACCCCATGAGCGTTTTGCCCTGAAATCAATAAAATCACATATATATTTGTAATCCTCATCATATACTTCTTTTGCGGTCATTCCGGCATTTTGAAAATATGAGTCGTTGTAAAATTGCGCAGCAAGCAATCTTGCCGCTCTAAACATCAGGCAATGGTTCTCCGAAGCGTACATTGAACGGTAGTCTTTTTCCGTAAAAAAATTTTTCAGTGACGCAAGCACATCATCGGGTAGTTTTTCGTAACATTCCTTTTCATACAGTGCCATGATTATCCTTATCGCAATAAAATCGGGTTCTCCCTTTGGATCTCGGCTGCCTTCGGGATGCGGATAATCAAACCAGTCCGCCGCATCTTTCAATTGGCGGCAGGCTGCTTCCGTATTGTCATTTTTAATGATATGCAGAATTGCTTTGTCGCAATTGTGAGTGATTTTATTTATTTCCACAGTTTCCTTATTAAATAGGTATTGACCGTCCATAATCCTTTTTATCGAAATATCAAGATTTTTATTCATAGCATTACCGTCCTCCGTATAGCTTATATAATGACTGTCAAGCAATTACAAAATGCCATCATATACTAATTTTCGGCATTTTTATGCTGTTTTTAGATGTGAAACCGGTTGTTCGGCAGACATTATAAAAATATAATATCATTAAATCTGCCGTTTTTCAAGTATTTTTTTCAAAATAGCAGTATATTAAAAAAAGATAAATTTGGCTTAATATTTTATGTTTGTATCTCGTTTTTTAATATTTTTATATACTTTAACAATACTGACAAATAAGCGGATTTTTGTTGACTTTATATGCAAAAAGTTATAAAATGAACTAAAACATTTGTTTTGTGAAAGGAGATAAAAATGAAATTAGGTACATTGATCAAGCTTGATAACAGTCAAATTGATGCAAAATTCAAACAAGTATCCGAATTCGGGTTTTCATATTGTCAGATAAGTGCATGGGATAAAAGTTATTTCACGGACGAAACAGCAGAAAAAATCCTTTCCGCCTCAGAAAAGTACAATGTAAAAATTTCAACTTTCTGGTGCGGATGGACAGGCCCGAGGGTCTGGAATTTTTATGACGGTCAAATTACATTGGGATTGGTTCCTCCGGACTTCAGATCGCAAAGAATAAATGATCTGGCGGAAGGTTCCGACTTTGCAAAAAAGCTTGGAGTTGCAAATTTTGCGACCCATGCCGGTTTTCTTCCCGAAAATCCGTATTCCGGCGAATACAGACCGATAGTTTCCGCACTCAGAACGGTTGCACAGCATTGCAAAGATAACGGACAGATATTTTTATTTGAAACAGGTCAGGAAACTCCCGTAACTCTCAGGAGAGTGATAGAGGATATAGGTATGGACAATTTGGGAATTAACCTTGACCCGGCGAATTTGATTCTTTACGGAAAAGCCAATCCGGTTGATTCGCTTGATGTGTTTGGTGAATACGTTGTCGATATTCACGCAAAAGACGGCTGTTATCCAACAGACGGAAAAAATCTCGGCAGAGAGGTTCCTATTGGCGAGGGTTCGGTTAATTTCCCCGTATTTATACAAAAACTCAAGAAAATCGGATATGACGGTACGCTTATCATTGAAAGAGAAATTACAGGAGAGCAGCAGTCAAAAGATATACTCTCCGCAAAAAAATATTTGGAGGCATTAATATGATAAAAGTAGCATTAGTCGGTATCGGTGCAATGGGATTTGTTCATTATAAAGCATACAAGGAGCTTGAAAATGCATCAGTCATTGCCGTTGCTGACCTCAGAACAGATATGGCAAAAGAAAAAATAGGCGAGGATAAAGTAAATCTATACACATCATTTGACGAAATGCTCAAAAACGAAAATCCCGACATGATAGATATATGTCTGCCGAGCTATTTGCATAAAGAATATACACTCAAGGCACTCGAAGCCGGAAAACATGTATTGTGCGAAAAACCGATGAGCTTGAACAGCGAGGATTCCGCACAAATGATAGAAGCCGCAAAAAAAGCCAACAAGCATCTTATGATTGCACACGTTGTAAGATTTATGTCCCCGTATGTATACCTCAGAGAAACTATCGAAAGCAAAAGATTCGGAAATCCGATAAAAATAGATATGAAACGTCTGTCAACAATTCCGAGATGGAGCTGGGAAAATTGGATGCGTGATACAAACAAAAGCGGCGGAACTCCTATTGATTTGTCAATTCACGATGTTGATTACATTCAGTCGATATTCGGAGAGCCTAAAGACGTTCGCGGTATATATCACAAACTGAACGCCGATAATGATTATATCAATTCCGAATTGATTTACGACGGCTTTACCGTATCCGTTTTGGGCGGCTGGTTCAATACCGATATTTCATTCAGAGCGGAATTTATCGCAATTTTTGAAAACGGATATTTGGAATACAAAAACAATATAATGATTGAAAACGGAAAGGAAATCGAAATAAAGCTCGGAAAGACAAGCGATGACACGGGTATTAATCTGAGCGGTGCAGACGGATACGCTGACGAAATCGCATATTTTGTTGATTGTATTCTTAATAATCGTTCACCTCTGAAAGTAACACCGGAAAGTTCCCGCTCAAGCGTTGGGTTAATTGAACGAATACTTGATAATTCAGTAAATATCTGAGTGTATAAAAAGAGGGTCTGTAGGTCAATCCCTTATATAATTGTTAATGTGCAAGGCTTTTGTATTTTTGTTAAAAGCCTTGCGCTTCCAAGTCGGCAGGCATTATATACGAAATACGGATTTTAGTTTTTCAACCTCGTCACGTTTATGCTTCATAAGTGCATGGGTATACAGATTGGCTGTTATATCAATGCTGCTGTGTCCGAGTAATTCCTGTGTTGTTTTCAGATCCACACCGGCTTCGAGGGCTCTTGTGGCAAAGCTGTGGCGCAGCGAATGCGGATTGGCTTTTGGAATCCCTGCCGCCTCTACAATTTTTATAAAATTTGCGGTTTAGAGTGGTATAATATAAATAGAGTCGACAAACACCCAAAAATCTGATATAATAAAAACAGAAAGAAAGGTGTTAAAAATGACAAAGTACAGTAAAGAATTTAAAAAGGAAGCATTAAAGCTTTCAGATGAAATCGGAGTCAAGAAAGCGGCACTGCAATTAGGATTGCAATACTACACGCTTGCGGATTGGAGAAAAGATCGTAAGTATACCGAAAAGCATACAGTTGTCCTGACAGAAAATGAGGCTCGTGCAAAAATATGCGAGCTGGAGCGAGAAGTATCTGGGCTTCGTCAGGCAAATGAAATATTAAAGGATGCTCTCGGTTTTTTCGCAAAAGACCGGAAGAGGTAAAAACAGCTGAAAGGCATATATTTATTTTGAAATACAAAAACATATATGCAGTAAAATTAATGTGCAAGGTCTTGAAAATCAGCGAATCAGGATATTACAGATGGCTGAAAAATAAAGATAAGCCCTCCAAACGCAAGCTTCTTCTGGTCAAAATAAAAGAAATCTTATCTGAACATCCGGACAATGCAAATTACGGATATGACCGCATACATAAAGCATTAGAGATACGCGGAATTAAAGTTAGCAGAAATACGGTATACCGTGCTATGAAAGAAGGGGCTTTAATTCACAAAGCAAGGAAACCGCACGGAATAACAAAAGCAACTACCGAAATACAAGACAAGGAAAATTTAATAAAGCGTGATTTTACTGCAACCGAACCGGTAAAAAAGCTATTAACGGATATTACAGAAGTTCAATGTTTCGACGGTAAGTTGTATATTTCGCCGATAATGGATTGCCATAACGGAGAAATACTTACTGTTGGAATGCGTGATAATATGAAAAAAGAATTATGTATAGATACGGTGAAGCAATTGAAACAGAGGTATGGCAATTTACGAGGGGTGGTGCTGCACAGCGACAGAGGAAGCCAATATACAAACGAGTCATATCGGGAATTTGCGGAATAATGCAGAGTTTGAGTGGCACCGGACATTGTTATGATAATGCAAGAATGGAAAGTTTTTTTGCTACTCTTAAGAAGGAAAAACTATATCAAATTCCGACATATCGCATGAAAAAAGAAGAAGTCAAAACAATAGTATTCAGGTATATATTCATATACTATAACAGAATAAGGCTATATACAGGAAATCCCGGATGTTTGCCGCCGAGTGAATACCGTATAAAGAGCTGCGGAAAGTTCGTGGCATGAATTTTCTTCAACCGACGGCATAGATTATATTCGGAAACAAAAATCTGTCAAGGTTAATACAGAGCGCCTTGGCGACCTTGACAGATTTCCGTTTCCGAATGGATTGTTAGTTATGTCGGTTGAAGAATTAAAGCGGTTTCAGAATTTTGGGTAAATTTCAACTGCACATTTATTGACATTTCCACTTGCAGATTGGCGAAACAAATTGTAGGCACTAATGTTAGAAGTATTGTTAAAGTTAAAAGAATAGAGATTATGCGTTTCATTTTCAAATTCCCCTCCATAAAATTAAAGAGTGCGTAACCCCATTCAGAGTTACGCACAAAAAAAAACGCATTTTCTGATTTGTAGGGTTGTCATACACTAACAATTACAATGGCATAGAAAAAAATGCGAGAATACGTTTTTTTCTACGTAATAGTTGCCATTACACAAATATTCCATTAAATGAGAATGTGAAAAAACAGAGCCGAAAACCTTTCATACTGAGTTTTCGACTCTGTTTTTTGCCTTTGTCGGGCTATTTTAGCTACATTTTAATATTTTTCGAAATTACTTTCTTATCCGGTGGTGCAAAAATAATTTTCGCAATCCATTTTTTCATATATTACAGTTCTTTATCCATTTTATAATTTATTTTATTCTCATCATTTTCATCCGTAAAAACATAATCTTTTCCCGGAAGAATCGCATTGAGAGCAATACCGAGTATTGCCGCAATCGCAAGTGCCGTAATCGTTATAGGTGCACCGCCGACAGTGAACGTGATACCGCCTATTGAATTGAATCCGAGTGCGGACACGAGTATTGTCGCTGCGATTATAACGTTTCTGCTCTTTGACAAGTCAACCGCATTTTCAACAAGGTTTCTTACTCCGATAGCAGATATCATTCCGTACAGAATAAGTGATATACCGCCTATGATTCCCGTAGGAATAAGGTTGATAAATGCTGCGAATTTCGGACAGAACGAAAGCACAACCGCAAACACGGCAGCAAGTCTTATAACTTTCGGGTCATACACTTTTGTAAGTGCGAGAACGCCTGTGTTTTCACCGTATGTAGTATTTGCAGGTCCACCGAAAAGTGCCGAAAAAGACGTTGCAAGTCCATCACCCATAAGCGTTCTGTGAAGTCCCGGTTTTGCAATATAATTTATGCCTACCGTAGAACTGATAGCCGAAATATCGCCTATATGCTCCATCATCGAAGCAAGCGCTATAGGTGCGACAGCTATAACCGAATTTATCGCAAGAGTGCTGTCCGTTACCGCAAACACCGTATGTTTCCAGATAATCGGAAAACCAATCCATGCTGCGTCTTTAAGGTTCTGAAGCTTGGCAGGGTCGAAAACCTGCGAGCCGCAAAGCTCCATTATCACAGCAACTGCGCAAGAACCGAAAATACCTATTAATATCGGTACGATTTTAACCATTCCCTTGCCCCATATATTGCATATTACTATGAGTGCAAATGCAACAAGCGCCAAAACAGGGTTTACGGCGCAGTTTGTTACTGCCGAGGGTGCGAGAATTAAGCCTATTGCAATGATTATCGGTCCGGTTACAACAGGCGGGAAATATTTCATTACCGTTTTTGTATTGAATAATTTGAAGAACAATGCAAGTACAAGATACAGCAAGCCTGCTACAACAACACCTACGCCGGCATACGGAATGAAACTCTCCGCTCCCGCATTTTCCGCCATGGTCTTAACCGTTGCATATCCGCCCAGGAATGCAAAGGACGAACCCAAAAATGCCGGAACGCTGCGGTTTGTGATAAGATGAAACAGAAGTGTTCCGAGTCCTGCCATTAAAAGAGTTGTTGAAATATCCAGTCCCGTTATTATCGGAACAAGCACCGTTGCGCCGAACATTGCAAACATATGCTGCAAGCCGAGGATAAGCATTTTTCCCGTGCCTAAGGTTTTTGCGTCGTAAATAGGTTCGTTACCTACTTTAGCCATTGTAAATTCCTCCTAAAAAAATTTATTATTCCGCTTCCTGCGGTATTACACTTTCTCATACAGAAACACGCCGGTTTCCGAATCAAACGGCGGTATTCTTACGTTTACTATTTCATTTCTCGAAGTCGGTATATTTTTACCTACGAAATCCGCACGGAGAGGAAGCTCTCTATGCCCTCTGTCAACAAGGATTGCAAGCTTTATCTTGCTCGGTCTGCCGAGCGAAAATATCGCTTCTATCGCCGCTCTCACCGTCCGTCCCGTATACAAAACATCATCAACCAAGACGACTGTTTTGCCTGTCACGTCTGCCTCAAGCTCGCAGTTTCTCACCGTAGGTGTTTCGGACTCGTTCGACAAATCATCACGATAAAACTTTATATCAAGCTGACCGCACAGCGGTTTTTTGCCCTCGATTTTTTCAATATTATCCGCAATAATTTCCGAAAGCGGAACTCCCCTGCGTTTTATGCCGACAATATACAAGCTGTCATTTCCGCAGTTCTCAACAATCTCATGTGAAATACGCATAAGCGCACGTTTTACGCCGAGTTCATCTATAATTTGTGATTTAAATTTCTTCTCCGTATTTCTCACTCCCCCCCGAAAATAAGCATAAAAAAAGCCAGGCTAAACCCCTGACAAGACTGCAAACATACCTATATTAACACATAAATCTTGCCGGCATCTCTGTACCGAATCTTAAAGATTACACATATATAATACCACAAAATATTCGATTTGTCAACACCTTTTTCATATTTTTAACAAATAATTTGTAATTTTGCAATTTAAAAGAGGGGCTGCTTTTGCTGCCGCAGCCCCCACATAATATTAATAACCTATTGACTTAAGATAATCTCTGCTCATCTTAGCAGCTTCAAGTGTCGGTCTTTCGTCGGACTGATCCTGCTCTACTATAATATATTCAGCTCCCGCAGCTTTTGCAGCGTCTATAATTGCAGGGAAATCCTGAATACCGCTGCCTACAGGCTTAAACATAAAGCCGTTGTCCTCTTTGGAAGCCTTTTCGCCCTCTTTGCCGCTGTCGTCTATGAGAGCATAAACCGGACCGCTCGCAAATGCTTTGCAAGTGAAGTCTTTCAGATGAACGATATGCGCTCTGCCCGTGTATTTTTTAAGATATTCGCACGGGTCGTAGCCTGCATATTTTACCCAGCAGGTATCGATTTCCGTTTCCAGCAAATCTGCCGGAATATCTTCATACAGCCAGTCAAGCAAGAATTTGCCATCGTATTTTCCGAATTCAAAATCGTGGTTATGGTAGCACATCTGTATTCCGGCTGCCTTAAGCGCTTTTGCAACTTTTGTAATCTCCTCAACAGTTTTCGGATATACATCGTTTCCTTTGTGCTTTTTAACGTCCATCCAAGGAATTGCACAGAACTTTACTCCCAAAGTTTTAAGATAATCTATGTTTGCTTTCTCATCTTCAAGGAATACATCGTAGCCCTGGTGAACCGATACGGCTTCAAGACCGTATTTGTCAAGCATAGCTTTTACTTCTTCCGCTGTTTTGCCGAAATATCCGGCAAATTCAACGCAGTCATATCCCATATCCGCAACTGCTTTCAGCGTAGCGTCCATATCCTTTTCCATATCATCTCTTACAGAATAAAGCTGTAAACCAACTCTTAATTTACTCATAAATTTTGCCTCTTTTCTTTAAAATAAGCAAGCTCCGCAGCTTCTCCGGACAGTTCCGTAAAAGCAAGCGGAACTTGCCGACTTTTTTAATATTGTCTTATATTTCAGGGATTGTAACTTCTATTTCATGTCCGAGATCTGCAGATTTTGCAATAGCGTCGATTATTGCCTGATTTATGATAATCTGGCTTGACGGAATCGGAGCATTGCCGTCTGTCTTGATTGCATTAAGGAATGAACGGCATTTTTTGTAGAAGTTACTGTGATTTGTATCTTCCGGGAATTCCGGTATTACAGTTTCAACAGGTTCGCCCGCAACATCGTGATATATCGTCATAGGACCGCCCGTAGAACCGTTCCAGCATTCTGTTGACGGTATTCTGAGCGCACCTTTTTTACCGAAGATAATCGTATCGCCCGGTGTATTAACGTGCATATCCCACGCTATTCTGAAGTCGAGGATAATTCCGCCTTCAAGACGAATAAATGCAGCAGCGAAATCGTCTACGCTGAATATATCGGCATATTCCGCCGGTCTGCCTGTTCTTATGTATGTTGCAGGGTTTTTGCCGAAGAAATCGGATTTGTAACCCGTAACCGTAAGCGGCTTCGGATAGCCTATAGCGTTAAGCACCATATCGAGAGAATAGCAGCCGATGTCGCCCAATGCACCGAGTCCTGCCGTATCGTCCTGAATGAACGATGTGCCGAACGGTGTAGGAATACCGTGACGGCGTCCGCCGCCTGTCTGGATATAGTAAATCTCGCCGAGTTCGCCGGAATCTACTATTTTCTTAATCATCTTCATATTGTCGTCGAAACGCGGCTGGAAGCCTATTGAAAGAACTTTTCCGCTCTTTTTCTCTGCTTTGCAGATTTCGGCAGCTTCCTCTATAGTTACGCACATCGGTTTTTCAAGAAGTACGTTTACACCATGCTCCAAAGCATATATTGTACACTCCGCATGAGTTCTGTTATATGTACACACGCTTACTGCGTCAATGTCTTTTTCCGCATCAATAAGCTCTTTGTGGCTGTTGTAGCAGCGAACACCCTCCACACCGTGTTTTTTGAAGAAAGCTTCCGCTTTGCCGGGAACAAGGTCTGCACCTGCAACAATCTCAACATCCGGCATCTTCATATATGCCTGAACGTGTGCGTCTGCAATCCAGCCCGTACCTATGATACCTACTTTTAATTTCTTTTCGGGACACACAACGTCAACAGCTGTTGCTCTGTCTTTAAAAGCGTCTAAGTTAGCCATAATAATTCTCCTTTTTGTATATTGTTAATTATACGTAAAAAATGTTTTTTTACTTTCCGTATTTATTATACATATAATTTCATGCTTTGTCAATACTTTTTTACTATAAATTTTTGTCTTTTTATATGACTTTTTTGTCCTATAACAAATAGTGTGGCATTCGTCACTTTTTTAAGTTCTTTATAATTGCGATTTCTTTTTCGTATCCGTCAAGCTCGTTCGGAGTTTCGAGATATATGGGTATTCCGTCGAGCAGAGGGTGATTTATTATTCGTTCAAACGCTTCAAGTCCTATGCTGCCCTCTCCGAGCTTTTCATGCCTGTCTTTATGACTTTCAAACGGATTTTTGCTGTCGTTCATATGAATCGCTTTCAGTCTGTCCAAACCTATAATATCGTCAAACTCTTTCAAAACTCCGTCAAGGTTTCCGACTATATCATAGCCTGCGTCGTACACATGGCAGGTATCAAGGCAAACTCCCATTTTGTCGTTAAGCTTCACCCTGTCTGTTATCTCTTTCAGTTCTTCAAAACGGCTTCCAACCTCGCTGCCTTTCCCCGCCATTGTTTCAAGCAGCACGGTTGTTGTCATGCTTTCGTCGAGTATCTCGTTCAGCAACTCCGCAATGAGTTCTATGCCTTTTTCAATCCCTTGTCCCACATGGCTGCCGGGGTGGAAATTATACATTTGATTTTTCGTATATTCCATACGTTTTAAATCGTCCGCCATTGTCATACGTGCAAAATCTCTGATTCTTTCCTCTTTTGCGCAGGCATTAAGCGTATACGGCGCATGAGCAAGAATTTTCCCGAAATTGTTTTCCTCCGCAAATTCAAGAAAACGCGCCACGTCCGATTCGTCTATATCCTTAGCCTTTCCGCCTCTCGGATTTCTCGTGAAAAACTGAAATGTATTCGCACCTATCGACTTCGCCGTTTCTCCCATATTGAGATAACCCTTTGCCGCCGATAAATGGCAGCCGACAACTATATTCATATTCTGACCGTTTCTCCTTTCAAACTTACCTTTGAATATCTTTAAAACACGTTATGCCGAACAGGCTGTCCGCATTCTTCACAGCCGAAACAATCGCCTTTTCCGCAGCACAAGCCGCAAGCGTTCCGAGGACGTCCAAGTCCGCAGATACCTCTCCCACAGACATTGCATATATGCTGTCGCCGTCAGCAGATGTAAATACGGGTTTTATCGCACGTGCATACCCGCACGCCGCCATTTGCGCAAGCTTATTCGCCTGCCTTTTATCAAGCTTTGCGTTTGTTATTACTGCGCCGATTGTTGTATTCGATACAAATTTATTGTTTACCGGTTCCGTATTTTTAAACATTGTTTTTTCGGTATTTAAAAAACTGTCCTTACTGTGCATTCCGCATATTATCCGACCGTCCTCATACACATCGCCCAATGCATTCACGCATACAAGAGCGCCGATTTTCAGTTCGCCTATGCTTACGGCATATGCTCCTATTCCGGATTTCATCATAAAATCCGTGCCCAAAAGCTTGCCGACCGTTGCTCCTGTACCGACTCCGCAGCTGCCGATTTCAAATTCGCCTTTGTATGCCGCTTCCGCCGCCCTATATCCCATATCAAAATCGGGTCTGACCGATGAATCGCCGACGCACAAATCATAAATACCCGAAGCGCACACGAGAGGTACATTGGCAAATCCTGTCGGAAATCCAATGCCTTTTTTCTCCAAAAAGCTCATTACGCCGCCTGCCGCATCAAGCCCGAAAGCACTGCCTCCGCAAAGTGCAATCGCATGAATCTTATCTGCCGACGCAAGCGGAGATAAAAGCGGTGTTTCTCTCGAAGCCGGGCCTCCGCCGCCTATAAACACTCCGCACGGCGCACCCTGTTCGCAAATGATTGCGGTTACTCCCGTTCCTGCGCCAAAATCCTGCGCATTGCCTATCTTAATATTTTCAATATCGGTAATTTTTATTTCATTCATGATTTTTTCTTTGCACCGAAGTATCTGAGCAGTGCCGCACATATAACCGTACCGATAATCGTACATACCACAGCTTCTGCGACTGCCTGTATTCCAACGAATCCGACTATAAACATAAATACGCTTTTCCCGCCCATAAGTCCTTGTATATAATTACTGTTTCCGAAAAGCAACACAAGCGTTCCCATATACAAAATCGTATTAAGCAGCGGACACGAGAGGCTTGCAATTGCCACTTTCCAAATTTTATTATCCTTATTCTTATTAAGTCCCGAAAATATCAATCCGCACAAATATCCCTCAAGCACACGCGGTACAACGCACAGAATAAACGTATATATCGGATTTATCGCAAGCAGTGTGGCTCCCATTTTGCTGCCGAATGCCTTGCCAAAGCTCGTAAGTCCGAAAATAAGTCCCGCAAATGCGCCTGCGCCGCTGCCGTAAAGCAGTGCGCCGACAATAACAGGAATAGTTAAAAACGTTACAAGGAACAATCCGAGATTTAAATATCCGAGCGGTGTATAAGAC
Source organism: uncultured Clostridia bacterium (assembly GCA_934792465.1). GTDB lineage: Bacteria > Bacillota > Clostridia > RUG12999 > RUG12999 > CAKVOK01. Next base: position 21,971 of record CAKVOK010000022.1, on the reverse strand, counting down.
ATTACAAGTATTACGGCGGCAAGAAGCGCAAACCGTGTGAGCATAGCTGTTTTTGAATTTTTCATTATTAATTTTTCCTTTCGTCAGGCATTATTTAACGTACGGTCTTAACGCTTCCGCATATTTTGAGAACAGAGAAAGCACCGAAGACTTTTTTGCTCCCGTCATACGCGAGCGCACAATGCCCATCATTTCCGATTTTATCTGCGGCGTTAGACCTTTTTTTGCAATTTCCGCAAGATAATATTTCTTTTCTTCGTTTGTAAAACACGATTTTGCAATCGATATAACCGCCGATTTATCCGAGCTTGAAACCATTCCCTCCAGCTTTGCCATAAGCTCCGGTGATGCCAAAACCTTATATGCTATTTCCGCTGTCGAAAGCTCACTGCTCGTTTTTGCCGGTGATGCCGGCACTGCCGGTGCTTCGGTTTTTGGGTTGTTTCCATCATTCGCATTTTGTGTTTTGTTATCGTTTTTCGTTTCTGCCGATGTCTGATTATCCGGTTCTGCCGCTGCCGTTGTATCCGATGTTTCGTTTTCTTCCGCAGCTTCTTCTCCCTGCTTCATAATCTCTGCAATACCGCCGTCTTTTACGACTTCCAGCGCCGGCTTTATGATATAATTATCAAATATAAAGTCCACCGCAAAATATTTTCCTATAAAAGCAACGAAAACAAGCACTGCGGCTACAACAACTATGGTTGTAACAACCTTTCTCGGCAATTTTTTTCTTTTCTTTATATAATCTTTTTTCATATTCTGTCTTTCACCTCTTCCAAATTAAATATAAAATCACACAATTTTTCCGCAGCATACGGTTTTGATATTCTGGCAATTGCTTCGTTTATCTCTTTTCTGCGTATTTCGCTGTCGAAAAACAAATGCAATGCGCTTGCAAGACAAAATGATTTTGAAACATTAAGCCCCACGCCGTTATTAACCAAAAATTCAACGTTTCTGTCCTCTTGTCCCGGAATCGGGTCAACGAATATCATAGGCAATTTTTTCGCCAGGCTTTCCGTAACGCTGAGTCCGCCCGGCTTTGTAATAATACAGTCCGCAGCGTCCATGAATTCATCTACATTATTCACAAATCCGTAACAATGACATCTGAATTTATGCGGGTTGTTTTCTACCATGATTTTTGCCTTTTTGTTATTTCCGCATACCACGGCAACCTCGCATTTTATGCCGCTCTGCTCAATCTCATTCAGAATCTCGCCTATATTTCCGTATCCCATACTGCCCATCATTACAAAGATTAGGTTTCCGTTTGAAAACCCGAGTTTTTTACGCATTTCCGACTTATCATGTTTTTGAGCGAATTTGAGGTCTACCGGTATTCCGAACGGAAGAAGCCTGTCCTCCGGCAATCCCTTTTTCTTTGCGAGATAATCAAGGCTTGCATCCGCAAGCACATAATAATCAAGCGAAGTCATTTCCCATTTGGGGTGTATCGTATAATCCGTTACTATACCTATATTTACGGTATTTACCACATCTTTTATAAGCGTCATTACCTGTCCCGAAAAAAGGTGTGTACATATAACAACATCAATTTTATTGGCTTTAATATATTTTATAATATCGCTTTTTATTATACGATTGAAATTCGACACCACATTCATTACCTTGCCGCGGCCGAAATCTTCTTTATCGTAATATTTTCCGTAAAGCTTCGGAGTTTTTCCGGAAGCAAGCAGATATATTTCGGAAATAGCTTTTCCGAGAAACGGATGTATATAGCTGTATAAATCAAGAAAATATGTAGATGCACCGCCCTTTATAAGGCAGGTTTCAAGTGCCTTTCCGCAGCTTGTGTGTCCCTGTCCCGTAGACACAGTTAAAAATAACACATTCATTTTCCCACTCTCCCGATATGTTTTATATTTACATATGAAATAGTAATGCTGCAAAGAGATTTCAGCTCTTAAAAACTTTGCAAATCAAAATTTCATATATGTCAATTATAGAATCAATGAACGATTTAGATGCCAATCAGTTTATCTTAGCACATACTCAGAAATCATTTTACAAATCTCTTTTATGTCAGATTCTCCTCTGAATTCAGTAATGGTCCAACTATCGGCTCTGCCTTTTCGTTCTCCACCTTTTTTAACTTGAAAAATGTTGCGTTCTTGAAATCAATCATTTTTAATCTCCTTTTGTATTTTCTTTTGCGGTATTTACCGACGATATTAACAGTTTACGAATTTTACTGCATTTATCATACATTTCTTTATATTCTTGCTCAGTAATCATTTTTGTGTCCTTGAACAATCCTAACCAATAATCACTTTCATAACACTCTTTGAGTGCAATTTGAAACTTATTTATAAAATCAGGTTTACTTGCAGCATAATTTGCTTCGTGTATATTAGCTCCTATACTTGTGCCACTTCTTAAAAGTTGGTTGAGCAATACATTTCCTTTTCTTTTTTCTTTAATCTCTGCACACAAATTAACTACATCTACAGCAAATTGCTTTGACAATTCTACAAGCTTATTTTCCTTCATACTTATTCTCCATTTTAATGAATTGACAACTCCGTTGTCATGAATTGGATTTTATCCATGAATTGTTGCTATCGCAACATGAATTGAATTGCCTTTAATGCACCGCAAGGTGCAATTCATGAGTCGCAGACTCAATTCATGAAGCTGCAGGTTTCAATTCATGCCGTCAGGCAATTCATTGAGTTTGCTTTGCAAACTTATTATACCATATTTTTCACGGATTTTCAATAGTAAAAAATGATTTTTCAAAAAAAATAAAGGTTCGGGAATCCGACATACGTCTTTTCTCAAACCTCCGTTAAATCAAAATATCCGAAATTCCGTCTTTTTTCAACACCTTGCACGTTTTAAATCCGCATTCTTTCGCCAGTGCATATGCCTGTTCAAACCCGAACATCAGCGTTTCCTTTCTGTGCGAATCGCTCGTTATTATAATACTTCCGCCCGTTTCAAATATGCGTTTGAGCAAAGCTTTTTCCGGATAAGGTTCTGTGCGCACTCCCCTGCAGATTGCCCCGGTATTTATCTCAAATATTCTGCCTCTCAGACTTTCAATTGCTCCGAATGCAATGTCATGGTATTTGCTGTTATATACAAAATGCTTTTCGCCCTCATTGAATTTCGTCAGCAAATCCAAATGTCCTATAATACAATTCTTATATTTTTTGCCGACTTCCGCTACGTTTTTATAATAATCTTCGGCATATGCGTAACAATCGCCGCCGTAAAATTTCTCCACGGTTTCAAGCATATATTCTTCGCTCGAATCCACATCGCGCATACATCCGTTTACCTTCACATAATGCGTGCTCCCTATGATATAATCATAGCACGGCTTCGGCGGCAAAGAATATAAATCCTGCTCGACACCGAGATATATCTCGATTTTTCCGCTGTACTTTTCTTTAAGCCGCCGAATCTCCGAAATATATCCGTCCTCGTCTTTCATGCAGTAGCTTACATCAAACTCCGTAACCGAATGTCCCGAAAAGCCGATACTTACCATATTTTTTTCCATAGCGGATTTTACAATATCCTCCGGTGTATCCGCACCGTCGCAAAAGGTAGTGTGCGTATGAATATTCGAGCGATATATCATTTTGTCATTTTCTCCTGTTTTACCTTTTTGTCTATCACATGCCGTGAGGCAAGCTCATCCGATATATCCTTAACGTCTATGCCCATTTCGGTCATTAAAACAAGCACATGGTATGTAAGGTCGGCGATTTCGTAAATCGTTTCCGCTTTGTCCTCCGCTTTGCCCGCAATAATAACCTCCGTTGCTTCCTCTCCGACTTTTTTAAGTATCTTATCAATACCTTTTTCAAAGAGGTATGTTGTATACGAACCCTCTTTTTTCTCTGTTTTTCTGCCCTCAATAAGCTTTTCGAGATTCTGAAGCGAGAAGCTTTCTTCTTCGCCGTAAATCACATCATTAAAGCACGATTCCGCACCGGTATGGCATGCCGGACCGTCTTTTTTAACAACAACGGTGAGCGCATCCTTGTCACAGTCTGCCGTGATGCTGACTACGTGCTGAAAATTCCCCGAAGTTTCGCCTTTTCTCCAAAGCTTCTGCCTTGACCTCGAATAAAAGCAGGTTTTGCCCTCTTTCATCGTTATTTCCAGACTTTCACGGTTCATATACGCAAGCGTCAAGACTTCCTTTGTATAATAGTCCGTAACAATTGCCGGTATAAGTCCCTTTTCGTCAAATTTAAGTTCGTTTATATCTGTCATGACTGTACCCTCACATTTATATCATTATTTTTAAGTGTCTGCTTGAGATGCTCTATTTTGACCTCTCCGAAATGGAAAATTGATGCCGCAAGTCCTGCATCCACAGTCGGCAGCTCCTTAAACAGCCGCACGAAATCCTCTTCCTTTCCTGCTCCTCCGGAAGCTATCACCGGAACGTTTACGGCTTCGCACACGGCTTTCAGCATAGGCAAATCGAAACCCTGCTTCACGCCGTCCGTATCTATGCTGTTTACAACAATCTCTCCTGCGCCGTTTTCTACGCCCCGCTTTATCCATTCGATTGCGTCAATCCCGGTATTTTCTCTGCCGCCTTTCGCAAACAAGGTGAATTTTCCGTCCACCCTCTTAATATCGGCAGACAGCACAACGCACTGGTTTCCGTATTTTTTTGACGCTTCCGAAATAAGCTTCGGATTTTTTATAGCTCCCGAATTTACGCTGACTTTATCCGCTCCGCATTTCAGCACCCTGTCGAAATCCTCAACGGTATTTATACCGCCGCCGACCGTCAGAGGGATAAACACCTTGGACGCAACCTCCTTTAATATATCGGTAAACAATTTACGTCCGTCGCTCGATGCCGTAATATCATAAAACACCAGTTCGTCCGCTCCGTTTCGGCTGTAAAAATCCGCAAGGCTGACAGGTGAATTTACGTCAGACAATCCCTCGAAATTTACGCCCTTTACAACACGTCCGTCCTTTACGTCAAGGCACGGAATAATTCTTTTTGTTATCACTGTTTCTCACTTCCCAACAAAATGGCTTCTTTCAAATCCACATCACCCGTATATATTGCCTTTCCGACTATTGCGCCGTATATATCAAGCTGCGAAAGCCTCTTTATGTCCTCATATGACGAAACGCCGCCGGAAGCCACTATATTCATATTTGTTTCGTTTTTCAATGTTTCGTATATCTCAACACTGCAACCCTGCATTGCCCCGTCTTTTGCAATATCGGTGCAAATTACGGTTTTAACACCTATACTCTCCATCTTCTTGCAGAAATCCAAAAGGCTTTCGTCCGTTATCTTCGTCCAGCCGCATATAGCAACCATACCGTCTTTGGCATCTACGCCGACAGCGATTTTATCGCCGTATTTCGCCGTAACACGTTTTGTAAACTCAAAATCCGTAACCGCCGCAGTACCCAAAATAACACGGTCTACTCCGGCAGACAGATATTTTTCTATAATTTCTTCGCTGCGTATTCCGCCGCCTATCTCCACAAACATACCCGTACCCTGTGCAATCTCTTTGACTGCTTCAAAATTCGGGTTGTTTCCGTCCTTTGCGCCGTCGAGGTCGACAACGTGCAGATACTGTGCGCCGTCCGCTTCAAACTTTTTCGCAATTTCAAGCGGATTGTCGCCGAACACCGTAACTTTGCCGTAATCTCCTCTTAAAAGCCTTACCACTTTTCCGTCTTTCAAATCTATCGCCGGGAATATATTCATACTTTCATAGCCTTTCCGCACGTCAAGACGTGCACAACAATTTATTAAAGCTCACAGAACGCCTTAAGTATTTTAAGACCTGTATTTCCGCTTTTTTCGGGGTGAAACTGCGTTGCATACACATTATCTTTGTTTACCGCAGCCGTAAGGTCTGCACCGTATTCCGCATATGCTATAAGGCTTTCTTCGCAGCCGAACGCAGCATAAGAATGAACAAAATACACGCAGTCACCCTCATTTATATATTTAAAGATTTTATTTTTTTCTTTATTCTTCGGAAATATAAGTTTATTCCAGCCTATATGCGGAACTTTGTAATCCTGCGGAATTATCGGTTTAATCGGCCGTACCTCTCCCGGTATCATATGAAGTCCCTCATGTGCACCGTATTCAAAGCTTTTATCGAACATCATCTGCATACCCAGACAAATTCCCAGAATATTTTTGCCGGTTGCCGCTTCTTCTTTTATCACGTCCGAAAGCCCGTTTTTGTCGAGTTTCGCCTTTGCGTCCGCAAAAGCTCCGACTCCGGGCAGGACTATTTTATCACATTCTCTGATTTTTTCTTTATCGCCGGTAAGTATAACGCCCTCGCCTATCGCCCTGAATGAGCTGTACAGCGAAAATATATTTCCGACGCCGTAGTCTATAACCGCAATCATCTTTAATCACCCTTAATCAAACCAAAACGCCTTTTGTGGACGGTATTTCATCTTTAAATCTCTCGTCTGTCTCCAGTGCCGCCGAAAGTGTTCGTGCCAACGCCTTGAAGCACCCTTCCGCTATATGATGTGCATTTTCTCCGTCAAGCTGTTTTATATGCAGCGTTATCGGGAAATTGCGCACAAAACCGAGCATAAACTCTTTTATAAGCTCCGTATCGAAATCGCCTATCTTCTGCGCCGCAATATCCGTCCTGAAGCTGAGCAAACTCCGTCCCGAAATGTCAACTGCCGAAAGAATAAGTGCTTCGTCCATGGGAAGTATTATACTTGCATATCTCTTAATTCCCGCCATATCCGCAGCTGCTTCCCTAAAAGCTTTCCCGAGGCATATCGCTATATCCTCTGCCGTGTGGTGATAATCTACATACGTATCGCCTGTGCAGGATATTTTCAGGTCAAATCTTCCGTGCTTGGCAAAAAGAATAAGCATGTGGTCTAAAAAACCGCAGCCCGTATTGATTTCACCGATGCCCCTGCCATCAATATTCAGCGAAACCGCTATATCCGTTTCCGCCGTTTTTCTTTTAATTTCTGCCGTTCTCATATAACCGCCTCCAATATTTTTTCAAGCGTTTTCACAAGACATTGCATATCTTCCCGTGTTCCCACGGATATTCTCACATAATCTTTTATTCTTTCGCTGCCGAAATGACGTACGAGTATACCGTTGTCTTTGAGTTTGGCATAAACTTCTTCGCCGCCTATTTTGTCATGCTTGGCAAACACAAAATTCGCTTTTGAATCCGTAACTGAAAAACCGAGCCGTTTCAGTTCTTTCACCGTATATTCTCTTGCGCTTACAATCCTTCCTATCTTGTCCCGGTAATACTCATCGTTCTCCATTGCGCATTTTGCCGCAATGAGCGATATTCTGTTTATATTATAAGGATTTGTCGAAAACTTTATCGTATTCAAATCGCCTATAATTTTCTCGCTGCCCATGGCATATCCGAGCCTTGCGCCGGCAAGCGACCTTGATTTTGAATATGTCCGCACAACAAGCAGATTATCATATTTTTTTATCAGCCCGACGCAGCTTTCGCCGCCGAAATCTACATACGCTTCATCTATCAAAACAACATTGTTTTTGTTTGTTTCAAGTATTTTTCTTACATCATCAACGCTTATACACAAGCCTGTCGGCGCATTCGGATTTGCAATAACCACCGTCGCTCCGCAATTTGTATAATCATTGACATCGACCGTAAAATCCTCTTTCAGCGGTATTTTTTTATACGGTATGCCGTACAGCATTGCATAAACTTCATAGAAACCGTAGCTGATATCCGGGAATACTGCCGGATGCGTTTCATCGCAAAATGCCATGAACGCAAACGACAATGTTTCGTCCGAACCGTTGCTGACAAATACATTTTGCGGATTCACACCGTATTCTTTGGCTATGCTTTCCCTCACTTCACAACATTCCGGGTCGGGATACAGGCGCAAATCGTCTATTTCCGATTTTGTAACCGCTGCTGCCACCTTATCTGACGGCGGATAGGGAGATTCGTTCGTATTCAGCTTTATATAGCTTTTGTCCTGCGGCTGCTCTCCCGGGGTATACGGCGTAAGTTTTTCAAATTTTTTACTTAGAAATTCACTCACCGCCGTTCACCTCGAACCGTATTGCCGCAGATTTTCCATGTGCATGAAGTCCCTCTTTCTCGGCAAAATATTTTATCTTTTGATTTACTTTTTCGAGTGCGTCCGATGTATAGTATATAAACGAAGATTTCTTTATAAAATCATCTACCGAAAGCGGACTCGAAAATCTTGCCGTACCGCTCGTAGGCAAGGTGTGATTCGGGCCGGCGAAATAATCGCCCAATGCTTCGGGGCAGTTTTTGCCGAGGAATATAGAGCCGGCGTTTTTGACATCGTTCAGATAATCGAACGGATTATCAACGCATATTTCAAGATGCTCCGGTGCTATTTCGTTTGCGATTTTCACAGCTTCTTTAATATCTTTTACTATTATAATCTTACCGTTATTATCTATCGAAGTTCCTGCGATTTCTTCTCTCGGCAGCTCTTTCAGCTGAGTTTCGATTTCGGCTTGCACTCTGTTTGCCAGCTTTTCGCTGTCCGTAATAAGTACGGCACTTGCCATCTTATCGTGTTCCGCCTGCGAAAGCAGGTCTGCCGCAACAAATTTCGGATTGCAGGTTTCGTCTGCGATTACGAGAATTTCACTCGGTCCCGCAATCATATCTATATTAACCAGTCCGTATACTTGCTTTTTGGCTTCCGCAACAAATGCGTTGCCCGGACCTACTATTTTATCAACTTTTTTAATTGTTTCCGTACCGTATGCCAGTGCCGCTATTGCCTGTGCACCGCCCATTTTATATATTTTATCCACACCGGCAATTTTCGCCGCCGCAAGAATTACCGAGCTTATTTTTCCCTCGCTGTTCGGAGGTGTAACCATTATTATTTCGGGACAGCCGGCTATTTTCGCCGGTATGCAGTTCATAAGCACGGACGACGGATAGCTTGCCGTGCCGCCGGGAACATAAAGTCCCACACGCTCTATCGGCATAATCTTCTGCCCCAGAATAACACCGTCTTTTTCGTTTACGACAAAGTTATTCCTTACCTGATGTTTATGAAAATTATATATATTCTCTTTTGCCTCTTTCAAAATACTTATGTATTCGTCATCAACCTCGGCAAGTGCAGCTTCGATTTCTTCCTCGCTTACTTCGAGAGAAGAAAGCTTCGCCTTGTCGAATTTCTCGCAGTAACGCAGTATGGCTGTATCGCCGTTTGTCTTGACATCCTCTATTATACTTTTAACAATATCCTCAACATCGGTCTTTATATCTTTTCGGCTGAGAACCTCCTCTTCGCCGTTTTTAAGTATTCTTATCATAACTGCTCCTTTTTAAACGCTTCCGTCATACGCATAATTTCATCATTTTTGAATTTATAGCTTGCTTTCCCGGCAATGAATCTTGCGCTTATATCCACAATATTTTCGATAACCTCAAGATTATTCTCTTTAAGAGTTGTCCCTGTTTCGACAATATCGACTATAACGTCCGAAAGTCCGAGTATCGGCGCAAGCTCAATCGAGCCGTTCAGCTTTATTATATCAATCTCGCGGCTTTGATTCTCATAATGCCGCTTTGCTGTATTAACGAATTTCGTGGCCACTTTCAGCGTTCTGCCTCTGTTATCTCTGAATCCTTTTTTGCCGGCAACCGCCATGCGGCATTTGCCGACGTTCAGGTCGTACAGCTCGTATACGTCCGGCTCGTATTCAAGCAAAATATCTTTGCCGGCAACGCCTACGTCTGCCGCTCCCCTCTCGACATATATCGCAACGTCCGAGGGTTTTACCCAAAAATATCTTACTCCCGCATCTTTATTTTCAAATATAAGTTTTCTGCTGTCTTCAAGCGCTTCGGGGCAGGGGTAACCGTTTTTTTCAAAAAGCTTGTACACCTTTTCGCCGAGTCTGCCTTTCGGCAAAGCTATGTTAATCATTTGTTTCAATTATCTCAAGCCCTCTTTCGTTAAAATGCAGCTGCTGCTTATACCTTATTCCGCCGCAGTTTTCTTTCTGCACACGTATGCTTTTTCCTCCGCTGCCGAGCATTTTTACGGCACGCATAAGCTCTGCCGGATTTGAATTTTCGGAATATGTCAGCAGTATATCAACGTCGCATTCGTCATCGTTTTTGCCGTAGCATTCTATCAGATTCATATACACGGCAAAACCGATTGCGGACATATTTTTCCCGAATTTGCGAAGCAGATTGTCGTATCTGCCGCCCGAAAGCACGCTGCACGGTATTCCGTCTACAAATCCGCTGAAAATAATCCCGTTATAATAATTCATATCGTTTATAATGGAAAAATCAAGATTTATATTTGCACATTCGTCCGTAGCTTTGAGAAATTCCCAGATCTGTTCAAGCTCGTCCGCCGCCTGCTGCATTTCTTCGTTTCGTATAAGCTTTTTAGCTTCTTCGAGAGTCTGCTCGAAAGGTCCGTAGAGCATTGCGATTTTCGCCGCCGTATCGGCAAATTCACGGCTTGCACCGGCTTTTTCACATTCCGAAATGATTTCATGCGCATTTTTTCTGCGTATGCAGTCAATCAGCTTTTCCTTCAGCTCCGCGCTTATTGCTTCGCCCTCGAAAAGTCCCGATATTATGCCCATATGCGAAATATCCATTATATAGTTCTCGCTTATCGTTTCAAGGCTCTTTTTCGCAAGCGTTATGACTTCGCACATCTGATACATATCCACATTGCCTATACATTCAAGTCCTACCTGCATTATTTCTTTATATTCATGTTCACCCTTCGACGAACGGTATACATTCTCATTGTAATACACCTTAAGCGGCTCTTTCAGACCTTCTCTCGTATTCTTGATTATGGAAAGCGTGACGTCCGGCTTGAGTGCAAGCAATCTGCCGTTCATATCTGTAAACGTAATTATATTTTCACTCGCAAGAAAGCTCTTGTTTTCCAAATATAAGTCATACGCTTCAAACTTGCTCATCTTAAATTTTTTATATCCGAACTTATCGTAAAGCTCACGCAGCTTATATGTTGCCGCTTCGTCCCGTTCCATAAACTTCTTGTCCGTATTCAAATATATCATATCCTTTATGTATAAATATTCAAGCGCCGCATTAAGGTTTCTTTTTTTGTTTTTTCACTATAATTTTAGCATAAATATTCACAAATGTCAAGTATTTATTAATATTTTTTCAACTTATGCCGTTTCTATGTCATTTGCTTTTTTAAGGTTCAGCTTCTCGATTGCGTCCTCGCGCATTTTATATTTCAGAATTTTTCCTGCAACGTTCATCGGGAACGAGTCCACAAAATCAATATATCTCGGCACTTTATGCTTTGCCATGTTTGCCGCTATATAATCTTTCATTTCCTTTTCCGTCATGGTTTCACCGTCTTTTAATATTATGCACGCCATTATCTCTTCGCCGTACTGCTCGTCCGGAACACCGATAACCTGAACGTCTTTTACCTTATCGTGAGTATAGATAAATTCTTCTATTTCTTTCGGATAAATATTTTCGCCGCCCCGTATTATCATATCTTTAAGACGTCCGGTAATTCTGTAGTTGCCTTCCGGAGTTCTGCAAGCCAAATCCCCCGTATGCAGCCAGCCGTCGCTGTCGATTGCCGCCGCCGTGGCTTCCGGCATCTTATAATATCCTTTCATTATATTATATCCCCTTGCCACAAATTCTCCCGTTACATTATCCGGCAAATCCTCGCCTGTTTCCGGGTCTACTATTTTGCACTCGATTTCAGGCAGCGGATGTCCCACAGTACCTACTCTGACTTCCAGAGAATCGTCCGTCGAACTCATCGTACAGCCCGGGGAAGATTCCGTCTGACCGTATACAATCGTTATTTCCGACATATTCATCTTGTTTACAACGTCCTGCATAACCGAAATCGGGCATGGGCTTCCCGCCATGATACCTGTACGCATATATGAAAAATCCGTTTTTTCAAAATCGGGGTGCTCCAGCATAGCTATGAACATTGTCGGTACACCGTGAAAGCAGGTGATTTTCTCCTGGTTTACGCAGGCAAGCGCCGGCTTCGGAGAAAAGTACGGCAGCGGATAGAGCGTACCGCCGTGCGTCATGGCAGCCGTCATGGCAAGCACCATTCCGAAGCAATGGAACATAGGCACTTGAATCATCATTCTGTCCGCCGTGGACAAATCCATTCTGTCGCCTATACATTTACCGTTGTTTACTATGTTATAATGCGTGAGCATTACGCCTTTCGGGAATCCCGTTGTACCGGATGTGTACTGCATATTTGCAACGTCATTTACATCGACGGTATTGGCCATTCTGTATACCTCGGATATATTTACCCTTTCGGCACGCAAAACAGCTTCTTCCCATGTAATACAGCCCTGTTTTTTGAATCCCACAGTTATAACGTTTCTCAAAAACGGCAGTCTTCTCGCATGGAGAGGTTCTCCGCTCTTTGTTGTTTTCAGTTCCGGACACAGTTCATCTATAATCTTGGAATAATCGGAATCTCTGTAACCCTCAATCATAATCAGCGTATGTGTATCGGACTGACGGAGCAGATATTCCGCTTCGTGGATTTTATACGCAGTATTCATTGTTACAAGCACTGCACCTATCTTCGTTGCCGCCCAAAAAGCTATATACCACTGCGGAACGTTTGTTGCCCATACGGCTATATGGCTTCCGGATTTTACCCCCATTGATATGAGCGCTCTGGCAAATGTATCGACATCATCTCTGAATTCGCTGTATGTTCTCGTGTAGTCCAGCGTCGTATATTTAAATGCGTACTGGTCGGGGAACTGCTTAACCATTTCGTCCAGCACCTGCGAAAATGTCTTATCTATCAGCGTTTCTTTTTTCCATACGAATTTACCCGTTTTTCTGTTGTTGTCATAAAGCGTTGATTTCGCTCTTGAGAAGCTCTTGAAACGGCTCATGTAGCTTACGAAATGCGGAAAAATTATATCTATATCTTCAATACCGTTTACCCAAGACGGATCCCATTCTATGGAAATAAATCCGTCGTAATTTATCGAACGCAATGCGCTTATTATCTTGTTTATCGGCAAATCGCCCTCGCCGATTATGCAATATTCATTCTCTGCGGAATCCTTCATATGAATATGCTTGATATATGCGCCGAGGTTTTGTATCGTCTTTTCCGGCTCTTCTTTTCCGACACGGCAGGTATAGTGGAAATCCCACAATGCACCGAGATAGTCGCTTGCAAAATCGTTCAGCAATTCTCTGAGCCTTGATGTGTCGGCATAACGGCCTACCGTTTCAACAAGCAGTATAACGCCTGCTTTTTCAGCCTCCGGCAATGCTTTTTCCAAGAATTTCCTCGCATTTTCATCGGCATTTTCGCTGTCTGTGCATTTTATTCTCAGATAATCCGTATGCAATCTCTGTGCGGCTTCAATCGCTTTGGAAAGCTCTGCAAATGCCGCTTCGTGTGCCGATTCGTCCGCCATATCAAAAACCGTATCTATACAGGAAATTTTCAGTCTGTTTTCGATAAGCTTGTGATAAATTCCGGACATCTTTTCCGGTGCAAATCCGCTTATATCGTGGATTTCTATCCCGTTGAATTTATATTCCTTTGCAATGTCTATAAAATCTTCAAATGTGTAGTTTTGCCATCTGTTTGTTGAAAATGAAAGTTTCATTACATATCCTCCTCAAAGCATATCTTATTCAGTGCATTGATATAGGCATTGATACTTGCGCCTATAATATCCGTGGAAACGCCCTTTCCGGAATAAAGCCTGCCGCCGGAGCGCAGCTTGATTATTCCCGAACCTACGGCTTCGTGTCCCTCTGTTACGGACTGTATTCTGAAATCGTCCAGCTCGTAGTGATGACCGAGAATCTGTTCGATAGCTCTCATTGCGGCGTCTATAGGCCCGTCGCCTATGCTGAAGCCCTGGAGAACCTCTCCGTCCTTTTCCAATTCGATATGTGCCGTAGCCGTTATGATATTACCGTTGTTTATTACATAGCTTTTCAATTTGTATGTCGGAGGAACCTGGAGTGCCACGCTGGCAACGATTGCGTCCAATTCTTTTGAGCCGACTTTTTTCTTTTCGGAAAGCTTTACAAATTCTTCGTATACTTTCTTGACATCATCTTCCGACAAATCATATCCCATTTGAGCAATCGCACTCGCAACCGTTTCTATACTATCCGTTTGGGCAAGCTCGATTTTTTCGTCCGGCGTATATACCGCACCGCCTCGGTCTTGCGTAAACATACATATTTTATTGAGTGCGCTGTCTACAACAGTGTTGTTTATACCGCAGCGAACGTTTATTGCGTCGCCTTTTGTTCTTATGATATGCGCAACGGCTTTCAGTGACGGGCAGTTTGCATCGTTTATTGATGTTTTTATATTGCTTACGCCAACGTTTATGCTTGAAAACGCACAAGCCGCAGCCATGTTTATTGCGTCCGAACACTGCACTCCGAGTACCGTGTCTTCCGTTATATCCGTATTTTCCTTAACCTCCGAAATAAATGCCGTAAATTCTTCCGGTATCATAACCCCTGCGATGTCGCATATCGTAACCATATTTGCACCTGCGGCAATCGCCGTATTTATTGCGGAATACAAAAATTCTTTGTCCGCTCTTGTTGCGTCCATAGCCGAAAACTCAACGTTTTCGCAATATTTTTTAGCTTCTTCCGTAAGCTCTTTTATCATTTCAAGAACCATTTTCGGTTTTTTGTGGCATATGTATTCCATCTGAACCGTCGATACCGGAACCGTTATATTAAGTATCGGTTTCTTCGCCGTCTTAATAGCTTCAAAAGCCGCCTTTACAGATTCTTTATCATATTCTACAGGGCATGAAAGCGCACTGTTTTTAATTATCGGAGCAATCGTATGCAAAAACAGCGTATCGGTTTTAACATTAAGTATCGGCGATGTTTCTATAACATCAATATTTAGCTTGTCAAGCTGCTTTGCAATCTCTATTTTTTCTTTAAAGCTGAACGATGATTCCTTGTCCGCAAATGCAGTGTTCAGAGTCATGTCTGAAATTTTGATGTTCTTCATTTTTAAAACCTCTTTCATGTTTTTATTTTTTCAAGTAATTAAAAAAAGGCTCGCAGCGACAGATACTGCAAGCCCTAAAAATTCTGCAAACTCCCGAATTTGCACACGACAAACAGCACTATCTCTCAATCCGCAAGGACTGTTAGGATAGCGCAATGAAGTGCGTATGTACCGTTGAATGCAAAACCAATCATTTTAATTTACTCCTTTTGTGTTTTTACACTTATACTATACACCATTTTTTTCTATTTGTCAATACTATTTTTCATTTTAGCAAAAAACATTATAATCAATATAACCTAAATCATAAATTTTTTATGCTTCCGCCTGCCGTGTTCACCGCATTTTTCACCGTATCCTTATACTTTTCGCTGTCCTTATCCTTTGTCCTGTAGTCGAACAGGTCTATGAATCCCAAAAGCTCGTTTACATTCTTGTCAAGCGATGTTACAAGCATTTTTTTAACTAAATCAAAATCTTCTTTTTTGGCAGCCGCCGAAAGCAGTTTCGCTCCGTGATATGTGCAAAGCTTTTCGCATTGCTCTGCCTTCTTATAAAAATCAGCGTCCTTTTTCAGCATATAGAAAAACGTATCTATATACCTCTCTCTGTCATATTCGACTTTTTCGCATATAACGCAGCTGCTTTTCTGTTTCTCCGTCTTTTTTGAAAAAATCCCCTGCTTTTTAAACTCCGCTTTTTTTGTTTCTTCTTCAACATGTTTTAAATGCGTCGAAAGCATCAGCGCAAGCGATAATTTTTTATCCGATTTTATCATCATATTGAGATGCCTTGCGCAAAATCCCTTTTCGTTCGATTCAACCCTTGAATCCGGTTCCATCATAGACGGTCCGAGTGTATATTCAACCTCATCCTCCTCTATTTTATCCTCCAGAAAGCAAAACGGACAGTATTCCGCAGCGTTAAAGCTGTCATTAATCGGGATTGTGTATATTTTTTCTTTCATTCCAATCACTTCTTTCGTAAAAATTTGCTATTGTAATTGTGTAAATTTTCTGTTAAAATTATATGTAATATACTGCCGTCCGCTAAGATTGTACGGCAAACAAGGAGCTGCTTATGGAAAGTGTTACTTTCGGCGCAAAGGATTTTAATTTAAAACACACATTTTTATGCGGTCAGTGTTTCCGCTGGGACGAAAACGATGACGGAAGCTTTACGGGCATTGCTCTTGACCGTGTTGTAAAAATTAAAGCCTCTGATAAATATATTACACTATTTAACGCAAATTTGCAAGAGTTTAATGAAATTTGGTCAAATTATTTTGATTTTTCCCGTGATTACGGCGTTCTTAAGTGCAATATTGCCAAAGATGACATTATGCGTGCCGCCGTTGATTACGGCTGGGGCATACGCATTCTGCACCAAAACACATGGGAAACAATAATTTCCTTTATTATATCGGCAAGCAACAATATTCCCCGTATAAAAGGAATTATATCAAGATTGTGCGAGCTGTACGGAAACAAAATCGAAGCTTTCGGCAATACATATTATACGTTTCCGACTCCGCAGGCGTTAAAGGGCGCAACGGAAAGCGACCTTGCCCCTATACGAAGCGGATTCCGTGCAAAATATATCGTTGATGCGGTAAATGCCGTTTTTGACGGTCGGCTTAACTTAAATGAATTTCCAAACATGAGTACGCAGGAAATCAAGCAAAGGCTTCTCGGCATAAACGGAATCGGCAACAAGGTTGCAGACTGCATTCTGCTTTTCGGCTGCGGAAGATTTGATGTTTTCCCCGTCGATACATGGATAAAAAAAGCAATGAACTCGTTGTATCCCGACGAGTGCGCCCGATGCAGGGATGTGCGTACCGCCGGGGAAGAATATTTCGGCGAAAACTGCGGACTTGCTCAGCAGTATCTCTTTTATTATGCAAGAGAAAATAAATTAAATTTCGGAGAGGAACCAAAAACGTGATATTAGATTTAAAAAAGGTTCTGAGCTGCCGCTGCCCGGTTTGCTCCGAACGCTCATACAATACTGTTACGCCGTTTCGGATTAACGGCGGATTTACATCGGAATGTTCATTATGCGGCGCAGAATTTCTTTCTGCAAGCAAAACCAAGAACGGATACAGCTTTAAGGTTTCCTGTTTCATATGCGATACGACCCACGAATTTTCCGTCAGCTTCGACGGAGTATGGCAAAAAGAGCTGCTTACACTCGGCTGCCCGCTCACCGGCATAGACCTTTTGTATATAGGCGACCGTTCGCACGTATACGATGCCTCAATCGAATCGGACGATATTTTCTCGGAATTTACGGAAAAAGTATCGGATATCGACTGTACTGACGAGATTCCTCCTCTTTTTGAAGAAGCGCTCAAAATCATAAACAACAGACTTGCTTCCAACCTTTTGGATTGCCCGTGCGGCCACACCGAACCGGCTTTGACGATTTCGCAAGGCGGAATCACCGTCTTATGTGAGAACTGCGATGCAAAGCTTTTTATACCGCTGGCGACCGAAAGCGATATAGACTGTCTCAGCCGCACTCATGCCATAAACCTAAAGTAAATATGCATAATTAAAATATTAAAAATCAATGCAGCAGGAATACATATCTTAAATTTAAGTTTTCGTGTTTTATGCCTGAATACGAACATTCCTGCCGCCGCTCCTGCGGCTCCCATGCAAAATGCGCAGCCTATCAGCACGCTTTCTTTTATTCTCCGGTCATGCTTTACAGCTTTTCTTTTGTCTATCCCGTAAATAATCGCCGTAATTATATTCCATATTATAATAATTTCCACGTTAGTTCCCCTTTGGTTTGATATAGATTCATTCTAACATATTTTAATCCGTATGTCAAGAAAATCGCTTTTATGTATTGTAATTTTTTTCAAATTATGATATACTATAAATATATACTGAAAAGAAAGGCTATGGGAATCGATATGAAAGACGGATTTATCAAAACTGCGGCAGCCACGCCCGAAATACGTGTCGCCGACTGCGTATACAACGCCGGCAGCATTATAAATACTGTAAAGAAAGCCGAATCGGCAGGCGTAAAACTTCTTGCTTTGCCGGAGCTTTGCATCACGGGATATACCTGCGGCGATTTGTTTTTGCAGCCGAAGCTGCTGAAAAGTGCCGAAACGGAGGTTTGCCGCATTATAAAAGAAACCGAAACATTGGATATTTTATATACGCTAGGTATGCCGATAAAAATTTTCGGAACGCTTTACAACTGTGCGGTTGTTATTTACAAAGGAGATATACTCGGAATCGTTCCGAAAGCCAATATCCCGAATTACGGCGAATTTTATGAAAAACGTCATTTTTCACCTGCACCGGACGGTATTGTAACCGTAAATATATTAGGTCGGGAATGTCCGTTCGGAACGAATTTAATCTTCTCATGTGCCGCTATGCCCGAATTTTCATTTGCAGTTGAAATATGTGAGGATTTGTGGGTTCCGCAATCGCCTTCGGGCAGCCACGCCGTACACGGTGCAGCATTAATATTAAATCTTTCCGCAAGCGATGAAGTCGTATCGAAATCGGAATACCGCAGAAATCTCGTTGCAATGCAGTCCGCAAAATACGTATGCGGATATATATATGCGGATGCCGGCGAGGGTGAATCCACTACGGATATGGTTTTTGCCGGTCATAATATCATTGCCGAAAACGGCACCGTTTTGGCAGAATCCGTTCCGTTTGAAAATGAGATAACAATAAGCGAAACGGACGTATATTTTCTCGACAGCGAACGCAGAAAAATGAATATTTTCAACAAATACGGGAATGACGGATATAAATATATAACATTTGATATGAATATACAAAGTACATCTCTTACGAGAAAATTCGCACAGTGCCCGTTTATTCCGTCCGATTCTCTCGCACGTTCCAAACGCTGCCGTGACATCCTCTTAATGCAGGCGGCGGGACTGAAAAAACGTTTGATATGCAGTCACGCCGAATGTGCCGTTGTCGGCATTTCGGGCGGTCTTGACTCATGTCTTGCGCTTCTCGTAACCGTTAAGGCTCTCGACCTCTTAAAGCGCAGCAGAAAAGATGCGCTTGCAATAACAATGCCTTGTTTCGGGACAACCTCAAGGACGAAATCCAATGCGATAAAGCTTTGCGAATGTCTCGGAGTTTCTCTGAGAGAAGTAGATATTTCAAAAAGCGTGACAATGCACCTCAAAGATATAAATCACGATATCAACGACCACAGCGTAACATACGAAAACGCCCAGGCCCGCGAACGCACACAAGTGCTTATGGATACGGCAAACAAATCCGGTGGAATCGTTATCGGCACGGGTGATTTGTCGGAGCTTGCACTTGGCTGGGCAACGTACAACGGCGACCATATGTCTATGTACGGAGTTAATTCCTCCATACCGAAAACTCTCGTAAGATACCTTGTACAATATTATGCGGACAGCTGTGGAAACGAAGAACTGAAAAACGTGCTGTATGATATACTCGATACGCCGGTAAGCCCGGAGCTTCTGCCTGCCGAGGACGACGCCATAACCCAAAAAACCGAGGACATCGTAGGTCCTTATACACTTCATGATTTCTATTTATACTACGGTATACGGCGTGCATACTCACCGTCCAAGGTATACAGAGTCGCAAAATATACGTTCGGCGGTATATATGAAAACGGAGTGCTGCTGAAATGGCTCAAAAACTTTTACAGACGCTTTTTCGCACAGCAATTCAAGCGGTCTTGTCTGCCGGACGGTCCGAAAGTCGGCAGTGTTACGCTTTCGCCGCGGGGTGACTGGCGTATGCCGAGCGATGCTTCCGCCGAAATATGGCTGAGCGAAATAAACGATTTGCAGGAGTGAAAAAATTGTTACTGAAAAACGATATATACGATACGGAAATAACTTCATATACCGCCGAGGGTGCGGGGGTATGCAGAATAGACGGCATACCGGTTTTCGTACCTTTTTCGGCAAGAGGCGACAGGCTGACCGTTCGCATACTCAAGGTACATAAAACCTATGCATACGGAAAAATCGAAAAAATGATTTCTCCGTCTTCTGTACGTTCAGACCCTCCGTGCAGTGTTTTCGGCAAATGCGGCGGCTGCGACATCATGCACCTTTCATATGAAGAGCAGCTGAAATTCAAATACGAAAAGGTGGAAAGCGCAATTCGGCGTATAGGGAAATCGAATGCGGAAATTCTGCCCGTTGTTCCTGCCGATGCTGTTTTCGGCTACAGAAACAAAACGCAAACGCCCCTTGCAAAATCGGATAAAATACACTGCGGTTTTTATGCCAAAGGCTCGCACAGAGTAATTCCCTTTGGCAAGTGCCTGATTCAAAAGGATTTTTCCGGCAGACTTACGGAAATTATAACGGATTTTCTGAACGAATTTGATATAAGTATATATGATGAAGAAAAAGGCTGCGGACTTGTTCGCCATATATACATAAGAGAGGGCAAAACCGAAACCATGGTGCTGCTTGTCTTAAACGGGAATGCACTTCCGCACTGCGAAGCTTTGGCAGAAAGACTTAAAAACGCCGGCGTTTCCTCATTCCTTATAAATATTAACAAGAAAAAAACCAACGTCGTAATGGGACATACAACAAAAACGGTTTTCGGAAACGGATATATAACGGACGAAATGTGCGGTCTGAAATTTGAAATTTCGCCCTCCAGCTTCTATCAGGTGAATACTCCGCAGGCGGAAAAGCTTTATAATCTCGCCGCAGAATATGCGGATATAAAAAGCACCGACACCGTATTCGATTTGTATTGCGGCGCCGGCACAATCTCGCTCTATGCCGCAAAATATGCGAAAAAGGTGTACGGAATAGAAATCGTCGAAAGCGCCGTTGAAAATGCACGGAAAAACGCTTTGCTGAACGGAATCGAAAATGCGGAATTCTTTTGCGGCGACGCTGCGGAAATCACCGGAAAACTCTTGTCGGACGGCATTTCGGCAGACTGCGTGATTGTCGACCCTCCGAGAAAAGGCTGCGACAACGCATTGCTCAATCTGCTTCTCGAAATAAATCCGTCGAAAATCTCTTATGTATCATGCAATCCCGCAACATTGGCACGTGATATAAATTTTTTGGAGGATAACGGATATAAATGCGTAAAGGTACAACCGGTTGATATGTTTGTCAATTCGAGCCATGTGGAGACGGTCTGTTTGATGTCAAAAAAAAGATAAATAAGAGTCAGAAAGCGACGTATTTCCGGGCTTTTTCGGGTAGTGGCAATCTTCCGAAAAAGCTCGGTTTGTTTTTATGAGAACATATCTGCTGTAAAAACGGTCGGAGGGTTTAGACTGCGGATTAGATGTCATAGGTTGCGGCGACGGGATAAATTTACAGACCTCATCAATGATCTGTGCGATAAATACGCACGAAAATCTAAATAATAAACAGAGCCCCTCATTGTGCATAACAACGAAATTACAGGAAAGAGTTGAAGACTTTCGGAGTTTGGCTTGACAAAAGAAAAATTTTACTATATAATTTTATTAGGAATAATTCCTAATAAAATTAAGGCGTGTATACTGACAATGTGCTGCCGTCGGGCTATATATGCCCTGTCTGTAAGCACAAAACCGATAATTTCGAACTATTGTAAAAGGAGGCGTACTATTATGAAACAACAGTTTTATGAGTGCAGTCTTTGCGGAAACATGATTGCGTTTGTCAAAGACAGCGGATTTCCCGTCATCTGTTGCGACAAGGAAATGCATGAGGTAATTCCCGGTGCAATTGACGCATCCACCGAAAATCATATTCCGGCATATTCCGTTAAAGACGGAATTGTAACTGTGGCGGTTGGCTCAATCCTCCATCCGATGACTGAAGAACACCACATCGAGTGGATTTCACTGCAAACAAAATATGGCAATCAGCGTAAAGAACT
>CAKVOK010000021.1 GCA_934792465.1 uncultured Clostridia bacterium | reverse complement strand
TTGGGTGCTCTCACTTATACCGGTATATCGGCATTTTCTTGCTTTATGCGGTCTGTGCATTTTGCTAAAGCCCCATTACAAAATTTCTATCGCAAAAGCAGAATTTGCGGAAATAATTTTACACACCTTATTCTTCTTCGTTAATTTCCCAGTTGTGATATACTTCCTGAACATCCTCATTGTCCTCGAGTATGTCGAGAAGTTTTTCCATGAGGGTTATATCGTCCTCGGTGTCGAGGGCAATGTAGTTCTGCGGTATCATTGCCGCTTCGGCAGAAGCAATCGTATAGCCTTTTTCAGCGAGTGCGTCGTTTATCTTGTAGACGTCGTTGGGGTCTGTGTAAATTTCAAAATAATCGCCCTCGGAATTGAAATCGTATGCGCCGATGTCGAGTGCGTCCATCATAAGCGTTTCCTCGTCCGCACCGCTTTCTTTATCCACGGTTATAATACCTTTTTTGTCGAACATCCATGATACGCAGCCGGAAGCACCGAGGTTTCCGCCGAATTTATCAAAATAATGCTTCATATCGCCGCCTGTACGGTTTCTGTTGTCTGTGAGAGTTTCAACGATAACGGCAACACCTTTCGGACCGTAGCCCTCATATGTGATTTCCTCGTAGTTGTCCGCAGAACCCTCTCCGGCAGCTTTTTTGATACAGCGCATAATGTTGTCGTTCGGCATATTTGCCGCACGAGCTTTGCTCATTACGTCTTTCAGCTTGAAGTTTGAAGCAGGATCCGGACCGCCTTGTTTTACTATAACGGCGATTTCACGACCGAGCTTTGTAAAAACCTTCGCTTTCTGCGAATCGGTTTTTTCCTTTTTTCTTTTAATGTTGTTCCACTTAGAATGACCTGACATTTTATCTATTCCCTTCTGTATTTAAATAAATTAATAATATGCTTTAATGTATGCAGACGCAGGTTATAATGTAGATTTATTGATACCGAATTTGAAAATGCAAACCGCTTTGCGGTATTTTATGTATGGTATAATAAAAACGTACACTTTTATTATACCATACATAGAAAAATTTTTCAAGTATTTTTTACAAACTTTTATCGCATAAAAAAATTCAATAAAATTAAAAGCGGTGCATATAAATGTATAAAGGAGTTGGTTTTATTGATTATATACGTTACACAGCCGGGAGATTCGCTGTATTCAATATCAAAAAAATATGATGTTCCGCTTTCGCAGCTGATGAGCGACAACGGGGCGGAGGATTTGATGTTTCTTCCCGTAGGACTTGCGCTGATAATCAACAATGATGTACAGAATTATACGGTAAGACCGGGGCAGTCGATTTACAGTATAGCAAGAGCGTTCGGACTGACCCCGGAGGAAATACTCACAATAAATCCGCAGCTGGAAACGCCGGACAGCATACGCCCCGGAGATGTCATAAAAATCCCGGTGCAGACCGAAAAGCTTGGAAAAATCTATGCGAACGGATATGCATATACTTCTATTTCGCCGCAGACGCTGCGGAAGACTCTGCCGTCGCTCACATATATTTCGCCCTTCAGCTACGAAGTGAGCGCAGACGGCTCGCTTTCTGCGCTGCCGGATAGGTCTGTTATAGAAACTGCGAGGGCGAGCAGCGTTGCACCTATGATGACGCTGACGAATTTAAAACCCGACGGTGGATTCGACAGCGAGGTTATGGAGCCTTTGATGCGTGAAAACAGCGAAGCATTTTTCAACAATGTTTTGAGCGTGATGAACGATAAAAATTATTACGGTGTAAACGTTGATTTTGAATATATTCCCAAAAGTCTGAGAGAGGAATACAATGCGTTTTTGCAGGAATTTACAAATAAGATGAGAGAAAACGGATATTACGTTATAGCCGCTCTTGCACCGAAAATACGAAAGGATCAGCCGGGAATCCTTTACGAGGGACATGATTACGGAGCGGTCGGAGCTATTGTGGATAAGGTTATTCTTATGACATACGAATGGGGATATACATATGGGCCGCCACGTGCCGTTGCGCCGCTGAACGAAGTGGAGAGAGTAATACGCTATGCGCAGACGGAGATGCCGAAAGAAAAAATCATGATGAGCATACCGAACTACGGCTACGATTGGACGCTGCCGTATGTACCGGGAACGCCGGCGAGGGCAATATCGAACAGGGCGGCGGTTATGCTCGCTTCGAGATACGGAGCGGATATAGAATTTGACGAAACCGCAAAAGCACCGTATTTTTATTATGAGGACGACGGCGGTGCGGAACATATTGTCTGGTTTGAGGACGCAAGAAGCATCGAAGCAAAACTTGGTTTGATAGATAAATACAGCCTTGCCGGAGTCAGCTACTGGACGGTAAATGCATATTTTTCGCAGATGTATATTGTTCAGAATTATATGTTCGATACGATAAAGCTTGTGTAATGAGGTGCGGAATATGTGCCGCTGAATTAAATTCGCCCTGCGCTGCCGCAGATGCTCCGACCGCAGCGCAGGGCAAAAGTATCCTTGTGGTGTGAATTGGATTTTTTGAGCTTTCATAATTTGTACAAGCTGTGCTTATTTCTGCGCAAAATGCAGAAATAAGTATATTTTAATAAAAAAAACTATTACCGTTTGTTTACATTAACGAAATAAACAAATACTATTGACATTTATGCAATAATTTGATAAAATTATATTGATAATTGTTCAAATACGGGTTTTTCCGTCGCTTTTGGAAAAAACTGATTTGAATCAGTGTTAATTCCATGCCGTGAACCTAAAAAACGGTTGTTTGGCAGATGTTATATTTTATAAACAAATCATTATGGATATATGCATTGTAACAGAATTGTAATGAAAAAATTTCAAAAAGGACTCGACAAATATGATAAAATGTGGTGTAATTATGCCGTTCGTCGGTGCGGCGTGCTGCTGCCTGTACGGCAAAAATATCTGTTCGGCTGAGTTTGCCGGGACAAAGCGTTTATACTTTGCCGAAAAGAAAGGAGAACGGATATGACAGCGATACTGTATGCCGAAATAAATATATTCAGCATCGTTGTGCTGATGGCGATTGCTTTTAGACATTTTGGAATTGCAGTGAACAATAAGCCGAAAAAACACTTTTTTATTTGTTCGGCCTTGTTTGCTGCCGCAGCAAATGCATTTGATTTTATATTCGGAATACACAGGGCGGGATATGCGGATTTGCAAATGTATGGTGCAGTATTTGCGGATTTTATGTATTTTATGTGCTTTGCGATCTCCTCATATTTTGTATTTCTGTATTCGGAGGCGGCGGGAGAAAGCAAGGTTTTGAAAAATAAAAAAATGATGATGCTTTCGGCACTGCCGCTTGTGTTTTTGGCTGTTGTGCTGATTTGCATAATGCTTTCCTCAAAATTGTTTTATGGCGATAACGGAATCGAAAGCTGCAGAACCGAGATGTTCCGTACACAATTGGCAGCAGTGTATTTGTATGTTTTTGCTTCGGCAGTGAAAAATATATCTATGGTGCTGAAAAGGAAAGATTATATGCGGTGGGGCGAAATAGCGTTTTACGCCGCACTTGCGATACCGCCGCTTGTATGCGGAGGTGCGCAGCTTGTTTGGCAGGATATACCGATACTGACTCTGGGCGTCACGACATCTTTGCTGATTATGTATATAAATGCGCTGCAAAGGTTTGCTTCTGCGGATATGCTTACGGGAATAAGCAACAGAATACGGCTGCTCGAAAAGCTGGAAGAAAAGGCGCATTCCCTAAGACGCGACGAAAGACTGTATTTCCTGTTTATCGATGTAGATTCTTTTAAGAAAATAAACGATGTGTACGGACATAACGAGGGCGACCGTGTTCTGAAAATGGTTGCTTCGGTGCTGAAAAGCATATCGCTGAAAACAAAAGGATTTTGCGCACGCTACGGCGGAGATGAGTTTGCCATGATACAGGTCTTGAAGCGCAATGACGATGTTTCCGAAATAAGAAAGAAAATACACGAGCTTGTGAAAGAAAAAAGGAAAAGCGAGGGAATTGCATATTCCGTGGAAGTCAGTGTAGGCTGTGCGGAATATACGGAATATGTTGATGATATACAAAAACTGATTTTATATGCCGACAACAATATGTATGATAGGAAAATGCACAAAAAAGAAGAAACGAAGATGTGAATAACGGAAGCAATGCGCTTTCGGTGTGATTATGCCAAAAGGAGAGCCGCAAGATGGATACAGACCATGGCGAAATATTGAATCAAATGTCGGAAAGCGAGTTTTCGGAACAGCTTTTGCCGGAATATTTTGACGGGGTGGTGTTTGTTGCATCGGAAAAAGACAAGGTGTTTCAGCTTACGGAGCATTTGACAGGAAAATTCAGGGGTTATATAGATTTTGGAAATTTTTCGTATACCGAAAATATGGAGAGGATTGTTGAAACGGTTATCGAACCCAAAAGCAGAGAAATACTGAAAAAAGCTCTGAGCGTTGATGTTATTCCGGAAAGAAAATATCGTATACAGCGGTATAATACAGACCATTTTAAGGATATTAACGGTATTTACGGCTATAGTATGGGAAATCAGCTTTTGCGCGACTGCGGACATTATATGAAAAAGCATGATACGGAACGCAGCCGAGTGATTATATGCAAGGATATTATTTCGGCAGACCTGTGCCGGCAGAGGAATACGAAGCTATGCTTAAGGCGCTTAAACCGACAAAGGGATAATCGGATTGTATTTTTGGCAAATCCGCCGAAAAACGGGGACGCAAAGTTTGACGTCTAATCTTATCGGGTATGATTGACTGACCGCATAATGCTTCGGAAAGGAAGTAACCGGACTTTTTTATGAACGGAAAATGCGGAGGAGATAAAGATGAATGCAAAAAAATTGAAAGGAATGTCTTCGGATTCGTATGTTTTTATAGTGCTTTCGGCACTTGAAATACTTATGTCGTATACATTTTTGGGATACATACATATTCCGCCGATTTCCCTTACGCTTGCATATATTCCGATTATGCTGGCGGCGTGCCTTTTGACACCGCTGCACTCCATGGCTGTGGGTGCATTGTTCGGAATTGCGAGTATGTATAAGGCTACCGCATATTATGTATTGCCGGCAGATTTGGTATTTTCGCCTTTTCGGAGCGGAGAGCCGGTGCGCAGCCTGTTGCTTTCTACAGGTGCGAGAATGCTGTTCGGACTTGTGATAGGATTTATTTTCAGTGCCGCCAAAAAGAGCAAACATTGTAAAATATGGATTGGCGCTGCCGCTGCAATTACATCAAGACTTCATGCGCTGATTGTATATATTGCGATGTATGTGCTTTTCCCGGAAATTGTAAAAAATTATATGGGTGCGGTTCAGTTGGGTTGGAAGGCTGTAATAGCCGCTGTGCTTTGCGTATGCATTACAGAGCTTGTATGGAAATTGTACAACAGCCGTACGGCTCGGAATTTCAGAGTGTGTATAGACCGTTTGTGCGAAATTCCCGATACGAATCTGAGAGAAAAGCAGCGGCTCATTTTAGGATTTGCAATTTTTGCGGTATGTATGACGCTTTTCGCAACATTTTATTTTTCACAGAGAACATCGTATATGCTGGGCAGGCACGGACTGGAAATTTCAGATGAAATTAATGTTGATTTGATATATTTGCAAGGACAATATATGATGGCGATACTTGCTCTGGACATTATTTCCGTAGTCGTGCTGGATTTGAATTACAAATATGCCGAATATCAGAAATATCTCGGCGAAATCGACAGTGTAACGAGCGTTATGGGGCGCAGAAGATTTTTGAACTGCTGCGAAAATATACAAAAAAGCGTGTCGGCAAAGTCGGAGAGATACGGCTGGTTTATGTTTTTGGACGCCGACAATTTCAAAACGATAAACGATACGTACGGTCATGCGGCGGGCGACCGTGTGCTGTGCGGGATTGCTGCGGCACTGAAACGCAATTTCGGCGACTATGGTATAATAGGCAGAATCGGCGGGGATGAATTTGCGGTTATGATAAACAGGCAGATGACAAAAACGAGCGTGTGCGAACGTCTTGACGGTTTTCTCAAAGAAATAGGGGATGTATTGCCGGAAGCGGGCAAAGTGACGTGCAGCATAGGTGTGAGCGGATTTAAATATCCGGCAGAGGTGCCGCTGCTGATGAATGAAACCGACAGTGCTTTGTACGAGGCAAAAAACAGAGGGCGTGCCTGCTATGTTATAAAAGAAACAGTGTAAAGCGGAGTGTATAAGTTTTATAACTAAATTAAGACGTCCTCCGCCTCTTTCGGCGGCGGGTTCCGCTTAATTTTTTTCAGTGGTGGGATACAATCCCCCCCACTGAAAACGTTGAATGACGGGGCTAAAGCCCCTTATTGAAATAGCTGCTGTGGTATGATTGATACAGCGGTTATTTTTTATTTGCGATGCAAAGTTCCGAAAAATCATTGACAAAAATATGGGATTGTGGTACAATATAATATAGGAGCATATGCAGATGTTGAAAATCTATAGCCGCAAACAACGGTACGGGAAAGTATTTGCGGCGGAGCGGAGAATTTTATGCGGTATTATAATATTGCAGGCTTTAATATCTCGGTCGGCGGAGCGGATTCGGAATATTTCAGGGATAGGCTTGCGGAATATGAGACAGAACCGTTTGAAAAAGCGGATTTGAAAGTTAAGTATTCGGAAGAAGAGAAGATTGAACCGCCGAAAGGAAAGCTTACGGCATTCGAGGACGGATACAGAGAATATTACAGGCAAGACGGCGGATACGGTATTTTCGATATACATAAAAAGGATTTGTACATAGCGTCAATCGAGTTTGATGAAAAGGTTACGGAAGCACGTATGCGTGCGGTTGACGTTGTGAAATACGGCGGAGCGGATAACGATGTGCGCAGCAGGAATATGCTGGGAGAGCTTTTCAGATATTTTATGCTTGAAAATTCGGGTATCGTTATGCATGCGTCGAGCCTTATGTATAAGGGCGGCGGAATTATGTTTTCCGCACCGTCCGGAACGGGCAAGTCTACGCATACGTCGCTTTGGCAGGAATGCTTCGGCGATGACGTTACAATGATTAATGACGATTGCCCGGCACTGAAATTCGGCAAGAACGGTGTTTCAATCTGCGGTACGCCGTGGAGCGGAAAGACCGAAATCAATCATAATATATCAGCACCGCTCAAAGCGGTTGTTATGCTGAGCCGCAGTGAGAAAAACAATATCAGAAGGCTGAGTCCGCAGGAAGCGCTGTTTCTTGTGCTGCGAGAGGTGAAACGCCCCGTTTTCGAGGACAAACTCGAAAAAACGCTGAATTATGTATCGGAGCTTTTGACGACAGTGCCTGTGTATCTTCTCGGCTGCAATATATCGCACGAGGCGGCACAGCTTGTTAAAGACACTGTTTTCGGAAAATAAATTTGTGCCGTGCAGTGCGGCGGAATGGAGATAAAGACTATGAAAGTTAAAAATACATTTGTTTTAAGAAACCTTGCCGGCAGCAATGTAGTTGTTCCGGTAGGCAATGACCTTGTGGATTTCAACGGTATGATAACGCTTAATGAAACGGGTGCGTTTTTGTGGAAATGTCTGACGGAGCATAAGACGCATGATGAGCTTACAGAAGCTCTGATGAACGAATATACCGGAGTCGAAAAAGAAGAAGCCGGCAAAGACATAGACGAATTTATTGCCGTTCTTGATAAAAACGGAATACTCGAATATGAAGAATGAAGTTGATATTTCGGAGATGATGCCCATCATTGAGGAAGCTCTGAAAAACGGAAAACAAGTCAGGTTTAAAGTGAGAGGGCAGAGTATGTACCCTACTCTTATCGAGCAGAGGGACAGCGTTATTCTCGAGAAAAAGGACGCATACAAAAAGTATGATATAATACTTTACAGGCGTGACGACGGTCATTATGTTCTCCACAGAATCGTGGGAACGAAAAACGGCTGCTTTAAGCTTTGCGGAGATAACCAGACGGATATAGAATATCCGATACGCAAGGATCAGATTATTGCGGCGGCAATATCGCTGGAACGAAAAGGAAAGAAAATCGACGCTGCGGATTTTAAATATAATGCGGTTGTGCATATCTGGACGAACTTTATACCGCTTCGTCCGCAGATGATGAAAACGGTAATGAGAATCCGCAGGAATAAACTGAAAAAGAAACGGACATAATAAAGCCGAGGTGATGGCTTTATGAAGTTTGAAAGCGATACGGAAATGTATTTCAAGTCGCTTCCGTCGTTTATTCAGGAAACGATAATTCAGAGCGGAGCGGCATTTAACAATGTGGAGGAGCTGAAAAGCCTTGCGCAGAATATAAGCTCCGCACGTGAAGAAAAATTTTAAGCAGAAACAATACCGGTCCCCCGACAGAAAAAATTCCAGGCTGTCGGGGGCGGCGGTTGTACATACGGGCGTATTCGGCGGTTCGCAGCGGATATGCCCGGCAAATTCGCTGCGGACAGAAAGGCTATGAGAATTTATGGCTGAATTCAAGACGAACGCAGTTCGTATTTTGCAGGCGAAAAAAGTGCCGTTTGAGGCACATTCGTATGCCGCAGACGAAAACATCGACGGAATAAGCGTTGCGAAAAAAATAGGTCTGCCGTATGACAGAGTGTATAAAACGCTTGTTACGAAAGGCAAAAGCGGAAATTATTTCGTTTTTGTAATCCGTGTGGACGGCGAGCTTGATTTGAAGAAAGCGGCGAAAAGCGTAGGCGAAAAAAGCGTTGAGATGATTCACGTCAAGGATATTAACAAGATAACGGGATATATCAGAGGCGGATGCAGTCCCGTAGGAATGAAAAAACAGTTTGAAACAGTGATAGACAAACAGGCGGAAACGCTTGAAAGCTTTGCTGTGAGCGCAGGAAAAATCGGGTATCAGATAGAGATAAACCCGTGTGTGCTTGCAGAAGTTATAGGTGCAAAATTTGAGGATATACTTCTTCCCGACCGCATAGAATAAATAAGGGGTGACAAGTTGTATTTAAATGAACTTGGAGCAGGAAGAAGCGGAATCATTACAAAGGTAAACGGAGAGGGCGCATTGAGGCGGCGCATGCTTGATATGGGACTTACTCCGAAAACATTGGTTACGGTGCGCAAAACAGCACCGCTTGGAGACCCGATAGAGCTTTTTTTGCGGGGTTATGAGCTTACTATAAGAAAAGAAGACGCAATGATTATCGAGATTGATGAGGTGGGAAATGCGTGATATTTGCACTTATAGGAAATCAAAACTGCGGAAAAACCACGCTGTTCAACGTACTCACGGGAAGCAACCGGCACGTCGGCAATTTCCCGGGAGTGACTGTGGAAAGAAAAGACGGAGAAATAAAAGGGGAAAAAGGCAGTATCGTTGTGGATTTGCCTGGGATTTATTC
The DNA here is from genome assembly GCA_934792465.1 of uncultured Clostridia bacterium. GTDB lineage: Bacteria > Bacillota > Clostridia > RUG12999 > RUG12999 > CAKVOK01. The sequence goes on along the minus strand of CAKVOK010000021.1, from coordinate 39,465 downwards.
TCTTTCGCCGTATACGGCGGAGGAAATTGTGACGAGAGATTTCCTCTTAAATTCCGATGTAGACGGAATAATCAATATTCTGGACGCTACGAATATAGAAAGAAATCTGTATCTGACAATGCAGCTTACGGAGCTTGATATACCCATGGTTTTGGCGCTTAATATGATGGACGAGGTTCGGGCAAACGGAAATTATATTGATGCAAAAGGCTTGGAAAACGAACTCGGAGTTCCCGTCATACCAATATCGGCGAGCAGAAACGAGGGGATAGACGAGCTTGTTGAGCGTGCGACAAAGACGGCGGAACAGAAACGGCTGCCGATGAAAAACGATTTTTGCAGCGGACCTGTACATAAAGCAATTCATTCAACGGCGCATCTCATAGAGGACAAGGCGAATGCTGCGGGTATCCCCGTGAGGTTTGCCGCAACGAAGCTTGCAGAGGGCGATGAGCTTATGAGCAAGACTCTCGGTATCGGCAAAGCTGAAGCGGATATAATCGAACATATTATGGAATGTATGGAAATGTCTTTGGGTACGGACAGAGAAGCGGCGCTTGCGGATATGCGCTATTCGTTTATACGGCGAATATGCGACAAAAACGTTGTAAAACACGGCGAAACGAGGGAGCAAATGCGTTCCGTCAGGATAGATAGGGTGCTTACGAACAAATATCTTGCGATACCGCTGTTTTTCGGCATTATGCTTGCCGTATTCCGGCTTACTTTCGGCGTTGCCGGCAGATTTCTGAACGGCATTTTGGAAAACGCCGTTTTAGGCATTAAAATGGCGGCAGATTCCGCTATGACTGCGGCAAATATAAATTCCGGACTTCATTCTCTTGTTTTGGACGGAGTGATTGCCGGTGTGGGAAGTGTGCTTTCGTTTATGCCGTCCGTATTGGTGCTGTTCTTCTTCCTGTCTATGCTGGAGGACAGCGGATATATGGCACGGATTGCGTTTGTTATGGATAAACCGCTGAGAAAAATAGGCCTTTCGGGAAAATCCTTTGTGCCTATGCTGATAGGCTTCGGGTGCAGCGTGCCGGCTGTCATGGCAACGAGAACGCTTTCAAGTGAGAGAGATAAAAAGATGACGGTAATGTTGATTCCGTTTATGTCGTGCAGTGCGAAGCTGCCTGTATATACGGTGTTTGCAACGGCATTTTTCGGCAGAAACCATGCACTTGTGATGATATTGCTTTATGTGTTCGGCATGGCTGCTGCGGCAATCTCGGGGTATTTGCTCAAAGATACGGTGTTTGGGGGCAGTCCCGTGCCGTTTGTAATGGAGCTGCCGGCATACAGAATACCGTCTGTGCGCAGTGTGTTTTTGCATATGTGCGACAGGGCGAAAGATTTTATACAAAAAGCGTTTACAATAATATTTCTTGCATCGATAATAATATGGGCATTGCAAAATTTTGATACAAGCTTCAATTGGACAAACGATTCGTCGAAAAGCCTGATTGCGGCGATAGGGCGAACGGCGGTTCCGATATTCAGACCGCTCGGCTTCGGCGATTGGAGAGCCGTTGCGGCACTTTTGACCGGACTTACGGCGAAAGAAACGGTTATAAGCACGTTTGCCGTTTTAACGGGAGCGGATCGCATCACGGAAGCACTCACGCAGATGTTTACACCTGCCGGCGCAGTTTCGTTTTTGGTGTTTACGCTGCTTTATATGCCGTGCGTTGCGGCATTCTCGGTTATAAAACGTGAAATCGGCGGCTTGAAAACCGCAGTGTTTGCGATGCTTTATCAAACGTCTGCCGCATGGGTTGCGGCATATGTTGTGTATAATATTTGCAAATTCATTTTTTGGTAAAATCGAGGTATACTAAATTTGATTGGAATAAAATTTTACAGGTATGTGTAAAATTTTTCAATAATAAATTTTTTGACCGGAACAAAAAATTAAAATGATACTATAATTAAGCTGTCGGGCGATGATTGTCCGACGTATGATTTTTGAGAAATTACGGAGGTGTATTTTTTTGGCACGAAAACCAAAATTAAGATTGGTTTCGTTGGGAGGACTTGGCGAAATTGGAAAAAATATGTATGTTTATGAATGCGGACGCGATATCATAGTGATTGATTCGGGTATGGCATTTCCGGATGATGATTTGCTCGGAGTGGATATGGTAATTCCGGACATAACATATTTGAAGAAAAACAAAGATAAGATAAGGGCGATAATATTAACGCACGGTCATGAGGACCATATAGGCGCACTGCCTTATGTGCTGAGAGAGCTTGACGTTCCGGTATACGGAACAAGGCTTACGCTCGGATTGGTGGAAACGAAGCTCAAAGAACACGGAATGCTTTCCAAAGTGAAGCTTGTGTGCGTGAAAGCCTCGGACATTGTGAAGATAGGAAATTTCAGTGTTGAATTTATCCGCTCAAATCACAGTATTGCGGACGCTGTTGCGCTTGCTATACACACGCCGGAGGGCGTTGTAATCCATACGGGAGACTTCAAAATAGATTGCACGCCGATAGCGGGCAGCATGATAGATTTGGGACGCTTGGGCGAACTCGGCAGAGAGGGCGTTTTGGCACTGCTTTCGGACAGTACGAACGTTGAACGCAGAGGATATACGATGTCGGAATCGACTGTGGGAGAAACTTTTGACGGAATATTTGCGAACCATACGAAACAAAGAATTATTGTTGCGACCTTTGCTTCAAATATTCATAGGGTGCAGCAGGTAATAAATTCTGCGGTAAAATACGGCAGAAAGGTTGCGGTATCCGGCAGAAGCATGGAAAATATCGTAGAAGTTGCGATGACTCTCGGATATATGGATATTCCCAAGGGAACACTTATATCGCTTGACGATATAAATAAATATAAACCGCATCAGGTGGTACTCTGCACAACGGGAAGCCAGGGCGAACCGATGAGCGCACTTTCAAGAATGGCATTTGCCGGACATAAAAAAGTTGAAATTACAAGAAACGATTTGGTAATTATCAGCGCAAACCCGATACCGGGAAACGAAAAGCTGGTTGCAAAGGTGATAGACGAACTGTTTAAACACGGCGCAGAGGTAATTTATGAGGCTTTGGACGAGGTACACGTATCCGGTCATGCGTGCCAGGAAGAGCTGAAAATAATGCTTGCAGTGACTCAGCCGAAATTCTTTATCCCGATGCACGGTGAATACAGACATCTGGAAACCCATGCAAGGCTTGCGGAAAAAGTAGGCATACCGAAAGAAAATATATTTATAATGAATATCGGACAGGTGCTTGAACTTGACGGAAGAACGGCAAAGATTGCAACGACCGTTCCGTCCGGACGTATCCTTGTGGACGGTCTGGGAGTGGGCGACGTCGGCAATATAGTTCTGCGGGACAGAAAACACCTTGCACAGGACGGTCTGATAGTGGTTATAATAACTATTTCGAGCGAAACGAAAGCTCCGGTTTCCGACCCGGATATTATTTCCAGAGGATTTGTTTATGTGCGCGAATCCGAAAATCTCATGGACAGTATCAGGGATATTGTAAAGGTTTCCGTGAATAACTGCGCACAAAACGGCGTTACGGATTGGGCTACGCTGAAAACAGAGATTAAGAACGATTTGTCATCGTTCCTGTATAACAATACAAAACGAAATCCGATGATATTACCGGTTATAATGGAGGTATAAGCCCCGATACGGTGATAAAAAAATATGGAAAGGCTGAGTATCATGTCTTTTAAAGAAATTAAGAAAAAAGCAAAGGGTGCATATAAAGGCAATGTATCGGGATGCGTCGGTGCGGGACTTGCGTCGTTTGTGATAAAATCCACACCGGCACTCGTTATATTTACGATACAGTTTATGTGTATTCAGAATATGGATGATAATTATAACGGGATTTTTTCGGGAATATTCGGACTCCTGTATCTTGCGGCGGCTGTTTTCGTATATCTGCCCGTATGCGTAGGCGAGGGAATGTATTTCACGGCGAAAGTCTGCGGAAAAAGACCCGTTATAGATAAGATATTCTGCGCATACAAGAAGCTGAATGTCAGGGGTGCTGCAGCGGCAGTGCCGTTCGGAATTATCATACTCGAAAGTACAATATTCAATGTGCTTTCTTTTGCGGCATACAAGCTTCTCGGCGGAAACGGGATATTCGGAGCGGCAGCCGTTATGCTGATTGAGCTTATTGTGATAATATATACGCTCATGGCATATGCGCCGCTTACATATGTACTTGAAACCTACGGCGATATATCCGCCGGAATGGCTATAGGGAAAACGCTCAGAATATCGTCGAAAAAGCGAGGAAAGATTTTCGGATTTTATCTGTCGTTTATACTGTGGTTTTTGCTCGGTATATTAACGCTCGGAATAGGATTTGTATGGATTGCGCCTTATATGCGCTTGTCTGCGGCGGAGCTGTTTAAAGATTTGGACAAAAATTAAAGTGTTTGATTCTGAAAGGAGAAAATGATGTTATCGGATAGTACAGCGCCGGGGTGCGGCTTTGCTTTATCTCCGGCATACGTAATTATTTTGTTTGTTTTGTTGCTTGTTGTTTCGGGATTGTTTTATGCCGTGGCTTATGCTGCGGGAATTGCGGGGGACAAGCAGCTGAAAAAAATGGCGGAGGACGATGTTCGCGGAGCGGATTTTGCCTTTAAACTGCCGGAGAGGGACGGACTTGTGCCGGAAAAGGCACGGCAGATTTCGCAGCTGTTTTTCGTTATAAGCATAGCTGTTTTCAGCGTGTTTTTGTTTGGCAGAAATATTTTCGAGAGCGTGATAGGCTTTACGGCTGCGGCACTTTTGGGTCCTGTTGCGGCGTTTCAGCTTCCGAAAAGATTGGCGTACAAAAACCCCGAAAAGGCACTGTCTGCACTTATAATTCCGGTTTATGCCGTGATGTGGGTGCTGAATCCTTTTTGCTTTTTGGTAAGTCATATAACGAATCTTATGCTCCGACTGTTTGGGGTTGACCCGAACAGCATAGACGACAGCGTAACGGAAGAGGAGATACGTCAGATGGTCGAAGAGGGCGAGGAAACGGGTGCAATTCCGGAAACCGAAAGAGTAATGATAAACAATGTGTTTGAATTTAACGATACGGCTGTCAACAGAGTTATGACGCACAGAACGGACGTTGTGGCAGTTCCTCTTGACGCTTCGTATGAAGAGATTCTTGCGGTTGCGTCCGAAGAGGGATATACAAGAATCCCCGTATACAGGGAGAATCTCGATAATATCAGGGGAATACTGCATATTAAATCAATTCTTTCGTATATAAAGGACGGCGGCGGAGAATTTAACATAAACGACCATATGATAAAACCGTATTTTGTGCCGCAATCGAAGCTGGCAAACGAGCTTTTCTCAGAAATGCAGAAGAATAAATTGCATATGGCGGTTGTTGTTGATGAATACGGCGGTACTGCCGGTATTGTAACGATGGAGGATTTGATAGAATCCATTCTCGGAAATATCCAGGACGAATATGATGATGAGGAAACGGGTACGGAGGTTGTGGACGAAAATACTTTCTATGTTGACGGCGCAGAGCCGATGAGCGATGTATGCGAGCTTGCGGATATCGAAATATCCGATGAGGATGAAGAGGATTTCGGCGCAGATACCGTAGGCGGATTTTTGATAAATCTTATGGACAAAATGCCCGAAGCCGGCGAAAAAGTCGTTTTTGAAAACACGGTTTTTGAGATTGCGGACGCAGACGATAAAAAAATAAATAAGGTTAAGGTTATAAAAAATGAGAGTTGTACTTCAGAGAGTTAAATATGCGAAAGTTTCCGTCGGCGGAGAGGTCGCAGGGCAAATTGAAAAAGGATACCTTCTTCTGCTCGGCATAGGTCCGGACGATACAAAGGCGACGGCGGAAAAGATGCTTGACAAAATCATAAAGCTGCGGCTTTTTGAAGATGAAAACGGCAAAATGAATCTGAATATAAATGATGTCGGCGGAAAAATCCTTACGGTGTCGCAGTTCACGCTGTATGCCGATTGCAGAAAGGGTACAAGACCCGGCTTTTCGGAGGCTGCCGAGCCGAAATTCGCAAATGAAATGTACGAATATTTCCTTTCGCTGTGCAGGGAAAAACTCGGCTGTGCGGAGCATGGCGTGTTCGGAGCGGATATGCAGGTAGAGCTCCTGAACGACGGACCTGTTACCATATTCCTCGAATTCGACCGAAGCTGATACATATTTTGGGTGGCTTGTGCATATTATACAAATATTACACTTTTATCTTTGTAGAAATGCAGAAAAATAGTAAAAAGTATTGACATTTATATATTATTAGTGTACAATATATATAACAGCCGAGGAGGGGGTATAATGGTAAAAAATATACCTGAACTGGACGCTGTTTCGGATGAAACCCTTGTTCGTGCGGCAAAAAAAGGTGACAGCAAAGCTTTTGAGGTTTTGGCGTCCAGATTCAGAGTCGGAATTAATGCGCGCGCACGAACATATTTTCTGCGCGGGGCAGATAAAGAAGATATTATCCAGGAGGGTATGATTGGGCTCGTTAAGGCTATAAGAGATTATAAACCGGATAAGCGGACAGGCTTCAGAGCGTTTGCGGAGCTGTGCATTACACGCCAGATTATAACGGCGATAAAGACGGCAACGAGGCAGAAGCATTTGCCGCTCAATTCGTATGTGTCGCTCTACAATAAAGAAGGCGGCGATGATGACGGCAGAATGCTTATAGATACATTGGAGTGCGATTACAGTTCAAATCCTGAAGAATATATGATTATAGCGGAAAGCTATAAGGGTATTGACGAGAAGATTCTTAAAATACTCAGCAAATTTGAAAAAAAGGTTTTGGAGCATTATTTGGAAGGGCTTAGCTACGGGGAAATTGCGGAAAAGTTGGATTGCCCGATAAAATCAATAGACAACGCTCTTCAACGAATCAAGCATAAACTTGAAAACAGCAGGGATATACTTGACTGAATGTGTTATACAGGCTTTGTGCCTTTATAAAAAATAAAAAGGTCCTAAATCTAAAATTTACCACAACGCACAATGCACAATGTCTGAGGGAATTTTAAGCAGGATGAAAAACAAAAGTGAGGGGAAAACATGTACGAAGACAAGACGTTAATTTGTAAGGACTGCGGAAATGAATTTATTTTCACAGCCGGCGAGCAGGAATTTTATGCTGAGAAAGGATTTCAGAACGAGCCTTTAAGATGCAAAGATTGCAGAATTGCCCGCAAAAACAGTATCAGGGGAGAAAGAAAGATGTACACGATAAATTGTGCAGATTGCGGTGCGGAAGCAAAAGTACCTTTTGAGCCCAAGAATAACAAACCTGTTTATTGCAGCGAATGTTATGCAAAGCATAAGGACGAAGAAATATAACCTGAATATTAATGAGAGAGTGTAGCAAAACTAAATTGTTTTGCTACACTCTTTTTTTGGGACTTTGGAAAAATAGTGGTTTATGCGGTCTGTGCATTTTGCTAAAGCGCCTATTTGTTTATGTATTCGGACAGTGCTTTCGCAATATATTTTGCCGAAGCAGCCGCTTCGCTGTAGCTGTTGCCGGCAGCACCTACCTCTATAATCACCGCCCCCGGTGCAAGATGACCGTTGAAACGTGACGTTCTTAGGTTTATCGGCCTTGGAAATGAGGGAGAAATCTTTAATAATTCATTTTGCAGCTGAACGGCAAATTTCAGATTTGTTCTCCAGTTGTCATGTTTAAGGCCCAGTTCGTCTGTGCCCACGACGAGCATAACCTGTGCGACCGCTTCACCGTCTATTTTTGTTACAAGCTTCGCTTTCGTACCGTCTTTGAGCATTATTGCATCTCGGTGCAAATCTATTACAATACTTATGTCGGGATTTTTCTTCAATACACTTTCAACGCTTGCGCACGAACGTGAATATGAATTGTTATACTGCGGATAATCGTGCTGCGTTCTTATGTGAACGGCATCAATGCCGCATTTTGAAAGTTCGTCCGCCAGTATATCGCCGACTCCGACCATGTTATAATTGTTGTCTGTGTTTCTGTCGTTTTCCGATTTCCGGAAATTATATTTTTCATCGGGCTGATAGCTTTCCGTCGCATGAGTATGTACTATGAGTACCTTAGGCTTTGAAACAACGGCTTTTTCGCTGTTCATCAGCGAGGCGGAATTGAGTGCATATTTTGTTTCGTTGTTGATTGTTATTTTATCCGAAAGCTTGGTTTTGCCGCCGGCTGCGGAAATGTTACGTTCCTCCGATTTTGCCTGAATAACCGGTGTGGGCGTGGGTTTTGCGTCTTCCAAAACGGTGGGTTTTTCGACATCTGCGTTTCCCGATACTGCGAGAGTTATTGTATTATCGGCAAAATTACCGCCGAATATTAAATCGGCGGCTTTTCCCAAATATCCCGATATTCCTTTCGTGACGAACGTTTTTTCAACATATTCGCCGTCAACCTTTTCGCTTGTTAGGGCAACGTGCGGAAAGGCATATCGCCTTATCTGCGTTACAAGCGTGTGGACGCTGAAATATACGCACATTGCCGCCGACAGCGTAAGCAATATTATTCTTATCTTTCTTCGCATAATTTTTCCTCCGGTATTTAATGGCTGCCATGGCAAAGTGTTTTTTGCCGCCGACAGGAAGCAGGCATTATTTATTAATATATTTTATGCCGCACCGCAGGAAAATATTATACAGATTAAAATTTATTCATCAAATATGTTACAGCTATTATTATTCCCATTACAAGAAAAACGCTGAGTGTGCCTTTTACGGCAATTTCTATTATCTCCATCGAAATTCTCCTTATCTGTTTTTACTAAATATATAATGCATGATTTTATGCGGATTTTTCGTGAAACCTGCAATTGATTTTGATTTTGCGTGCGGATAATATCCGCCCCTACTTGGGCTCCCCTGTGTAAGGGCACCGGAGTAATGCCTGCGGCATACGTAGGCGTGCCTTGGTAGAGCTGGCACCGTTAGGTGACTGAGGGGTTGTAAGTCTGTATATTATATCAGCTAAATTTTGCACTGACGTGCAAAGCTAAATTATCTCGTTTCACTCGATAGCTAAATTGTTTCTTGCGAAACAGCTAAATTAAATTCGCTGTGCGAATTTAGCTTTACTATCCGACAAGCTTCAGCAGAATACCGCCGGCAATGACCGAAGCTATCTGTCCCGATACGTTTACGCCCGTGCTGTGCATGAGCAGAAAATTCTGACAATCTTCTTTCAGTCCCATTTTATGCACAATCCTGCCGGACATCGGAAATGCCGATATGCCAGCCGCACCGAGCATGGGATTAACCTTTTTCTTGAGAAACAAATTAAGGAATTTGGCAAACAGCACTCCGCCCGCTGTATCAAAAATAAACGCAACGAGCCCGAGTCCCATAACCATAAGCGTCTGAACAGTCAGAAAACTTTCAGCCTGCATTTTGGACGCCGCCGTGATTCCGAGCAAAAGGGTTATGAGGTTTGAAAGCTGATTTTGCGCACTTTGCGACAGATTGTTAAGCACACCGCATTCCCTTATGAGGTTTCCGAACATCAAAAAGCCTATGAGAACCGCACTTTTCGGTGCACAAATGCCGGATATAACAGTTATTACGATGGGGAAGAGTATCTTAGTGCGGCGGCTTACGCTTTTGCTGTCGTAGGGCATACGTATCAGCCGTTCTTTCTTCGTCGTAAGCAGCTTTATTACAGGCGGCTGTATAACCGGCACAAGTGCCATGTAAGAATATGCTGCCACGAGGATTGCACCGAAATATTTCGATTTCAGGTAGTTTGCGGCATAAATAGAGGTCGGGCCGTCCGCACTGCCGATTATCGATATTGCGGCGGCGTCGTTCATATCGAATCCCAGCGCACGTGCGACAACAAGTGTAAAGAATATGCCGAACTGCGCAGCTGCGCCGAATATCATCAGCATTGGGTTTGTGAGAAGAGGTGTAAAATCAATCATTGCACCAATTCCTATGAACAGCAGAAACGGAAATAATTCGTTCGCTATACCAAAATTAAAAAGTATGTCTATTATGCCTTCTTCCGTTGCTCCGTTTACTATCTGCGTTACCGCCCCGGACAACGGCAGATTTACAAGTATTGTTCCGAATCCTATAGGAAGCAGCAGTGCGGGTTCCATATCCTTTTTTATGGCGAGATAGATCAAAATACCGCCTATCGCCCACATGATAAGCTGCTTTACCGTCGGAATCGTAAAAATTAAAAATTCCATTTTCATCTTCCTTTCTCAATTTGTAACGAAACAAAAAAAGACTTTTATTGCACACCGAAGTACAATAAAAGTCTTGCTGTTTAAAATACCTGCGGATTTTCTTAAATCGTATTGACGCAAAGTATTACGGTCGAACCGCCGCTACTCCCTTTTAAGTATGTATATATTATACACTATATTAAAACAAAATTCAATATTTTCCCAATATTTTTACGCTTTCTTAGCACGCAGCGTTTTTGATGATTTCAACTGCCTTTTTCAGCAGCTCCATCGGTATGTTGAGCGGCGGAAGCAGTCTTACCTTTGTCTTTGCCGTAAGTGCAAGCACCCCGTTTTCCATACAGGTTTTCACAATTTCGGCAGCCGGTTTTTCGGTTTCGATTCCGAGCATAAGTCCGAGTCCTGTTACGGATTTTATTCCTTTCGCTCCCGAAAGCTCATTCTTTATGAACTCCGATTTCTGATTTACTTCATCGAGCAGCTTGTTGTCTATTCTCTTGAGTATGCTGAGTGCTCCGCTCGAAGCTATCGGATTTCCTCCGAAGGTTGAACCGTGCATACCCGGTGAAAATACATTTTCGGCTTTTTCTCCGAGCATTGCAACTCCTATCGGCAATCCGCCGCCGAGACCCTTTGCCGTGGTTACAATATCCGGCATAATGCCGTATTGCATATATGCGTACAGCGTTCCGGCGCGTCCGTTGCCGGTCTGCACCTCGTCTGTAATCAGAAGAATGTCTTCTTTTTTTGCGATTTCGGCAAGCTCCGACACAAATTCTTTCGTCAGCGGATTAACTCCGCCCTCGCCCTGGACACATTCAAACATTATCGCCGCAACCTTGTTTTCGCTCACAAGCCGTTTGACGTCCTCGGCATTATTCGCTTCGGCATACACAAAACCCGGCGTCAGCGGTGTAAAATCCTTGTGAAATGCGTCTTGACCCGTTGCCGCAAGCGTTGTCAGCGTTCTGCCGTGGAAGCTGTTTTTCAGCGTTACTATTGTATAATATTCTTTTCCTTTGTGAATTTCGGCATATTTTCTCGCCGCCTTTATTGCACATTCGTTCGCTTCCGCACCGGAGTTTCCGAAAAACACCTTTTTCATTCCCGTTTTTTCGCAGAGCATTTCGGCAAGCTCGGCGCAAGGTCTGGAATAGTAGAGATTTGATGTGTGCTGAAATTTGCTTATCTGCTCCGTAACCGCTTTCTGCCATGCTTCATCGCAGAATCCGAATATATTAACGGCTATTCCGCTGCCCATGTCAATATATTCTTTTCCGTCCGCTCCGAAAGCCAAAGCGCCTTTTCCGCCCGCAATCTCCACGGGAAAGCGTGCGTATGTGTCGGCTATATATTTACTGTCAAGTTCAAATGTGTTCATTATTCTCACCCTTTACAAACATAGTTCCTATACCCTCATCGGTAAGCGTTTCTATCAAGATAGAATGAGGAATACGTCCGTCTATTATGAATACCTTTTTAACGCCTGCATGAATGGCATCTATGCAGCAGTTCACCTTTGGAATCATTCCTCCGGAAATGACACCGCTTTCAACGAGCTTCGGTGCTTCGTCCGCCGTTATCTTCGAAATAAGACTTTCGGGGTCGGACGGGTCACGCATGATTCCGCTTATATCCGTCATGGAAATAAGGCTTTCGGCATGAAGTTCCGCCGCAATTTTCGCCGCTGCGGTATCTGCATTTATGTTGTATACATTACCCTCGTTATCGCAGCCGATTGTGGAAATAACCGGTATATATCCGCTGTCGGAAACGTCGAGTATCGGCTGCGGATTTACTTTTGTTATCTCGCCGACAAATCCGAGCCGAGGGTCTTTCTGCTTTGCTTCAATCAGATGTCCGTCCGTGCCGCAGAGTCCCATTGCCTTGCCGCCTTTGTTCTGCAAAAGATTTACAAGACTTTTGTTGATTTTTCCGCCGAGCACCATTTGTACAATATCAACGGTTTCTTTGTCGGTTACTCTGAGACCGTCCACAAACTCCGATTTTTTGCCTATCTTGTCGAGCATTTCCGTTATTTCCGGACCGCCGCCGTGCACAAGCACGACTTTTATGCCGATGAGCGACATAAGAACAATGTCGCTCATAACGGATTGCTTCAGTTTTTCGTTTATCATTGCGTTGCCGCCGTATTTAACGACAACAACCTTGTTGTAATATTTTTGTATGTACGGCAAAGCGTGTACAAGTACGCTTGCCCTCTGTGCGTTTGATATTGTCATACCTATTAATCCTCTTTTCGTATTATCAGGTTCTGTAATCGCCGTTTATTTTTACATAATCATATGTTAAGTCGCAGCCCCATGCCGTTGCCGAGCAGTTTCCGCTGTTCAGACCTACAAGAATTTCAATTTCGTCTTCAAGCAGAATTTCTTTCGCTTTTTCCTCCGAAAAGTCTACGCCGCTGCCGTTTTTGCAAACAAGAATTTCGCCTTTTGCCGATTTGAAGCTTACATCTATTTTTTCAACATCAACGTCCGCTCCGCTGTAGCCTATGGCGCAAAGCACACGTCCCCAGTTTGCGTCCGCACCGAACATCGCCGCTTTCAGAAGCGATGAGCAGATAACCGATTTTGCAACCGTTTTCGCCGTTTCGTCTTTGTCCGCCCCCGAAACCTTACATTCGAGCAGCTTCGTAGCACCCTCGCCGTCCTTTGCAATCTCACGGCAAAGATATACCGTTACTGCGTGCAAAGCTTCTTTGAATGTTTCATACTGCGGTGTGTTTGCAAGAATTTCGCTGTTTTCCGCCATTCCGTTCGCCAGCACCGCAACCGTATCGTTCGTAGACGTGTCGCCGTCTATGCTTATCATATTAAATGAGCTTTTAACGTCCTCCGACAACGCCTCCTGCAAAAGCTTCGGGCTTATTTTTGCGTCTGTCGTTACGAAAACAAGCATGGTAGCCATGTTCGGGTGAATCATGCCCGAGCCTTTGGCAATGCCGCCTATGTGACATTCCGTTCCGTCTATATCAAAGCTGTATGCAATCTCTTTGCGTTTCGTATCGGTAGTCATAATGGCTTCCGCCGCATGGCAGCTGAAATCGCCGAGACTTTTCACAAGCTCCGGCATACCGTTTTCAAACGGCGCAATTTCCATGGGCTGCCCTATAACGCCGGTTGAAGAAACTATAATGTCCTCTTTTTTTATGCCTGCCTCACGGCTCAAAAACTCGCAGGTTTGCCGGGCAAGCTCTTTTCCGTTTGCGTTGCAGGTGTTTGCGTTTCCGCTGTTGCAGATTACAGCCTGCGCATATCCGTCCGCTATGTTTTCCTTTGTTACGTATATCGGCGCACCTTTTACGAGGTTTGTCGTATAAACGGCAGCCGCAGCCGCCGGTATGTCGCTCATTATCAGAGCCAAATCCCTTTTTGTTTTATTTTTGCGGATTCCGCAGTGAATACCGCTTGCTTTAAAACCCTTTGCGGCGCATACGCCGCCCGAAATTTTCTTCACGATGTATTCCTCCTATATAATCAAGCCTTTTGTTTCATCTTCGCCGAGAGCGATGTTCATACATTCGATTGCCGCTCCCGAAGCACCTTTGCCGAGATTGTCGTACATTGCGACAAGCAGTATGCGGTCGTCGTTTCCGGCAACGCTTATGCGCATCGAATCCTTTCCGGAAAGCTCTGCCGCCGAGATAAAGCCGTCCTCGCTCGGAGTTTCGGCGCAGCTGACGATTTTTCCGTTGTATTTTTCTTTATATACTTCTTTTATGTAATTTATATCGCCTTTTACAATATCTTTTTTGAAAAGCGGTACAGTAACCGTCATGCCGCTGTAAAAATCCGATACGATGGGGCAGAACACCGGAGCCTGTGCAATACCGGATATTTTCACCATTTCTTTCAGATGCTTATGATTTTGAGCGATTCCGTATTGACGCGGAGCGTCAAGCCTGAAATCACGCACTTCGGCTTCATACTGCGCAATCATTTTTTTGCCGCCGCCGCTGTAACCCGTAATCGAATGGCAAGTGAGATACGTTTCGGCGGATATTACGCCGCTTTCGATAAGCGGATATACAAGTGCGATAAATCCGCTTGCATGGCAGCCGGGAACTGCGATTTTATTCATTTCCTTTATATTTTTATGCATTTTTTCCGAAAGCTCCGGGAATCCGTATGCGAAATCCGCATCGGTTCGGTGCGCCGTTGACGTGTCCAAAATCTTCACGTTTTTGTTTGTCACCATGCTGAGGGCTTCCCTTGCCGCATCATCGGGCAGACACAAAAAAGCTATATCACAGGAATTAAGAGCGTTTCGCCGACACTCCGCATCTTTTCTTTCTTCCTCTTTCAGCGACATTATTTCAATATCTTTTCTCAGAGAAAGTCGGTCGAAAATTCTGAGTCCCGTTGTTCCCGCTTTTCCGTCAATAAAAACCTTTTTCATTTTACCACCCTCTGCTTGAATTTTTATACAAACGTATATTCTTATATGTATAATTATACATTAAAATTGTCGATTTGTAAAGGATTTTTTGAAAAAAAACATATTTTCTATGTATTGTACAAAATCGACAAAACAAAACACACAATTATATTAAAAACAAACAAAAGTACAGACGAAAAAATCGGCTGTACTTTTGTTTGTTTTTTTGTCAGTCACCAAAGCAAATTCCAAGCGTTTTCGCAAGAGAAACAAGCTCGCCGTTTACATCAACCGGTCTGAAATTGCTGTGCATATTGTTGCTCGGAATAACCTCCGTAAGAGGTACGGCAGTAAGCACATTTTCTTTTAATGCTACCATGTGATGCGTTTTTCCGCTCATGAGAGCGTCAATCGCATAGGAGCCGTAGCGTGTGCATAAAATCCTGTCACCCGAAGTAGGACTGCCGCCCCTTGAAATATGCCCTATAATCGTGGCACGTGCTTCGACGTCCATTATAGTTTCGCTTATAGCGTATCCGTTTTCGTCACGGTCGGAATTCAGTGCATTCTCAATGTATTTTGCGATAGCGTCGCCTGCGCCTTTATATTTTACACCGTCCGGAGCAAAATCGGTTGTAATGCCAACGGCATTCTCACCGCCGGGAAGCTTAACACCCTCCGCAACCACGGCAATGACATACTGTTTATTACTCTTAAGAACCTGTCTTGATTTCTCTACAATTTTATTTATATCATACGGGATTTCCGGTATAAGAACTATATCCGCACCGGAAGCTATACCCGTTGAAAGCGCAATATGACCGGCGTCACGTCCCATAACCTCAAGCACCATTACTCTGTGATGAGCTTCACCGGTTGTGATAAGGTTGTCGATTGCGGACGTACAGCGGTTTACTGCCGTATCAAATCCGAATGTAACGTCTGTTGAATTTAAATCGTTGTCTATTGTTTTCGGAACACCGATAACGTTTACACCCATGTTTGAATAATCGCGTCCCGAAGTGAGAGTGCCGTCGCCGCCCACTATAACGAGTGCGTCGATTCCCTCTTTTTTAAGATTGTCCACGGCAACATGGGACAAATCATCGTATACGATGTTTCCGTTTTCGTCACGTACAAGACCTTCTTTTGAACGTCTGGGGTATTTGAAAAGGTTGTCCTTGTTTGAGTTATAAAGTATTGTGCCGCCTTTGCCGATGATGTTTTCGACGTTATCGTCTGTGAGCGGAATCATCTGGCTTTTTCCGAGGTAAAGACCTCTGTATCCGTTTTTGATACCTACAACTTCAAGACCGTATTTGTTTATTGCCGTCATTGTTGCGGCACGTATTACCGCATTAAGACCCGGACAGTCGCCGCCGCCGGTTAAGATAGCTACTTTTTTAATCACTGTTTTGAACCTCCAATTAATAATATAAATCTATGTATCAACAGTCTGAAGCTGTATAATCCCCCATACAAATTCAGACATAACAAGCGAATATGTTACACTTCACCCTATAGTATAACACAAAATATGATTTTTTGCAATATGTTTTCAGTAAATATTTTGCAAAAATTTCTCAAATTCATCATATGTGAACAGCACATTCAAAACGGCAGCCATGGCATTGCAGCTCATGCCCAGCGGCAAATCGAGCTTTTTCAGCACAAAATCACGTTTTTTGGAGCTGTCCGCACCGCCGGAAAGCCCGAACATATACATATCTTTTTTTGTAATCCGTTTATCGGATTTTTCCTCTGCCGCAGACGCCGCCTGCTCAACGGCTTTTATGATAAGTTCGTTGTCCGTTCCCTCAACTCCCAAAAATCCGTCTTTGGAAGCTTCGCTTTTTCTTTTTTCCTTTCCTTTAATCTGCGGAATATATGCGTGTTTTATACACTCGTTTTCGCAGATTCCGCAAATAAATCTCCGTATCAGAAATCCGGCACGGTCCGAATCCGTGAAAATTATTATTCCGCATTTTTTTGCGGTACGGCGTATCAGCGCCTGCTTTTCTTCGTTTTTGAATATATTGAATCCGTCCGTGCAGATTATGAGTGTGTCGAAAATCTGTGAAAGCTTTATTTTATCGTATTTTCCTTCGGTTATTATAGCTTCTTTAATTTTTATCATTCTGTTCACCTGTAAATTTTTCAACTGCGGCAGCGGAAACGTCACGGTATAAATCGCCCTGAACATATCCGTTGTTTTGCATGTATTCAAGAATCATATCCTTTATTTTCCACCAGCTTATACCGAAGTTCGCCGTAACGGTATCTTCTTCCGGTGCTCTGCCTATGAGCCTTTGAACCACCGTTTCGGGTCTTAAATACCGAAGAAACAGCACGCATCTTTCAACGTAATCCTGCGCCGTCAGCAGCTTTATATCCCCGGACGAATACAGCTTTTCGAGAACCGTATCTTTTACCACGTAGAGCGAATGCATTTTTACAAAATCGCTTTTCAGTACGGATATTATTTTGGCGGTTTCCGCAACGTCCTCCGTGCCGTCATACGGAATATCGATTATTACGTGGGTACATACCTTAAATCCGAAAGTTTTTATTTTCAGCACGGCTGATATATATTCCGCAAGTCCGTGTCCCCGGTTCAGCCTGTGCAGCGTGTTGTAATTCGCTGTCTGCAATCCCAGCTCCACGGTTATATCCTTGCCTGTTTCCGCAAGAATTTCAAGGTATTTTTCGGATATGCAATCCGGTCTTGTGGAAACGTCTATTCCGACGATTTTTTCCGCATATGCCTGTGAAATATATTCTTTGAAGAGGTTCGGCGGCATATACGTATTGCTGAAATTCTGAAAATATGCGATAAATTTTTTCGCACCGTATTTTTTGCCTATATATTCCGCATTGCGCTCCAACTGGTCTTTAACATCTATCTGATTCGACAGGCTTTCGTATCCCGTACCTTTTTCGCCGCAGAATATGCAGCCGCCGCTGCCGCACGTGCCGTCCCTGTTGGGGCAGGTAATCGGCAGATTTACCGGCAGCTTGTACACCTTCTCGCCGTATTTTTCTTTGAGATAATCCGAATATATGTTGTATATCATGTTATTAACGCCGGCTCCTTTTGTAAAACCTCAAAAGGAGGTGCGGCAAAATGATTCCATTTTGCTGCGCCTCCGTATAATTAGAGTTCTGTTGCTGTACCGATAAGGCTTGAGCCTTTAAGCTTGCCGATTTTTTCAAATCTGCAGTCGATACTGTGATATTTGATGTCGTATTCGCCCGAAACGAATTTTACACCGAATGTCTTTTCGGCAAAAGATATGTCAACGTACATTTCGCCGTCTTTTTCAAATGCTGCGGAATTCATTGTATATTCTTTTCCGTCCGCATTTATAACGTTGCTTCCAGCCGTTGCGGTGAGCGTCTTAAACGGTTTTTTTGCCGAAACCGTAAGGACGCCGTTTTCATATGTATACGAATCGTCGTATATATTAAATCCGAAGAGAATATCCCGAACAGGCATGATTATGCTGCCGTTGTCCGCTTTTATAACCGATTCGGAATAAACGCTGAAATCGTCGCAGGTATCGAAGTCATATTCGTAATCTTCAAAGACGTTGTCGTCATAATATGCACGTTCAAAGCTGCACTCCACAGTCCCGGTTATAACATCGTAACTTCCGTAGGAATAATCGGCGTCGAAAAGGAATTTTATAAACGATGTGTCAACAAGTGCCCTTCCGTTTGTTTCCGTTACGGGAGTGTGCAGTTCAAACGATTCGCCGTCAACAGTCATAGCAGTGCTGTTTTCGGTTATTACCGCCGTTTTAAAATCCGCAGCACCCTTTCCCGTGCCGAGTATCGTTATAACGCCGTTGCTGCAGCTTATGTTCTCTTTCGGTATTCCGAAAGCTTCGGCAACATCTCTCAGCGGAAAAGCAAGTTCGCCGTTTTCGTATTCTTTGTATGTGTCCGTTTCTACAGTGAACCAGCAGTCGTCATAATCATAATCGGGTGTTGCGCTGTTTTGCCTGATGTATTCATTCAGATTGAACGAATTTTCGGCAGTTATGACCGGTGCGGTTATGTTTACGGATTTATTTACATTTTTAAATTCGCTTTTTACGTTCAAAACAAAATTTATGTTACAATCCTCTTTTTTGATATCTGCCGGGAATCCGAAAAGCGCTTTGATGAAATCAAAAACATTTGTGTCTATCTCTGCGGATATTTCGGAAACGGAGATGTTTCCGCTGCTGTCGAGCGTGTATTTCATGGAAATGCCTTTTTTACCGACTATTTCAAGCTCCGAAACAGCCTTTTTCGCCGATTTGTATGCCTCCTCAAATTCCTTTTTCTCGTCTTTGTCCATAGTCATTGAGATAATCGGATTTATTTTTTCGAAAATATCGAAATAAAACTGCTTGATTCCCTTATCGTCAAACGTAAACGTGTATATTTTGCCGTTTTTCGTCATTTTTGAATTTTTGATTAGAGAATCTTTCGCTGTCTTTGAAAGTGCCTGTATAACGTCTTTATTGAAAAAGGCTTTCATGAGCGAAATGCTTTTTTCGGCATTGTCGGGGTCTGTTTCACGCATAAGGGCGATAACGTCCGCCGTCATATATTTGTTCATAGAGGGGTTTTGCATAATATATGTATATTTCGGATTTTTGTCATCGGAAAAATCCATGTCGAGCCACATACCCGTCTTTGTATCGGCAGTAAGCCTGAGATTCCTGTTAATCTGCATGGGAATGCTTGATACTCCCTCTACGGAAAGCTGAATTTTTTTGTAATCCGCAGAAATATTCACTTTCGCCGCCGCCGTCATATTCATATCGGCAAGCGATTCGAAAAACATCTGTGCGTCAAACATCTGAAAAGTATCGTATTCGGAATTCAAGAGTTTTAAAAACGTCAGCGGCTGCTTCAGCTCGAGCGTCAGAGAAGTATTTTCTTCATACGAGGTATATACACGGTCCAGAAAATCAAGCTCCGAAGCCGATACACTGCCTGATGCCGCTATGAAAATCGCCAGTATAAAGCAAAGTAATTTTTTCATGACAAAATCTCCTTTTTTTGTTGTTTTTCGGGCATATCCCGCCTATCTACAGTATATCATAAATATATGTCGTTGTCAAGATAATACAACCAAAAAATACAAAGGAGCCGTAAAATGATTACATTTTACAACTCCTTTGCATTTTTTGGTTTATTCAAACAAGCTTGTGCCTGTTATTTCTGCCGGTTTCTCTATGCCGAGTACTTCGAGCATTGTCGGAGCTATATCGGCAAGTCTGCCAGGATGAAGCTTGCAGTCTTTTCCGATTACAACGAACGGAACGGGGTTTGTCGTATGCGCCGTGAACGGTCCGCCGTCCTTATCAACCATACAGTCCGCATTTCCGTGGTCTGCCGTTATGAATACGCAGCCGCCTTTTGCGATTATTGCGTCAACTACCCTGCCCATACATTCGTCCACGGTTTCAACGGCTTTCACAGCCGCACTCATGATTCCCGTATGACCTACCATATCGCAGTTTGCGAAATTGAGTATTATTACGTCATATTTGTCGCTTGCTATACGTTTTAAAAGCTCGTCCGTAACTTCATATGCGCTCATTTCCGGCTGCAAATCGTACGTTGCAACCTTAGGCGAGTTTATAAGTGCACGGTCTTCGCCGTCATAAACCTGCTCAACACCGCCGTTGAAGAAGAACGTTACATGCGCATATTTTTCCGTTTCGGCGATTCTCAGCTGCGTCATACCTTTTTTGCTCAGAATTTCTCCCAGTGTATTTGTAAGCTTTTCGGGTTTGAATGCCACTTCAACGTTTGGCATTGAAGCGTCGTACTGAGTCATGCACACATAAAATACTTTAGAATATTTCTTTCTTGCAAATCCTGTGAAATTATCGTCAACAAAGCATCTTGTAAGCTCTCTCGCACGGTCGGGACGGAAATTGAAGAATACGATGCTGTCGCCCTCGTCAACCGTTGCGCCGCCGTCCAAAACTGTCGGAACCACAAATTCGTCGAATACTTCTTTTTTGTAGGAGTCTTTAACGGCACATATTCCGCATTCCGCTTTTTCACCCTCGCCGAGAGCGATTGCGTTGTATGCTTTTTCCACTCTGTCCCATCTGTTGTCACGGTCCATTGCGTAATATCTGCCCATAACCGTTGCAACCTTGCCTACGCCTATCTCTTCCGCTTTGTCATAAAGCTCTTTCACAAAGTCCGCACCGGAATCGGGAGCAACGTCGCGGCCGTCCAAAAGCGCATGAATATACACGTCTTTCAGTCCGAAACGCTTCGCCATTTCCATAAGCGCATAAAGATGCGTGTTGTGGCTGTGAACGCCGCCGTTCGACAAAAGACCTATCAAGTGAAGCTTTGTGCCTTTTTCCCTGCAGTTTTTCATTGCGGTGCACAGTGCTTCGTTCTCAAAGAAATCGCCGTCCTCTATAGACTTCGTTATTCTTGTAAGCTCCTGATATACTATACGACCTGCACCTATATTCGTATGTCCTACCTCGGAATTTCCCATCTGACCGTTCGGCAGACCTACGTCCATGCCGCTGGCATTAAGATGTGTATGCGGATACGCTGCAAGATATTTGTCCATATTCGGAGTCTTGGCAACCGAAATTGCATTGCCCGATCCCGGCGCAGCTATGCCGTATCCGTCAAGTATCATTAAACATAAAGGTTTTTTACTCATTTTTGTAGCCTTTCCGTCTGCTGATTTAATATCGTTACGCCGTTTTCAGCAGGCTGATGAATTGATTAGTTTGCGGCGTTTATGATGATTGAGAAATCCTCAACCTTAAGGCTTGCACCGCCTATAAGACCGCCGTCTATATCCGACTGTGCGAGAAGTCCGGCTGCATTTTTTGCGTTCATGCTTCCGCCGTATAAGATACGGATTGCGTCCGCTGTTTCTTTATCATAAACTTTTTCAAGTGTTTTTCTTATATCTGCGCAAACCTCGTTCGCCTGCTCGTCCGTAGCCGTTTTGCCCGTTCCGATTGCCCAGATAGGCTCGTATGCTATTATAACACGTTTTGCGTCTTCTTTGGAAATGCCTTTCATAGCAAGCTTAATTTGCATTGCAATCCAATCAAATGTTATTCCGTTTTCACGCTGCTGCAATGTTTCGCCGCAGCATACTATGGGAGTAATGCCTTTTTCGAGAGCTTTAATTGCTTTTTTGTTTACTGTTTCGTCTGTTTCGGCAAAATATTCACGTCTTTCGGAATGACCGATTACAACGTATTTAACGCCTACGGCGTTTAACATATCGGCAGACACTTCGCCCGTGAATGCGCCTTTGTCCTCAAAGTGCATATTTTCTGCGCCAACGCCGATTTTGCTGCCTTTTGCGGCTTCGACTGCCGACGGGAGGCATACGAACGGTGTGCATACAACAACTTCTGCGTTTGATGCGTCGGCAGCGGCCTTGATACCGTTTATCAAAGCTGTTCCCTCTGCGGGTGTATTATTCATTTTCCAGTTTCCGGCTATAACTTTTGTTCTCATGATTAATTCTCCTTATCTTTTTTTGGTTAATTGCAAAATATCATAACGTATGGTATTATGCGGATTTTCGTGTTTATATTGTACAGCTGTTCCTTCGCTGCACGGCGCTTTATAGAGGGCTTTTTACAACCATTCCACCACTAACGTGGTCCCCACACCTCCGCTGCGCAGCAGCTTCCGGCGCCTTACACAGTTTTTTTACAACCCTTCCACCGCCACAGGCGGTCCCCCTCCCCTTACACAGGGGAGGCTTGGGTTTGTGCCGCTGAATAGGGTTTGCGCTGACTTCGATAGGCGAATTTAGCTATATCGTCCCATTATCCGCTTTTTGTTTTTACAATTACCTGTTTTCTGTGTTTGCATAAAAGTCTTTAAGCCTTTACTGCGTAAATACAATGTGTAAAGGCTTTAAAGTTTATATTATTTATCCTGTAATGCAGCGATTCCCGGAAGTTCTTTTCCCTCGAGGAATTCAAGGCTTGCGCCGCCGCCCGTTGAAATATGAGTCATCTTGTCTCCGAGACCTGCCTGATTTACAGCCGCAACGCTGTCGCCGCCGCCGATTATTGTCGTAGCGTCGATTTCCGCAAGAGCTGCCGCTATTGCGTTTGTTCCTTTTGCGAATGTAGGCATTTCAAATACGCCCATAGGTCCGTTCCAAACAACTGTTTTAGCGTCTTTTATTGCGTCTTTGAAGAGAGCTATTGTCTTTTCGCCGATGTCAAGACCCTCCCAGCCGTCTTCGATTCCGCCTCTTTCAACAGTTTTGTGCGGAGCGTCGTTTGAGAAATCCTGTGCAACAACAGTATCTACGGGGATTAAAAGCTTAACGCCTTTTGCTTTTGCTTTTTCCATCATCTCTTTTGCATAATCAATATAATCTGTTTCAAGCAGAGAGTTTCCTACGTTTTCGCCGCAGGCTTTCATGAATGTATAAGACATACCGCCGCCGATTATAAGAGTATCAACTTTTTCAAGCAGATTGTTTATAACGGATATTTTCGAAGATACCTTTGAACCGCCGAGAATAGCAACGAAAGGTCTTTCCGGATTGTTTACGGCATTGCCCAAAAATTCGATTTCTTTCTGAATAAGGTAGCCTGCAACGGCCGTATCTATATATTTCGTTACGCCTACGTTCGAGCAGTGTGCTCTGTGAGCCGTACCGAACGCATCGTTTACGAATACGTCTGCGAGAGAAGCGAGTTCTTTGCTGAAGTTATCCTCGTTCTTTGTTTCTTCTTTTCTGTATCTTGTGTTTTCGAGAAGAACAACGTCGCCGTCTTTCATTTCCGCAACGGCTTTTTTTGCGTTTTCGCCCACAACTGTTGCGTCAGCTGCGAAAACAACCTCTTTGCCGAGCTTTTCGGAAAGCTTCTTGGCTACCGGTGCAAGAGAAAGCTCCGGCTTCGGTTCGCCCTTCGGCTTGCCGAGATGAGAGCAAAGTATAACCTTTGCGCCGTTATCAATTAAATATTTTATTGTCGGCATAGCGCCGTCGATTCTCGTTTCGTCCGTAATATTTCTGTTTTCATCGAGAGGAACATTGAAATCGCATCTTACAAGCACTCTTTTGCCGGTTACATTAATGTCCTCAACTGATTTTTTGTTTAACATTGTACGCACCTCTTTAACTTAATTTTTTTATTGTTCAACAGGGAATAAGACCCCGTTATTCAACTTTTATGTATATTTTCTTCCCAATAATAAATTATATACCAAAACCGATTATTTTTCAAGTGATTTTATAATATTTATACACTTTGACAAAAAAATAACTCATAATCAAATTTTTTCATGTGATTTTTATACATATCACAAACTACATACAGCATTGCTCAAAATTTTCCCTATGCTGTCATGATAGACATAATCCGCCGATTTGTCATACGGCGTTTCGGTTTTGTTTATCAGCACAAGACGGTTTCCGCCGTAATATCTTATGAGACCCGCCGCCGGATATACCGTGAGCGACGTTCCGCCGACGATAAGCATATCGGCATTTTCAATCGCACGGATTGCGCCGTTTAGCGTATTTCCGTCCAGTCCCTCTTCGTAGAGTACAACGTCCGGTTTTATGATTCCTCCGCATTCGCAGCGAGGTATACCCTCGGAATTTGTAATTGCTTCAATACCGTGGAATTTTCCGCATTTCATGCAGTAGTTTCTGTGCACACTGCCGTGAAGCTCATACACGGTTTTGCTGCCTGCCGCCTGATGAAGCCCGTCGATATTCTGCGTTACGACAGCTTTCAGCTTTCCTGCTTCTTCGAGCTTTGCAAGCGCCGTATGCGCCGAGCAGGGCAAAACTCCGGGACAAATCATTTTGTCCCTGTAGAATTTATAAAATTCCTCCGTATGATTAACGAAAAATGTGTGCGAAAGAATTGTTTCCGGCGGATAGTCGTATTTTTGATTATACAATCCGTCAACGCTGCGAAAATCCGGTATGCCGCTTTCGGTCGATACTCCCGCACCGCCGAAGAAAACTATATTTTCACTTTGTCTTATTAAATCCGCAAGCTCCGACATGATAATCTCCTTTCTTCTGTAAATATTTCCAAAAAACGTCCGAACAGCAGTGCCGTCCGAACGTTTTGGTAAATGTATTTTGCCGTATCAGCCCGGAGGCCATGTGAGATCTCTGCCGGCAAGCAAATGGAAATGAATATGATGTACTGTCTGACCGGCTTTTTCGCCGCAGTTTGTAACTATTCTGTAGCCGTCTTTGTCCATTCCGAACTGTGCCGCTATTTTCGGTGCCGCCTCAAATACTTTTGAAATAACCGAGCTGTTTTCGCCTGTTATCTCGTTTACGGACGATATATGCTCTTTCGGTATTATAAGCACATGTACCGGTGCTACGGGGTCGATGTCTTTGAACGCATATACATAATCGTCTTCGTATACTTTTTGTGACGGTATTTCTCCGGCAAGTATTTTACAAAAAATACAATCTGCCATACCAACGCCTCCTTTTATATTATATAAGTGTTTTAACCAAAGCGAGTGCTTCGTCGAGCTTGGACAAATCCTTTGCGCCCGCCTGTGCGCTGTCCGGCTTGCCTCCGCCGCCTCCGCCTGCCGTTTTTGCAACTTCTTTTATTATCTTTCCGGCATTTGCACCCTTTGCGACAGCTTCTTTCGTAGCCATTGCAACGAGTGTTGCCTTATCTCCGTTTACGCCTGCAAGCACAAGCACAAGATTCGGTTCTTTATCCTTGAGCGAATCTCCGAGCGTTCTCAAATCGTCCGCTCCCATGCCGTCTATCTTCGCCGTAATTACGTTTATTCCGTTTATGTTTTCAGCCGTCTTTATGAGGTCTTCGGCAAGGCTTACGGCCTTTCCTGCCTTTGCGCTTTCCAGCTCACGCGAAAGCTCTTTCGCTTCGTTCACGAGCGCCGCAGCTCTTTCCGCAATATCGTTCGGATTCGATTTCATTGCCTGTGCCGTGTCCTCGATAAGCTTATCTTTCTTTTCGATGTATTCAAGCACACCTGCGCCGGTTACGGCTTCTATTCTTCTTACTCCGGCAGCTACTCCGCTCTCCGATATAAGCTTGAAAAGACCGATTTGTGCAGTATTTTCGAGGTGCGTACCTCCGCAGAACTCAACGGAATAATCGCCCATGGAAACAACACGAACCGTATCGCCGTATTTTTCGCCGAACTGCGCCGCTGCGCCAAGCTTTTTAGCTTCTTCAATCGGCATTTCCTTTGTAACTATCGGGAGTGATTCGAGGATTTTCTCGTTCACTTTCTTCTCAACGTTTTTAAGCTGTTCTTTCGTCATGGCTTCAAAATGCGAGAAGTCAAAACGCAGATGATTCGGAGTTACAAGCGAGCCTGCCTGTGCAACGTGCGTTCCGAGTTCTTCTTTGAGCGCTTTGTGCAGCAAATGCGTTGCGCTGTGGTTTCTGCCTATCGCCATTCTGTTCTTTCTGCAAACTTTGAGCGTTACGCTGCCGCCGATTTTAAATTCGCCGTCCTCAACCTCGACTTCATGCATGAAATGTCCGTCTGCCGATTTTTTCGTATCGACTACCTTTGCAATCGCTCCGCCAGAGGTGATTTTACCTATATCGCCGACCTGTCCGCCCATTTCCGCATAAAAAGGAGTTTTTTCCGTTACTATAACGCCCTTGTCGCCTTTTTTGAGTGAATCGGAAATTTCCGAATCTTTTGCAAGACCCGTGATTTTGCTTGTTTCTTCAAGTGTGCTGTAGCCGTCGAACACTGTCTTTTCGGCATTTTCAAATTTGAGTTCGTCCTCCGCTTCCCAGCTGGAGCCGTCTTTTCTGCTCGTTCTTGCCGTCATTTTCTGGTTTTTCATAGCGGCATCAAATCCGTCTGTGTCAACCTTAATTCCCTTTTCTTCGGCGATTTCTATTGTCAAATCAAGAGGGAAACCGTAAGTATCGTGAAGCTTGAAAGCCTGTTCTCCCGTTATTTCCTTGGAATTTTCGAGGTATTCTTCAAGCACTGCGAGACCTTTGTCGATTGTTGCGTCAAAACGCTCTTCTTCTATTTTTACTATATTTTTAATGTAATCTCTCTTCTCCGCAAGCTCCGGATATGCCGTTTCGGATTCGTTTATAACCGTGTCCGCAACTGTATAGAGGAACGGTTTGTCTATTCCGAGCAGCTTTCCGTGACGTGCCGCACGTCTTAAAAGACGTCTTAATACATATCCTCTGCCCTCGTTCGACGGGATAACACCGTCCGAAATCATCATTACCGTGCTTCTGATATGGTCGGTGATTACACGCAGCGATACGTCTGTTTTGTCATCTTTTTTGTATTCCGTGTTCGCTATTTTGCAGATATGCTTCATAACGCCCTGAACGGTATCGACTTCAAAGAGGTTTGCAACACCCTGTTTGTATGCCGCAAGTCTTTCAAGACCCATTCCCGTATCTATATTCGGATTTGCGAGTCTTTCGTATGTGCCGTCCTCCTGCTTGTCAAACTGAGTGAAAACAAGATTCCAGATTTCCATAAATCTGTCGCAGTCGCAGCCGATTTTGCAGTTCGGACCGCAGGAATACTGCTCGCCCCTGTCTACATGGATTTCCGAACAAGGACCGCACGGACCTGTGCCGTGTTCCCAGAAATTGTCCTCTTTACCCATTTTAACAACACGTTCGGGGTCTACACCCACCTCGTTTATCCATATATCTCTTGCTTCATCATCGTCCTCGTATACCGTAATCCAAAGCACTTCTTTCGGAATCTGCATAACTTCCGTTATAAATTCCCATGCCCAGTTGATTGCTTCGTGTTTGAAATAATCTCCGAATGAAAAGTTTCCGAGCATTTCGAAGAATGTGCCGTGACGTGCCGTTTTTCCAACACGCTCTATATCCGGTGTGCGAATACATTTCTGGCAGGTAGTAACTCTTTTTCTCGGAGGGGTTTTCGCCCCCGTGAACCACGCTTTCATAGGCGCCATTCCCGAATTTATCAGCAAAAGGCTGTTATCGTCTTTGGGAATCAGCGGAAAGCTTCCGAGTCTTAAACAGCCCTTTGATTCAAAAAAGCTCAGAAACTTTTCGCGTATTTCGTTCAATCCCATTTTTTCCATTGTAAAGTTCATTCCTTTCAATATATATGTTTATGTTCTCGGATTTTTCACAACCACAGTGCCGGCTATCTTGTCATGAAGGGTCTGGTGATTTCCGTATATCGGCAAATATCCCAAAAACAAAATCAATGTTGAGAAAATCTTCGCAAAATATCTTTTCGATGCCTGACCGAAAGAAATTCTGCCGCCTGTTTTCCTGTCTACAATACATATTCCGAGTATCGTTTTTCCGAGCGTTCCCATGCTCTCGCCGGAATCGCCCATCGAAAAATAAAGCCATGTTACGAACACTGCGACAAGTGCGGAAAGCAAAGCCATGAGCTTCATGCTGTGGAGAAGCTTACCGAAGAAAAACAGCATTATAACCGCCGAACCTATTGTCATAAACATACAGATTGTGAAATCCGCAAGAAAGGCAAAAAGCCTTGGTGCAAAATTAATTCTGATATGCGTATTCTCCGACTGCTGCTGCGGCTGCGGTTGCGGTGCCGGGCGGCTCACGGGCGCTTGACGTTCGTCGTATACCGAGTTTTGAACCATGTCATCTATCGTGTTGTAGCACAAGGTTACATTATCCATCGAAGTGCCTATGACAACCTTCGTTCCGTTTGTCATACGAATACGTTCGTATGCGGTGCCGTTCACACGCAGCTTGTTCAGGCTTCCGGCGTCTACGATGTCAACGCCGTTTCCTCTTATTTCAATCACGGCATGATGTCTTGATACCGCCGCATAAGGAATAACAATGTCGTTGTCCTCCGAACGGCCTATGGTGAGCCTGCCGCTCGCAAATGCCGGTATATTATTAAGCTGAATCGTATCAAGCTTATTTCCGTTCACTATAATTGTTAAAAAATGCTTCATACATGTGTATCCTTTCTTAAGATATGGGAGCGCCGTGCCGAATAAAGCACACCCATGATATTAATTGAAAATTAACATTGCATTATAACACATCTTATATTTTACACCAATTTTTGAATAAAGTCAATAAATTTTCCGATTTTGATTAAAAATTTTAAATTTTTTTGAAAAAAAGTATTGACTCTGACACTGTGTAAGGTGTTATAATATACATGAGCTCAAAAAACAAATATATCGGAGGTACCTTGGAATATGCTGAAAATAGGAGATTTTTCAAAACTGTCCAGAGTGAGTATAAGAATGTTGCGGCATTATGACGGAATAGGGCTTTTACATCCCGTCAAAACGGATAAATTCACGGGATATCGATATTACAGCGAGGAACAGCTCGTAATAGCAGGCAGAATAACCGCACTCAAAAACATGGGATTCGGTTTATCCGTTATCGGGGATATTATGACGCATTGCGACGATGCCGAAAAGCTGCGGACGTATTTGTCGCTGCGAAAAAAAGAGCTTGAAGCCGAAGCGGAGGACACATCGCAAAAGCTCAGACTTCTGGACGCAGCCGTGAAAAGGCTGGGAAAGGATAATATTATGAATTACAATGTAACTTTAAAGACGCTGCCGGAAAGATATGCGGCGTGCGTAAGAATGACAATCCCGAAATATGAAAACGAAGGCATGGTATGGCAGGTGCTTTGCGAGGAAACAGACTGCATGAATCTCGTGCCGTCCGACCCGTGCTACACAAGCGTTGTATTCTATGACGGAGAATACAAGGAGCATGACGTTGACGTAGAAGCGCAGAAAACCGTTAAAGGGAATTATCCCGATACCGAACACGTGAAGTTCAGAACGCTGCCGCCCGTAACCTTTGCAAGCTGCACGTTCAAAGGGTCATACGAGCTGATTTCCGAGGCGAATGCCGCCGTGGCTTCGTGGGTCGAAGCAAACGGATATGAATACGCAGGGCCTATGTTCAATATTTACCATGTAAGTCCGCACGAAACGTCCGACCCGAACGAATTTGTGACGGAAGTATGCTATCCGATAAATAAAAAATAATATATAAAATAATGTCTACTGAACAAATGGTTTTGCGAAACCATTTGTGTGAAACCTTCGGTTTCACACCTAAAAACAGCATAAGAATGCCGTTTTTAGGTTCACGACATTGATTTAATTACTGTTTCAAGTCAACTGTCGGGGGACGACAGCCGACTTGAAAGTGCAAGACTTTTGGCAAAAAAGCACAAAATCCTTGCACTTGAACAATTACAAAATGCCGAAAAATTAGTATATGAGTGCATTTTGTAATTGTTCAGCAGTCATTAAAATAAGACGGGACGCCCGACACATCGTCCCGTCTTATTTTATATTTCCGACAGACTCCCGTATAACAAGCTCCGCATCAAAGGCGATACTTTGTTTCGGGCAATAATATTTATTCTCGATACGTTTAAACAGCAAATCCACAGTTTCACGGCATATGCTTTTATAATCAAAGGCAATCGAAGTCAGATTGCTGCACGACGCCGCAATTATATTATCCATGCCTATTATCGAAATGTCTTTCGGTACGCTTATATTGTGCAGTTTGAAATATTCCATCATGCCGAGTGCTATATAGTCGTATGCAGCAATAATTGCCGTAGGCGGATTTTTCAGCGAAAGCAGCTGTTCCGCACCCGCAAATCCGGCAGACATAAACCGTCCGCCGCTTACATACGTATATTCTTTTTTCAGCGGAATATCGTTTTTTTTCATGATTTTTTTCAGAAGCGCCAGCTTGGATGATGTTCGCTGCTCCCCGACATACGCAATTTTTTTATGTCCGCATTTAATGAGATGTTTTACGGCATCGGAAACCGCATTTTCCATATCCATATATATGCAGTCCGAAGCGCTTTTATCGTTGCCGCCTATTATTACAAACGGCACATCAAGCTTCTTTTTAAGTTCCGAATGACCGATGATTACAATACCGTCCGCCATACCTCTGAACGAAAGATAGTCGGCGATTTCGGTGCACTTGTCTCCGTCAAACATACTCTGCGCAAAGATTGCCGCTGCTCCGTGCCGCTCCGCAAATGCTGCTGTTTCCGACGCTATATTGCTGTAAAATTCGCTGCATACTTCCGGAATTATAACGGCTATTACCGGCTTTCCGTATTCGCCTTTATAATATTTTTCAAGGCAGCCGAGTTCCTTTGCGGCGTTTTTCACCGCCGCCGCCGTTTCTTCGCTTATTTCCGTATTTCCGTGCATAACCTTTGATACCGTCGAAACCGATACGCCGGCAAGCTCCGCAATTTTTTTCAGCGTCATAAGAAAATCTCCGTTCGGTAAAATTTATATTCGGGCTGCGGCAAAATGCACAGACCGCAGCGCAGTGCAGGGGAGGAGGGTGGGACAGATGATTAATCCGCAGACACCGGATAAATCCGTACCTGCGGATTAATAAAATATTATTATTTCGTATATTTCTTCACAAATTCTTCAATTCTTGCAAGCGCAATATTCAAATTTTTGATGGAATAGCAATACGATGCCCTGAAATATCCCTCGCCGCTTTCGCCGAGAGCCGTTCCGGGAATGACCGCAACTTTTTCCTCCCGCAGCAGGCGTTCGCAAAATTCTTCGGACTTCATATTGAGCTTTTTAATGCACGGGAATACATAAAATGCGCCCTGCGGTTCAAAGCATTCCAGTCCCATTTTCCTGAAACTGTCAACTACGATTTTTCTTCTGTAGTCATATTCTTTTTTCATCATTGCAATATCATCGTCGCCGTTTTTAAGTGCTTCAATCGCCGCATACTGGCTTGTTGTCGGTGCGCTCATTATGGCATACTGGTGAATCTTCGTCATCGATTTTATGAACTGCTCATCGCCCACGGCATATCCGAGACGCCAGCCCGTCATTGCATACGCTTTTGAAAAACCGTTTACAACTATGGTTCTTTCGTACATTCCCGGTATGGAAGCTATGGAAACATGGTTTTCGCCATACGTAAGCTCCGCATAAATCTCGTCCGACAAAACAACTATATCCGTACCTTTAAGCACCTCTGCAATTTCTTCGAGATCCTTTCTGCGCATAACGGCGCCGGTAGGATTGTTCGGGAACGGAAGCACAAGCAGCTTTGTTTTCGGCGTTATAGCCTTTTTGAGTGCGTCTGCCGTAAGACGAAATTCGTCCTCTTCTTTCGTGACTATAGGCACGGGAACACCGCCGGCAAGCACAGTACAAGGCTTGTAGCATACAAAAGACGGTTCCGGAATCAGCACTTCCTCGCCCGGATTTACTATGGAACGTATGCATATATCTATGGCTTCGCTGCCGCCCACGGTTACAAGCACCTGTTTCGGATTGTATTTCAAATCAAATCTTCTGTTCAAATATTTGCATATTTCTTCACGCAGCGGCAAAAGACCCGAATTGGACGTGTAGTGCGTGCTGCCCTTTTCCAGGGAATAAATTCCCTCTTCTCTTATATGCCACGGCGTAACGAAATCCGGTTCTCCCACTCCGAGAGATACGGCGTCTTTCATTTCTGTCACTATGTCGAAAAATTTTCTTATTCCGGACGGTTCTATGCTCTTAACTCTGTCCGATAAAATATTTTGTATATTCACAGAGTAATCACCTGCCTGTCGTCAGTTTCGTTATCCTCAAAAATTGTGCCGTGGTCTTTGTATTTTTTCAGCACAAAATGCGTCGCCGTGCTGACAACCGATTCCATCGGCGCAAGCGTACTCGCAACGAACAGCGCAACGTTTTTCATGCTTTTGCCCTCGATTATAACGCAAAGGTCAAATCCACCGGACATAAGATAGAGCGATTTTACCTGCGGATATTTATATATACGCTCCGCAACCTTGTCAAAGCCCTCGCCTCTTTGCGGAGTGACTTTCAGCTCGATAAGCGCCGTAACGCTTTCCACGTGCGTTTTTTCCCAGTTTATTATAGCTTTGTTGCCGAGCAAAACGTTGTTTTCTTTCATTTTATTTATCGCATCGCAAACCTCTTCCACAGACGAATCCGTCATAACGGCAATCTGTTCCGGTTCTATATTGCAATCCTCGTCAAGAATTTTAAGTATTTCATCACTAAGCATTTTCGTTCATCCTTTCTTTAAGCTGTTTCAATTCTGCATTTTTAGCCTTTAGCTTTTCTTTGAGCCTTGCCGCTTCTTCTTTATAAATTTCCACCTGATGCCCGGCGGACGCAACCTCTTTTTCCGCCGCCGCGCTCATATCCAGAATATATTTTACGACCTCTTCCTTGGAATATCCCAATGCCACGGTTTTAAATATACATTTAGCCATATACATTCATCCTTTTTTGCATATAATGATATTATACAACATTTCAATTCAATTGTCAATATATTTGTAAAAAACAACAAATTTATAAAAAGCTATTGAAAAAATATGTTTTTTGGTATATAATAAAGATAATCAAAAATAAACAGGGGGCATTAATATGAAGATTTTAGTAACCGGCGGCGCAGGATACATAGGAAGCCACACTTGCGTGGAGCTTTTGAACTCCGGATATGAAATTGTGGTTATGGACAATTTCGCAAATTCATCGCCGAAATCACTCGAAATAATCAAAGACCTTACAGGCAAGGATTTCAAATTCTATGAATGCGATATGCTTGACTACGATAAATTCGAACAAATTTTCAAAGAAAATAAAATCGACAGCGTAATCCATTTTGCCGGACTTAAAGCAGTCGGCGAATCCGTGCAGATTCCGCTCAAATATTATCACAACAACATCACGGGAACGCTCAACCTTTTGGAGTTGATGCAGAAATACAACGTATTCAACATAGTATTTTCATCTTCCGCAACGGTGTACGGAAGCCCGAAAACAGTGCCTATAAAAGAGGATTTTCCGCTGCATACGACGAACCCTTACGGCTCGACAAAGCTTATGCTTGAAATGATTTTACAGGATCTTTATGTATCGGACAACCGTTTTTCCGTTACGCTTCTCAGATATTTCAACCCGATAGGCGCTCACAAAAGCGGCCGCATAGGCGAAAATCCGAGAGGAATCCCGAACAATCTGCTGCCGTATATAACGCAGGTTGCCGTAGGCAAGCTTGAAAAGCTCCACGTTTTCGGCAACAGCTATCCGACGCACGACGGCACCGGCGTAAGAGATTATATCCACGTTGTAGACCTTGCAAAGGGTCATGTTAAAACAGTTGATGTGGAGTCCGACAAACCGGGAGTTCACATATTCAACCTCGGTACGGGAAAAGGATATTCAGTACTCGATATAGTAAAGGCATTTGAGAAAGCAAGCGGAAAGACAATTCCGTATGTAATCGACCCGCCTCGTGCCGGCGATATTGCCGAATGCTATGCCGACCCGACAAAGGCTCTGAACGAGCTTGGCTGGAAAGCTGAAAACAGCATCGAAGATATGTGCCTTGATTCATGGAGATGGCAGAAAAACAATCCTAACGGATTTGAAGACTAAAAAATTAAGGGTGTTGCAAAACAAAATTGTTTTGCAACACCCTTTTTAGGAGCTTTAGAAAAATAGTGCTTTATGCGGTCTGTGCATTTTGCTAAAGCCCCGTTTTTTTAGAAGTTCACCATGATATAATATTAATTGTGTCCGTTGCTTACAAAATATCTGTAAATCATTATTGCGGCATTTGCTCGTGTAATATTTTCTTTCGGCATAAACATACCGTTTTCATCGCCGCTTACTATTTTCTTTCCTTTGAGAATAGCGGCAAATCCCACATTTTCCGTTACGTCCGCAAAAGGAGATTTGAAAATATCCTCCTGTGCAAGCTCATACATACCGTTTCCGAGGTTATAAACCAATATCTTTGCGGCGTCCTCTTTTGTTACGGCAGCAGAAGCATTTTTCGCAATGCCGGCTTTTTCAATGTCCATACGCTCGTATACGTCATCGGTATATCTGCCGAAAAGCAGCTTTAAGAAATCTTCCTGCGTAATCGTTTCGTCAGGTCTGAAACTTTCGCCTTTCAAGCCGTTTCCGAGTTCCGCAAGCGCCTTTATCTCATTTTTTGCATAATGATTTTTTATATCGTTATAATCATAAACTTCCGCTTCGTATACATTGCCGTTGCTGATAAGCTCGCCCGTTTTTGCGTCTGTGCTAAGCGGCTTTTCGTCCGTGAAATCGTATACGGGAACCATTTTCCTGTCCTCCGTCTTAACGTAAACGGTCTTGTATTCAACCTGAGAGAACAGGCTCTTTTCCGCAGCCGCTTTATCCATGATTCCTGCGACGGACGGGAACACCGTATTTGTGTATGCTATGTTATAGCCGTCAACCTCGCCGGACGTAATATTTACATTTACATATAAGCTGTCATTATCAAACCTTGCACCGTTGACATATCTTGAATATGTGAAATATCCGTGTTTGCCGTCGCCTTTTTGCTTGTATTCGCCAAATTTCGCACCGGCAAACTTTTTCGCCGCTTCTTCGGCTATCGCTTTCAGCTTGTCGTCCGCAAGCCTGTTGTTATCGTCCTCGGCCGCACCGCTCTTGTAGAAAGATATAACCTCGCCCGTTTTCGCATTTATCGAAACATTTGCGAATTTTCCTGTCTTGTCGTCCTTGTTTCTGAAATTCATTCTTGCAACATATTCCACCGGAACATCGGAGTAATACGCTTCTTTGTAAAGTCCGAATCTATCAAGCTCAAGCTTGCTGTCTATGCCGACCTTATCCTCTGCAAGCTTTATAAGCTCGTTTTTTGAAAGCAGTCCGTTTACGGCTTCCAGCTCGGCTATTTCCGCATCGCTGAATCCGTTGTCCGCATCTGCCTCCATCGCTTCCGCTTTGGCAGAACCGCCGCTCATGTTTCTATACAAAACAATATCGCATACAGGAGTTACCTTTTCGCCGTCGATTGCGCTGATTTTATCATCATTATTTGCCGTATACTGCAAATAAAGCTTTCTTTCGCGTTTACGCCTTTCCTTATTATAATCATACTTAAATTTGTATTCAAGCTCCATACCGAGTTTTTCGCCGTAATTTTTCATTGCGGCATCTTTACCGATTAAATTCTCGGCAGGCAAAAATTCCGTATTCTCGGTTACGGCAACATTGTAATTTGTAATCTTTTCCGCATTTTTGTCAAGCGTAATGCTGCCGCCGTCACATACGACATCAAGTCCGTTTTTAATTCTCTTTATGTGAAAATCGTAGCTGTCATATACCTCCGGCACTTCAACAATAAGCTCGCCTTTCAGCGACGGATTCAGCTTATCCGCAAGCTGCTGCGCCCTTTTTACCGCTTCTTCCTTTGAAATTCTGTTCTGAATAAATTTCACGCCGTAGTCCGCACGCTCCGCACTGTCGTCCGAATATTCCCGTATCGTGCCGTTTTGCGTACAGCCGACATACAGCCTTTCGTATTTATCCTTGTCAATCTGCCACGAGAACGAATACAAAATTCCGTTTTCGTCTTCATATGTATCGCTGTCGAAATTCGTGTACTCATCCGTATTCCCGATACGCTCCTTAACGGATTTCAGTGCGTATTCCATAGGTGTTTCCGCCAAAGCGCTTATTCCGCACATGCCTAACATAATTGCCGAAAGTGCCAGTGCCGTTATCCTTTTTTTCATAAAAACATCCCCTTTTTTATTTTATATTTTTTGTTTTCTATATACAATACCGCCGAGATACTTAAAAAGTTGCAGGAAAATAATATTTTATCACTTTGCACAATTTTGTAATCTTCCATGTATACTCTTTTGTATAATTATAACACATATGTGCCGATTTTGCAATAGGTTTGTGCAAACTATAAAAGAAAAATGTAATTAAATTTCTTAAATTGTCATTTAAAGCACTTGCAAAATTTCCGAATTAAGTATATAATAATAAGTAAATACAATCAGAATGGAGAGTTGAATATGTACACAACCGATGAGATAAGAAAAGTCGACCCCGAAATCGCCGATGCGATTGAAAATGAGGTAAACCGTCAGAGAAACAAAATTGAGCTTATCGCTTCCGAAAACTTTGTTTCAAATGCGGTAATAGAAGCAATGGGAACACCTCTCACAAATAAATATGCCGAGGGGTATCCGGGCAAGCGTTATTACGGCGGCTGCGAATATGTGGACGTTGTGGAAACGCTCGCGATTGAGCGTGCAAAAAAGCTTTTCGGAGCAGAACACGCAAACGTTCAGGCTCACTGCGGAGCAAGCACAAACCTCGCCGTTTTCTTCGCTATGCTGAAACCGGGCGACACCGTATTGAGCATGAACCTCTCGCACGGAGGTCATCTTTCGCACGGAAGTCCGGTAAATATTTCGGGAAAATATTTTAATATTGTTCCTTACGGAGTAAGCCGTGAAACGCAGACAATCGATTATGAAGAGATTCGCCGGCTTGCCGTTGAACATAAACCGAAGCTTATTCTTGCCGGTGCAAGTGCATATTCAAGAATAATAGATTTTGCAAAATTCAAGGAAATCGCAGACGAAGCAGGTGCATATCTGCTCGTAGATATGGCACACATAGCAGGTCTTGTGGCAGCAGGACTGCATCCGTCGCCCGTGCCGTATGCGGATTTCGTAACGACCACAACGCACAAAACATTAAGAGGTCCGAGAGGCGGTCTTATCCTTTGCAAGGAGGAATATGCAAAAGCGATAGACAAGGCTATATTCCCGGGACTTCAGGGAGGCCCGCTCATGCACGTTATAGCAGCAAAGGCGGTATGTTTCAAAGAAGCGCTCTCACCGGAATTCAAGGAATATCAGACACAGATAATCAAGAATGCAAAAGCTCTTTCCGAAGCACTTATGCAGCTCGGATTTACAATCGTTTCCGGCGGAACGGACAATCACCTGATGCTCGTTGACCTCACAAACATGGGTGTAACGGGAAAAGAAGCGGAACACATTTTGGACGAGGTTTCCATAACTGCAAACAAAAACACAATCCCGTTTGAAACTCAGAGTCCGTTTATAACAAGCGGATTAAGACTCGGCACACCTGCCGTTACTTCAAGAGGCATGAAAGAGGACGATATGAAAGAAATTGCAGCTTTAATCAAGCTTGCAATCTGCGACAAAGCATTTGATGAGGTTAAAGACCGTGTTGCAAAGCTTTGTGAAAAGTATCCGTTATATAAATAATTCGACCGATACCGGGGGTATAAATATAATTTTGACAACCCTTCCGCCGCAAGCGGTCCCCACACCTTTACACAAGGGATACTATTGAAGTCCATGCAAAACCCACAACCCCTCAGTCACCTAACGGTGCCAGCTCTACCAAGGGGTTATTATAACATTGTGCAATCGGATATAAACAAAAAAAGGAGGTGTTCACCATGCAGCCGCTGGCAGACAAATTAAGACCGCAAACCTTGGACGAAACCGTAGGTCAGAAGCATCTCATAGGCGACGGCATGGTTCTGCGCCGCCTTATAGAAAGCGGAAATATTCCGAACATGATTTTTTACGGTCCGTCCGGAACGGGCAAGACAACGCTTGCGAGAATAGCTGCCGCAAAGGCAGGCAAGCAGCTTCATTACATAAACGCAACGAACGGCTCGGTAAGCGATATTAAAGCTGTTGCCGCAGGACTTAAAGGCTTTGACGGTATGAACGGCATTGTCCTGTATCTCGATGAAATTCAGAACTTTAATAAGAAGCAGCAGCAATCGCTGCTCGAATATATTGAAAACGGCAGTATAACTCTCATAGCGTCCACAACGGAGAATCCGTATTTCTATGTATACAACGCCATTTTGAGCCGAAGCAGCGTTTTCGAATTTAAACCCGTTGAGCCGGAGGATATTGTTCCCGTGTTGGAACGGGGAATTAAATATCTGTGCGGAGAATACAAATCCGAAGTGACGGCGACTCCCGAAGCTTTCGAGCAAATCTCCAACATGGCATACGGCGACGTAAGAAAATCGCTTAATATACTGGAAGTCTGCTTCATGACCGTGGTTCAGAGCGGCAATCCCGAAATATCCGTCCGGACAGTGACGGAGGTAACCGGCAGACCGGCAATACGATACGACCGTGACGGCGACAGCCATTACGATATTTTGAGTGCATTTCAGAAATCTATCAGAGGCAGTGACGAAAACGCAGCACTGCATTATCTCGCACGGCTGATTTTGGGCGGCGACCTGATTTCTATATGCCGACGGCTTACGGTAATAGCCTCCGAGGACATCGGACTTGCATATCCGCAGGCGGCAAGCATTGTGCGTTCGTGCGTCGAAAGTGCCATGCAGTTAGGGTTTCCCGAAGCAAGACTCCCTCTTGCCGAAGCTGTTATCCTGCTTGCGACCGCTCCGAAATCCAACAGTGTTATTTGTGCGATTGATGCCGCAATAGACGAAATAAAATCGAAAAATGCCGGCGATATACCGGCGCATCTGAAAGACGGACATTACAAGGGTGCTGCAAAGCTCGGCCATGCAGATGGATATAAATATCCGCACAGCTATCCGGGGCATTACGTAAAGCAGCAATATCTGCCCGATAATATAGCCGACAGCGTGTATTATCATGCATGCGACAACAAATTTGAAAATGCATTGACAAGATATATGGAAGAATTGAAAAAGGGGCTGTAGAAAAATGAACAGACCGCATAAAGCCCCACAAAAGAGGGTGTTGCAAAACAATTTCGTTTCGCAACACCCCTTATTTAATGACTGCTGAACAATTACAAAATGCACTCATATACTAATTTTTTCGGCATTTTGTAATTGTTCAAGTGCAAGGATTTTGTGTTTTTTTGCCAAAAGTCTTGCACTTTCAAGTCGGCTGTCGTCCCCCGACAGTTGACTTGAAACAGTAATTAAATCAA
>CAKVOK010000020.1 GCA_934792465.1 uncultured Clostridia bacterium | reverse complement strand
TTGCTGTACTTTGACATTTTCTTTCCCTCTTTCTGATTTATTATATCAGATTTTTGGGTGTTTGTCGACTCTATTTATATTATACCACTCCAAAAATGATATTTTTATTATACATCATCTTGGAGGTCTTGTAAACCTTAAAATGGGCGTGCTAATCCAAGATTATGCCTGTACCCCTTATTTTTGTGTTATATTTTTTATTTTAGAGCTGTTTTAAATACAAATACCCCGGATGACAGCCGTTTTGATTCGCCGTTAGGGAAAATGAAGTCAGCATACGTATTTGGCGGAATTTCAACCTTATAGAGTATGAAATCATTTTCGTATTTCCATTCAGACTTTATCGTACCGTACATGGTTTTCAGCTTTGATTTAACATATCCGAAACGTTTGTCCGGCATTGGTTTGAATATAATATGCTTATATGCCGGTTCGTTTTCATCATAGTTTATGCCGGCCGATTTTGTATAAAGCCAATCTGCAACAGAACCGTATGCATAATGGTTAAATGAATTCATTTCATCACTCCAAAAGCTTCCGTCGGGTTTGATGCCGTCCCAATGCTCCCAAATTGTTGTTGCGCCTTTGCTTACGGAGTAAAGCCATGATGGATATTCTTTTTGCAGAACAATATCATATGCTGTATTTGTATAACCGTTTTCCGACAATGTATGGCATATATAAGGCGTTCCGACAAATCCCGTTGTAATAAACATATTATTCTTTTTTATAAGATTGCAAAGCTTATCAGTAAGCTGTTTTTTATTATCAGTCATATCAAAAAACAATGCCAAAGTGTATGCCGTTTGAGTATTTTCGGTTAAGAGCCCGTTTTCATTTGTAAATTTTTTATTAAATGCTTTCTTAATATTTTCGTGCAACTTTTGATACTTAATATAATCATCATGTTTTCCCAATACCTTTGCGGCTTTTGATGTAAGTAGCGCAGAATATGCGAAAAAAATCGTTGCAATGAAACTTGAAGACGTTTTGCCCCTATACGAACCGTCAAAATTATCAAGAGCAAGCCAATCGCCGAAATGTTCTCCGCTATCCCAAAGGTATTCGCAGCTTCCGGAACGCCTCATATATTCAACCCATTTTGTCATGCTTTCATAGTTTTTTGTCAATATTCTTTTATCATCAAATGCACGATAAAGCTCCCACGGACATATTGTTGCTGCATCACCCCATGCGGCAGAACCGTTTTCTTTTGTTATATTAATATACGGAATTATATTTGGCACACCAATTTTTTCGTTTTGATCAAGCTTTAAATCAGTGAGCCACTTTTCAAAAAAAGATACTACTCGATAGTTGAGTGCTGCCGTTTTTATAAATACTTGCGCATCACCCGTCCACCCAAGCCGTTCATCTCGTTGAGGGCAGTCGGTAGGTAAATCTACAAAGTTCCCTTTTTGTCCCCAAATTATATTTGAAAACAGTTTATTAATCATCTCATTTCCGCACGAGAAATAACCTGTTCTTTCAAAATCGGAGTGAATTACAAGTCCTTTAAAGTTTTTGACATCTATTTCTCCGGGATATTTATCAACTCGAACATATCTAAAGCCTTCAAATGTAAAATGAGGATGATATTCCTCGTTTTGGCAACCTTTTAAACGATATTCTATATGATTTTTTGCTTTTCGCATATTTTTGTTATAAAAGTTATTGTTTTTGTCCAAAACCTCGGCAAACGATAATACGACCTTGTCGCCTTTATTTCCTTTTACTTTAAATTCGACCCACCCGACCATGTTTTGACCAAAATCTATTACGGTTTCGCCTTTTGGGGTTTTAAATAAAGCAATCGGTTCCAGCTCGTCGATTATTCTTATCGGCTCATTGTTTTGAGCCTTTAAATGTGATTTTGGATAATCTGTTATATGTGCTTTGTAAGAAATTAAGAATTCAGAGTCTTCAAATCCGGCATCATAAATTTCTCCGTCATATATTTCGGATGTTATGTATCGGCTGTTTGAGTATTCCCACGAGTCATCGGTTTTGACGATAATACCGTTTTCATCCGATAATTCAGCTATTATTGCAGGTTCTAAATTGAAAATGTTTCTTCCGACAACGGAGATTTGTCCTCTCAGCCAACCGGGAGCCAAATAAATTAAAATTTCGTTTTCACCGATGTGCAGATTGTTCACTTTATAGGTTTGATACGGAAGTCGCTTGTTTGCGGATACAAATCCCGGCATCAGCCATCCGTCATTAATTCTTGTGCCGTTGATATATATTTCATAATTTCCGAGTGCCGTTGCATAAATTCTCGCATTCTCTGTTTTTTCAGTGATTGAAAACTTTTTTCTGAATACGGGACATGAGGTAAGCTTTTCTTCATTACATGATATCCAATCCGCCGAAAATCCGTCTGACATCAGTGCTGTTTCAAACTCGGCAAATGCCCACTCGGAAACTTCGCCGTGATTATCCCATACCCTAACGGCCCATTTATAATGTGTTTTGCTTTTAAGAACGATATTATTTAAGCAAATATTTATGCATTTGTCGCTAATAATTTTACCGCTTTCCCAAAGGTTTGGGATTTTTAACTCGTAAGCTGTTTGAAATGTGTTGATTTTATCACTTTCGATTCTCCACGAAAATCTTGGGTTTGTTTCATCGATACCGATAGGATTTTTAAGATATTCGCAAAGCAAATCCGTACATTTTAACATTTTGTTCTCCAATCTTATACAGGGGTGTTACATTTAATAACGCCCCTGCATATTTAAATTATTTATCCTTTTACTCCTCCAACGTTAACTCCGCCTATTATTTTCTTTTGGAAAATCAAGAATACTATAACCTGAGGAAGTATCGAGAATATGAGTGCCAGCATTTGATAGTCCATGGTAAATGTAGATGATTTCATGTTAAACAGTTGAACTCCCAATACTGTAAGATCCTTGTTGCTTATAAGAAGATAAGGCCAGAAGAATTGACCTACGCTTCCGTTAAATGTGAAAATGGTAACCGTCAAAAATACCGGTGTTGACAGCGGAAGTATTATTCTAAAGAAAATGCTCATATTTTCGGCACCGTCTATTTGCGCCGCTTCAACAAGGGATTTTGATATTCCGTCAAAGAAATTTTTAAACAGTATAATATCAAAAACATTTGCGGCAGCCATAAGCCAAATCGGTACAAACGATTCCGACAGGTTGACATTTAAAACAGGAAAGTTTATAAATGTTTTATAAAGCGGCACGGTTCTCATTGTTCCAGGCATAAGTAAAACCCAAAAGAATATTGCTAAAATGAGATTTGTTCCGACAGGCTTTAATCTTGATAGGGAATATCCGGCAAGACCGCATATTATAATATCGCTTATAACCGATCCGGCGGACATGATAAAAGTATTTATGTAATACTTATAAAATTTCATGCTTCTCCAAACTTCCAACAGCTTTCTAAGATCTATTCTTTTCGGAAATAGGCTCGAGGGAATGGAATACATTTCTTTTACGTCTTTAAATCCCGACAAAAGAATCCATATAACGGGAAATCCGCAGGTAGAGCAATAAAGCACAAGAAATACAAACATTGACCAATATAAAAATTTGTATTTCGGACGTTTTAAATCCGCATCTGTTAAAATCCCTTTATTGAGATGTTTTTGCAATAACATTTTTATATCCTCCTATACTATCTGCTGTCTTCAACTTTTTTGTTGAGGTAGAAATAAAAGCAAGTAAACACAAGAAGTATTACAAACATTATAACACCTATTGCAAGACCTAATTGCGGACGATTCCCGGGAAATGCAAAATCATATGCAAGCAATCCCAAAGTATATGACGCACCGTTAGGTCCGCCGCCTGTCATTTGCAGCGGTTGCTCCATAATTGAGAATATACTTATAATTTGTCTTATAAGAAATAGGAGAACTATTCCCGACATATGCGGAAATGTTACGGCCCAAAAACGTTTCATAAATCCGGCACCGTCTATAAGTGCGGCTTCGTAAAGCTCGCGGCTTATGCCCTGAAGACATGCAAAATAGTAAATTGCGGTTGCTCCACAGCCGTTCCATGTTATACTCAGTATAACCCCCAAAATCGCAAACTTCGGGTCTTGAAGCCAAACATACGGCTGAAATCCGAACTTTATTAATATCATATTTAAAAGTCCGCCTTGGTC
Organism: uncultured Clostridia bacterium; assembly: GCA_934792465.1. Lineage (GTDB taxonomy): Bacteria > Bacillota > Clostridia > RUG12999 > RUG12999 > CAKVOK01. Next base: position 45,765 of record CAKVOK010000020.1, on the reverse strand, counting down.
GGGATAGTATATCATATACCAAAGTGTCATAACGGCAACGGACGGAAGTGCACTCGGGAAATAAACCCAAAAGCGAAATCCGTTGCGGCAATGAACCATTTCGTTGAGAACTATCGACAAAATAATAGGAATCGGAAATCCTATTACAAGCGACCAAAATACATATTGCAATGTATTCACAAGCGTTTGCAAAAATCTTGTGTCGGACAGAACTCTTTTGTAGTTGTCAAGACCTGCAAAACTTTGAATTGTATAACCCTTCATATTAAAGAACGACCAATAAATACCGGTAATCTGCGGACGAATTACAATAAAGTATACGCAAAGTACGGCAGGTATAATCAGAAGCCATGAGTTAAAATTGTTTTTAACGATATTCCTATTTATTTTTTTGCCGGTTTTTGATTTAATAGTTTTCACCGCAATGTGCCTCCTCGTTAATTATTCTCGTAATCAAGGAAGTTAGCTTGAAAATCACTTGATGCCTGCTTTAAAATACTTGCACAATTGGCAGATTTGTTTGTAAGAACTTCTTGAATACATCTGTCAAGTGTAGCGTATAAATCCTGAGAGCATACGGGCTCCTCTGCTTGAAATTCCATATCATGCTTATTGTTATATGATTCTATATTTTTTTTTGGAATGTTTCTGAATTCATCCTTTACAGAGTCCTTATATGTCTGACTTGATGCTTTCTCGTTCCAAAATGTCAGATCTTTAATACCGATAACGTCAACGCCTTGCTCCTTTTTCTTCTCATACGTTTCACGGTATCTGGCTTTTCCTTCTTCATCGAGATCGGGAGTAATACCGTCAAATTCAATCCATTTAAGAGCAGCGTCAATTTGCTCGGGTGTTGCGTTCGGTTCGATTACATAAAAAGCACCGCCCATCAACGTTACGTCTTTAACGGGACCGGCAGGCATTTTTGCCATACCTATTGCATTAATATCCATACCGTAGCTGTTTACAAGGCTGTTTAACTGACCGGGGTGTGCGAAAGTCATGGCTGCCTGATCTGTTCCTATGAGTTTCATAACTTCTTCGGCATTTATTTTTGTGTTTGACGGGAGAGAATTGTCTTCCCACTTCATATCGTGTATGAGCTTTAACGCAGCGCTGCACTCATCACTTGCAAATTCGGAAATCCATTTTCCGTCTTTCTGTTCCATAAATTTTGTGCCGTATCCCCACGCAAGCGGCATAAAATTCCATCCTCCGACATTTTCGGCAGTCGGGAATACAAAGCCTGCTTTGCCTGTTTTTTCTGATATTTCTTTGGCGGTTTGTCTCATCTCCTCAAATGTTTTCGGAATAATCGGAGCACCGCTTGCATCGATAAGACCGGCCTGACGGAACAGATTTATATTTATTAAAAGTCCCAATGAATACATTTCTGAGGGGATAAGATATATTTTATCGTTTTTTGAAATATTACCTAACAAATAATCATTTATTTTATCATAATATCCGTGCCGCTTTACGGCATCCGTAATATCTGCCGCATATCCGAGCTCCATGATTCGATTTGCTTCGGTAAAGTAAGCTTTGTAGAGCGTTGGCAAAGTGCCGCCCTCTGCCTTTGCCGTAAATGACTGAATATCAAATTTCCAGCCGTCCTCTTCAATATATATATCGGGATACTTTTCCATGAAATCCTGACGCTGCTTTTCCATTCGTTCATAGCTTTTCGGCTCGGCTTCTTTGTCGGGCCATAAGCCGACGGAAATCAGTGTTTTACCGTCAGACGTTTTTGCCTTTTTTTGGTCATGTTTTTTGCAACCCGAAAATGATACGGTGCACAGTGCACAGGCAAGAAGCAATGATATTATTTTCTTTGTTTTCATTTTTTCTACTCCTCCATTACAGTAAGTTAAAATTTTATTTGCCTATATTTTATCACAGGTGTTCTGCGTTTATCAAGAGGCAGTTCTTTATTCGTTATCAATAGTTTCATTTTTATGAGTATCATTTTTAAAAATGGTACCAATAACTTGAGTGGTGATGTATAAGGGGTTGACACAAATGCAAGTTGAATGTATAATGTTATTAGAAAGGCGCAAAACACATGAAATGAATTGATGAATAGTTCATCGTAAAACTTAGCTTTTGGCTGTGAAGTAAAAAGACTGATGTCTTTTAAAATTTCTTGACGATAGATAAAAACCACTCTCCTTTGTGAGTTTTTTTGTTGCAACTATATTATATCAAACCGGAGTGTTTTTTTCTATACATTAAATGTAAATTTATAGTGACAAAATGGATTTGCCACGTTTGTAAAACTGCATAAACTCTATGCCTTTGGAGTTTTGCACATGGCTATAATGTTATATACAAGGAGTGCTGAACAATGAAGAACGGCGAGTTTAAACCTAAAATAGTAAATACAAAAATGATGATTATCGCTTCAATGATTTTACCGTTTTTTATAGCGATGATATCATTTCTTTTAATTTCGTCATACAACTATCGCCAAAATAAAGAAATGATACTTGATAATTGTCTTTCTTCGATGCAACTTTTTTCTCAAAGGTATGAAAATGAAATTATGAATGTAGTACATTCATCCATTCTTTTGGGAGAAAACGCATATTTTAATGCAGCATTAAACAGAACCGCCGATTTGTCGGACACAACGTCGATGTTTAACATTAAAAACATAATTCTTAATTTTGAAGAAGCAAATCCTGTGGTAAGAGATGTTTTGATTATTGACCGCAGTAAGGAGTGCGTTATATCAGCCGACGGACTGTATTCGTTTGATGAGTATTTTAACGATATTTTTTCTTATGAAAATTACAACAGCGAATATTGGAAAAATTACAAATCGTTTGTTCCCGCCAGATATGCAATTTTGTCGCCATCTGCTGTGACAACTTTGAGCGGCACCGGCGCAGTGCTTCCCGTTCTCGTTTTTGAAAATTACAATGCGCATTTTAAGAATATTTTAATTGTTAATATTTCAATAGATGCATTGATAGATATTCAAAATAATTTTATTTCGGGTATGAATGCAAGTGTATTTTTGATGAATAACTATTCGGGAGAAGTATTTTATCGAGTGGACGGAACAACGGTTACCGATAATTTGCAGAATACGCAGCTGTATAAAAGACTGCTTAATGAAAGATTTTTTACGGAAAGCATATTCGATTGCGGAAAATGCCTCATTGTACCGTATTCAACGCAAAAGAACCTGAGCGGATATACTTATTTCGGAGCAATACCATATGCTTCGATGCGCAAAGTGCAGATTTCGGAGATCTTGATTGCCGTGTTTGCGTTTTTGCTGTTTTTTGCGATAATGGTTTTTTATTCCGTTAATTATGCCAACAAGATTTTATCGCCGATAAGAAAAACTATTGAGATTATTTCAAAAAAGAATGTTTCCAACGACAATATTTTTGAAAAGCTTGAGGTTGAAGCCGCAAATATAAGCGGAATGAACGATGCGCTATTGACAACATTCCCATATGCGCAGGAAAAATATCTTATCAATTATTTAAGCTCTGCCGATTATTCCATTACCGACGAAGCGCAATCAATAATAAAGGATTCTTTGCCGTTTCAGTATGAATATTTTGCGGTTGTAATAATTCAAACATATCCGACAAAATTATTTTTTGAAACATACACAAAGAAGGAATATACAACCATACAATCGGGACTGTATACGCTTGTAAAGCAAATGTTTTCGGAAAAATTTCTTTCGTTTTCGCTCACGTGCGAAAAGGATGTGTTAAATATCATTATAAACACCGAAAACGATAGCGAACATGAGGAGATTGAAAAAGTTATAAAAGAAATAGGGCATTTGCTTAAACAGGATAACGAATATCTCAACGTTTATGTCGGACTCAGCAAGATTTATAAAGATTGGGAAGGGCTAAAGTTCGCATATAACGAGGCGATAGAAAACCTGAAATACTTTCGTCAAGAGCTGCCCCCAAACGGTTTTAAACAGTATGAGTACCTAAACGATGCTGAAATATCGAAGCTTTACAACGCTCTTGTCGGGTTTGATGTTGCGTATGCAAAGCAACTGATTGACGAATATTGTATGATGGCAAATGATGACCAAAGATGGCTAAAACAGCTGTATACACAAATTTTGACAACGATTTTTAAGGTTATGAGAACACGAAACATTTCCTATAAGGACAATCAGCTCGATTTTGAAGTGTATTCAAATATTCTTACAAAATCGTGCGTGGATACATATAAAGAAATAATTTTGTTGCTCGATACGATAAGCAATGCAAAATACAAGGAAATTTCCGTAAACTTGGGTGAGGAAATAATCAATTATATAAATGATAATTACAGCAGTGAAAACTTGTCACTCGATTCTCTTGCGGAAGAGTTTAAGGTTCAGTCAACATATGTATCAACGATTGTTAAAAACACGATAGGTATGGGGTTTCATAAATACCTCACAACAATTCGTATATCAAAGGCGAAAGAATTGCTTGTGCATTTGGATGTGGGTATTAAAGAAATATATGAAAGCTGCGGATTTGTTTCAAAGTCAACTTTTTTTCGGGCATTTAAGCAGGAAACGGGCGTTACACCGCGAGATTACAGAGAAAGTCAAAAGAAATGATACCGTTTTCAAAAATAACACCTTGCGGTTTGAAAGTTATAAAATCAAATCAAAATATTGCACCTTGAATTTGAGTGCTATTTATATTATACTTAATTTAAAGTTCTTAGGCAGAAAAATAATGGTAAGGGGTGTTTATTTATGAGCAATATCAAAATTGATTTTTCACATGATGACGGAAAAATGAGAAAACTTCACGGAATGAACAATGCGCCGGTAAGCTGGGTATTTGACGATTTCCTTAAAAAATTTGTCGGTGATTTGAAAACGCCTTATTTCAGGCTCCATGACGCTCGTGTTGGTGTAGATGTACATATTGCCGATATAAGCGGGATGTTTCCTGACTTTTCAAAGGATCCGATGCAATCAGAAAACTATGACTTTGCGCCTACGGATTTATACATTAAAAAAATTGCGGATGCCGGCGGAAAAATATTTTTCAGACTCGGGCAAGGCATAGAATGGGGTCCTGTAAAAAGATACATTGCGCCTCCGAAGGATTATAAAAAATGGGCAAAAATATGTGAGATGGTTATTCGACATTATAATGACGGCTGGGCAGACGGCTATAATTATGGTTTTGAATATTGGGAAATATGGAATGAACCCGAAATGCCGTCAATGTGGCTCGGAACAAAGGAAGAATATTTTGAGCTTTATCATACTGCGGCATCTCACCTTAAAGCGTGCTTTCCGAATCTTAAATTCGGCGGATATGCATCGTGCGGATTTGCGGAAATTACAAGAGAAAACCTAACCGATCATGAAAAATCTCTTATGCCTTATTTCCGTGCCTTTTTAAAGTATGTAAAGGAGCATAATACGCCTTTTGACTTTTTCTCATGGCATATATATTTTAACGATGCCGATGAAATAATAACTCATGCCGAATTTGCCCGAAAGGCACTTGACGAAGCGGGATTTGAAAATGTTGAAACGTATCTTACGGAATGGAATCATATATCAGCCGAAGAAAGGCTCGGAATGAAGGGCGCTTGTCATGTCGGAGGTGCTATGTGCGGTGTTCAGTGCGGTGGAAATCTTGACGGTGCGATGTACTATCTTGCATCTGTTTCATGCTATAACGGACTGTATAATATCGTAACGGAGGTTCCGGAAAAACCTTATTATGCTTTCATGGCATTTTCAAAGCTGTATGAGCTCGGAACGTTTGTAAAACCGGAGTTTTTAGAAGATAAGTTGTATGCTTGTTCGGCAAAGAATAAGGATAAAAAGGCCGTTATGATTGTAAATGGCAAATCGGAAAAAGAAAAAATCACTCTTGATTTAAAAAATATCGGTGAAAACAACACATTAAAAACATATATACTCGATGAAAAGCATAATCTCGGGGAGATAAGATGTGACTTGTTCAAATGCGCTGATATTACAACAACACTTACGCTTGAAGCACATACGATAATGTTGATTGAAATCGTAGAAAACAAGGAGACGGTGTGAAGTGAAGATTATTGACAAGTTTGTTGCAAAGCAAAACAATTATTTATCGGAAAGAACACCGACAATTGCTTTTTTTGGTGACAGTGTTACGCATGGCTGTTTTGAAATATATATGAAAAACGGAAAGCTTGAAACGGTTGTGGATACAAAAAGTGCATATCATGAAAAAGTAAGAAAAATATTTAATGTCCTTTATCCCGATGTGCCGATCAACATTATAAATGCCGGAATAAGCGGTGATACGGCAGATAATGCAAGGGATCGTCTTCAAAGAGATGTGATAAGTTATAATCCCGATTTAACCATAGTATGCTTTGGTTTAAATGACGCAATGAAAGGTTTTGACGGCATTGAATTGTATAAAGAAGCTCTTTCGGATATATTTACAAGAATAAAGAAAGCTGATTCCGATGTTATTTTTATGACACCGAATCTTGTTACGGATACGGCGGAAATTCCTTTCGGTGATGAAATGCTCGATGATGCCGTTGCAAGCGTAATTGATAACAGGAAATGGTTTTCCGAATACATCGATGCGGCAAGAGTTATAGCGAGCGAAAACAATGTTCCGATATGCGATTGCAACAAAATATGGATAAAACTGTCGGAGTGCGGTGTAAACATAAATAATTTGCTCTCTAACAGAATAAATCATCCGACAAGGGAAATGCATATGCTTTTTGCATATGAAACGGTAAAAACCATTTTAGAAAACTGAAAAGGAGAAATGAAAGATGAAAACAATTAAAAACAAACAGTTACTCGTTGGCGCTGATTTTGCGGGATTTCCGCTTAAGAAGGCAGTTTGTGAGCATTTAAGAAAAAAAGGTTGGGAAATAACGGATGTTGGTGTAAAAAGCGATTCGGATCCCGATGATACCGACTTGATGTTTCACAGAATAGGACTCCGTGTCGGTTCAATGATTTCGGAGGGTGAATTTGAAAGAGCGTTGATTTTTTGCGGAACCGGTATGGGAATACACATTGCGGCAAGTAAATGTCCTCATGTTCATGCCGGTGTCGTGGAATCTGTTCCGGCTGCGCTTCGCGCGATTACGGGGAACGGCGTTAATGTACTTGCAATGGGCGCATTTTACGTGGCTCCGGCAATGGGATGTGATATTGCTGATGCATATCTTAATGCACAGCTCGGCTCGGGATATGAATGGTGGAAGAATTTTTATGAATTTCATAAGCTTGCGATAGATGAACTTGAGGCATTTGATTATGAGGAGTATAAGAAGAACGGATTTAAAGTAAATAAACTCGGCGATTACCCTCTTAAACTTGAAACAAAACCCGAATAAACGGTGACACCATTATGAAACTTGATGAAATCTATATAAGAGATCCTTTTATATTAAATGATAATGGCAAATATTATTTATACGGAACGAGAGGAGAAGAGTATGTAGGCAAATATACCGGTTTAGACGTTTATATGAGTGATGATCTTGAAAACTGGTCGAAACCGAAAGTTTGTTTTACTCCGCCCGACGATTTTTGGGGTACTGTTGACGCATGGGCGCCAGAGGTACATAAATACAACGGAAAATATTACTGCTTTGTTTCGTTTAAAAGTGAAACAAGAACAAGGGCAACGCATATTTTGGTATCGGACAGCCCTGAGGGACCGTTTGTTCCGAACAGCACCGAGCCTGTTACTCCTCGGGAATGGGAGTGTCTTGACGGAACCTTGTATGTAGACGATGACTCAAATCCGTATATGATATTTTGTCATGAGTGGTCACAAATACGCATAGGAGAAATTTGCGCAGTCAGACTTGACAAAAACTTAAAAAAAGCGGTAGGAAATCCGATTGTGCTGCTTAAGGCAGATGCACCGTCATGGGCTGACGGAATAGATATGCCTATTGGCAGAGCCTTTGTAACAGACGGTCCTTTTGTATATCGCGGCGAAAGCGGAAAGCTTTTAATGCTTTGGTCAAGCTTTGCCGAAGGAAACTATGTTGAGGCGGTTGCAAGCTCGGATAACGGCGAAATAACAGGCAAATGGACAACCAGCGAAAAGCTTCTTTTTGAAAAAGACGGCGGACATGGAATGCTGTTTAAATCAAACGATAACAGGCTTATGTTTGTTATGCATTTTCCAAATATATTTACTAAAGAGCGTCCGTTAATAAATGAAGTTGATTTAAAAAGTTTTGAAATTTAAGGAAGGGGACAATCAGATGAAAAAGAAACTTTTGAGCCGATTTTTAATGGCGGTAATGATTATGAATGTTTTTTTCTGTAATGCTATCGCTAAATCAAACGATATTGTGATTGACATTTCCAATCCCGTAAACAATCCGTTAAATCTTGCAACAAGCGGCGGATTCGTTAATTTTACGGGGAAAGATCAATATGTTGAATATGAGGTCGATGCGGAAAAGTCGGGGTCATATTATATCAATTTTAAAAGGGCGAATGTCGGAGCGGGAAATTTCTATATTTATGCCGAAGTAAACGGTGAAACGGTAAACCGCAGAACAGGCAGAATAACAAACTCCGATGGAAGCTTTACATTTCAAGACGAAGTTCAGCTTGACGAGGGCAAAAATATAATAAAAATCGGTAATATGACAAATTATGAGGGCAATGTTTCCTATTTATCGCTGACTGAAACCGATACCGTTCAGTATACAACATCTATGAATACATTTTCCGGCGGCAGAAGTTTTAAGGCTGCATATAAATCCGGTTTGGGAGTTGATCCGTGGCTTTGGATAAATGATTCGGTAAATACTTATCCCGAGGGAGATACAGCACCTTATATCACTTTTGAGGTTAAGATTTTAAAGTCGGGATTTTATTATCCGGCAATTGCAACATCGGGTGCAAACAAGGTTAAGCTGAGTGTTGCCGACAATGTGTATTACGTAAATGACAGTTGTACGGTGTTGCCCGATAAGTACAAGGCAAGCGGTTCGGCTACCTGCAGTTGGCTAAAATGCAACGAACCGATGTATATGAACGAGGGGACATATGACGTCACAATAAGCTTGTACGGCGCAAATGCTGCAAAATGGAACACATATATCGGTGCGGCAAGATTTATAAAAATGGTGGAGTCAAATCCGACTGATGAAACGGTATATTACGGTGACTTTGCACTTGATGTGACACAGCCTGCAAGATACGCAAACGCAGATGAAACGGATGACGGTTTGTCGATGGAGGGCGGCGGATGGTCGGAATACGATTTGAATGTAGCCGAAAATGCGTCATATTATGTTAATTTTAAACGCAAAGATAATGAAAACGGCAAAAACTTTTATATTCAGGTGTCGGCAAACGGGCAAACCGTTAACAGAAGAACTGGTAGAACTGACAATGCGGACGGAACTTCAACATTCCAAAGTGAAATTCAGCTCAAAAAGGGTAAGAATACTGTAAGGGTTGAAAATATGAGTTCAAATTCCGGTACGTTGTCGTATCTGTCATTTACAAAGCTTGAAAACCTTCAGTTTACCACATCTATGAACTCCGCATCCGGCAGACGTACATTTAAAAAAGCATACAAAACAGGAGTAATAGGCGTTGATCCGTGGCTTTATATCGATGAGCCGATATCGGAATACTCACCCGGAAATCTTCCTTTTGTTACATTTGACGCACAAATAATGTATGACGGATTTTACTATCCTGAAATAGCAAAAGGCTCAAGCGGATTATATTATAAAATGTATATAGACGGACAAAGTATTGATTTTAACTCAAATACAGAGAAATTAAATGAGCAGTTTATGTCAAGCTCACTTGTTTCTTGTAAATGGATAAGGAGCAATAATGTCGTGTATCTTTCGAGCGGCATACACGAGATTACGCTGGCAATAGTCGGCGGAGTAAACCAAAATCAAACATCGTGGAGACTTTCGCTCGGTGCTGTGAGATTTACCGAGGCAATTGACCAACATCTCACGTTTATGGTCGAGGGCGAAGATGCAAATGTTTATTATTCAGATGAAAATGCAGAGAACAAATCGGAGGAAATTTCTATATATGAATCCGATGCATCGGCTAAATTAAGCGGCGGTGCTTTACTTTCGGTTTGCACTTCAAAGGGAAATGCACCGGTTACGGTAAGTGTTGATGCAGTAATAACGAATGAAAGCGATTATTATTTGGATATATTGGGAGCGTATGATAATAAACGCCATTCCAAAGGTACACTTTCCGTAATGTCGAGTGACGGAGAAATTATAAGTGATATTGAAATTAATGATGAAAACTTTTCTGTTGTTATGCCGAGTTATGCAAAGTTTTCGGGCTTAGGCGGAGCCGAGCTTTCTATTATCAGATTAAATCAAGCAATACATCTTCCGAAAGGCAAAAACACAATAAATGTGAAATTTGATGAAATATCCGAAAACGATACAATAGATTTTATTTTGGACGCCTTTGAGTTAACCGAAGCCGTTGACACATCAAACGTAACGGCTTATATATCACAAAATAAGGTGTGTGTCGGAAACAGAATCAAAGTTAAATTTGAAAACGGTATGGGAATGCCGATATATACGGAAAAATTCGGGTTTGTTAATTTTTCATCTTCGGATGAAATGGTTGCAGCTGTAAACAGTCACGGTGAAATAAAGGGAGTACGCCCCGGAAATGCCGTTATAACGGTTAATGCTGACGGCAACATATTTAACTTACATGTCAGCACCACATCCGATAACGGACTTGTTATAAATTCCGCTTTCCTTAATTCGGATGGTAATATTGAGATAGTATACTCAGCCGATAGGTTTTCAAAATTTGATATTGTTGCCGCAAACTATAATACAAAAGACGGATTAAAAACATCGCTTAGAGGGTTGGTTATTAAAACGGTTGTATGTGATGATGAAAATGAAAGAACAATAATTATTGATAATACGGAATTTTCGACAGATTTGGGTACGTTGTACGAATTATATTTTTGGGATTGTGAGGATAGCATGAACAGTGTCTATCAAAAAATACAGCTTAAGTGAGGTAGAATATGAGAGAGTTAATTAAAAAAGCATTATCTTTAGTATGCGCATTTGGTATCTTATATTCATTTGTTCCGAGTGGAAATGTCGCATTTTCGCAGGAGCAAATCAGCATTTCACCGTTAGGGACAAACTGTATTTTTACAAAAGAAGATGATATTGAATGTGCGTTGTCATATCCGAAAACATTGCAGGCAGAGTTATCGGTCGTTGATTATTACGGAAAAAGTGTTTTGAAAAAAACATTGACAGATTTAAAATTTCAATCGGAAAATATTTCGATCGGAAGGTTTGATACCGGTTGGTATAAAATAATGCTCAAGGCAGGAGCGTATGCAGCCTCATCTTCATTCGTTGTTGTACCCGATTCAAATAATATGAATTGTAAAAGCTCTCCGTTTTCATCGGATTTGGCGGCAAATTCAATATTAAAGAGCGAAAATGCGGCATCCGACTATGCATACGCCGCAAAAAAGGCGGGACTGAATACGGTTAGAGAGCGTTATTCGTGGTGGACAAATGATTATTCCGGATTTGAAAGCGCAATATATAAAGAAAGCGAGGCGGGACTTGATGTTATTGCGGTGTCAAGTGACTACTCGCATGGTGGGTACTTAAGACAAAAAGATATGTTTACGGACGATCTTTTTAATGTGTATGATTTTCAAAAGAATATATCGTCATATTTTAAAGATAAGGTTGATGCATGGGAAATATGTAATGAAATGGATCATGATAATTTTGGAGAAATCCCGTCCGATGTTTATTCATCTTTTTACAAGGCGGCAGCTATTGCCGTTAAGGATTCGGGCAGCGGAAGCCTTGTAATGTTTGGAGGATTGTGCTTAGACCCGAGTGAATCGGATTTTTCCGAGATGATGATAAAAAATGATGTTATGCGTTACAGCGATGCATATAACATTCATCGTCATTTGCCGGCAGCATATACAAATATTCAGGCTTTTGATACGGATTTCGTAAAAAAACATGAAAATCTTATGCTCAAAAGCGGATATAACAGACCGATTTGGGTTACGGAGGCAGGTCTTGCAATGTCTTACGTAAATGATAATAATCTGAAAAAACAGGCAAGATATGCTGTAACTTCCGCTGTTGAATCTATCAGTGCCGGAACTGACAGACATTTTTGGTTTATATTGCCTCAGTTTAAAACGGGAGGAAAATACGAATACGGTGTGTTTGATGAAAAAAATCAACCTAATCCTGCATATGCATCGCTTGCGGTAATGACAAATATATTGGGAAAGGGTGAGTATAAAGGCAGACTGAATTGGGGAAATATCTATGGATATGTGTTTAATAACGGCAAAAACGATGTTTTGGTTGCGTGGGCAGACGGCTCTGTAAGCATGAATATAGAGCAATCGCATAAGGTATATGATTTAATGGGCAACGAATTAAACGGTAATTTAAAAATTGGCTATGATCCCGTATATTTAGTGTTTGATGATAAATTGGATACTTCACTGTATAATGTGAAAAAAGTATCTGACAGAGAAGTAACAAAGCCTTTTGATGAGAAAGACAGAATCGTAATTCAAGCAGATTGCAACGGACTTGAGGATTTGAAAAATGTAAGAAATAATGGCTATTTGATAGGCGATAACGAAAGAAGAACGGTTAAACTCAGAATATATAATTTTAATGACAGCGCCTTTGACGGTGTTTTAAAATATGATGCGGACTGCTTTGATATATCTTTTAATACGGAAAAAGTGACAATTCCGAGCAAGAGCAGCATAACCGTTGAAGCTACAATAAAGCCTAACGATAAATGCGTAAACAAATCGGAATATGTAAGTTTTTACGTTGAGTCAAACAAGGGCAATACATCACCTACGGTTATAAAATTTATTAAAGCCTTCAGTGTACAAATTGATGCTAAAAATACCAAGCCCGACAGAGTATCCGGCGGCTTTTATTCCGATAACAGAGGAATTGGTTTCAGCGGCGGAGTTATAGATGTTTCTCTGTCAAATCCTACTGCAAATCCTTACAATCTCATGATTTCGGACGAAAAAGTAAATTTCATATCGTCGGGACAGTATGTTGATTATGAGGTTAATGCCGCCAAAGACGGAGCTTACTATATTAATTTTGAAAGAGAAAACGATGGTAACGGAAATTTCTTTATATTTGCAGAAGTAAACGGCAAGACTGTGAACAGGCTGACGGGCAGAAATCAAAATATTGACGGAAGCTTTGTATTTCAAAACGAGGTATATCTTAATAAAGGAAAGAATATTATCAGAGTCGGAAACATGAGCGATTATTCCGGAAAACTGAAGAAATTGTCGCTAAAAATGCTCGATAATATTCAATATACGGAATCGATCAATACAGCGCAAGGCACAAGAACTTTTAAAGATGCATACAAAACGAGCTTTAATGTAAATCCATGGCTTTTTATAAACGATAATGTAAGTAAATATCCTGAAGAAAGCAATGCACCGTTTGTCATATTTGAAACGCAGGTTTTAAAATCCGGATATTATTATCCGACAGTTGCCATGGCAGGGACAAACGGAGTTAATATGATTATTGACGGAGAATGTGTTCTGACAAGTAACGATTGTTTATCTCTTGACGAAATATACAAGGCGAGCGGCACGGCATCGTGTACATGGAAGCAAGGCAAAAATCCTATATTTTTAAAGGCAGGTACACATGAAATAAAGCTTTGCTTGTTTGGAGCTAAAGGCACAAAGTGGGATTCGAAAATTGGGGCAGTGCGATTTACGGAATTTAAAGCTGATGCATATGACGGAGATTTCAAGCTTGATTTGTCAAATGCGGCGAGTCTGTTCGGAGCAGAGCCGATCGGTAATTCGCTTTATATGTCCGCCGGTGACTGGGCGGAATATGAGGTGTATGTAACCGAGGATTCATCGTATTACATTACATTCTCAAGAGATGATAAAGAGGTAGGTAAAAGCTTTTATATTTCTGTTTCATCAAACGGGAAAACCATAAACAGAAGAACCGGCAGAATAAAAAACTCGGACGGAAGCTATACATTTGAGAATGAAATTGAACTTAAAAAGGGTAAAAATACGATAAGAATTGAAACAATGGGACAAAACTGTGGAATATTGTCGAGCATTTCTTTTAAAAAGCTTACAAACCTACAGTACACCGTGAGTTTGAACAGTGCAAGCGGAGGGCAACTTTTTAAATCGTCATATAAAGACGGCTTGACGGTTGATCCGTGGCTATGGATTAATGATGATGTTTCGGATTATCCGGACGGTGATTGGGCGCCGTTTATAACATTAGAGCTTTATGTGTCGAAGAGTGGATATTATTATCCGTCAGTAGCCGCATCGGGAGTAAACAAGATTAAAATGAATGTTGATGGAGAGGATTTTTCGATAAATGATTACTGTACTGTTTTAGATGAGCTGTTTGTGGCGAGCGGATTTGAAGCTGCAACGTGCAAATGGCTCAGGAGCAACAGCTCAATTTATCTGGAAAAGGGTAGGTATGATGTAACAGTAAAGCTTTGCGGAGCAAGCGGGGGAAAATGGAACACGTCAATCGGTGCGGTAAGACTTATTGAGAAGCCTTCAAAGCATACCGAAAATATACCTATTTGGGCAGAGTATGATATAAACGTTCCGGAAACGGGTACATATAGCATAAGAGCGGCATCCGGCGGAAGCAGTCGTTTTAGGATTGTAATTAACGGATCGGAGATGTCCTATAAAACAGGCAGCAATATAATCGGTAATTGCGACAGCTATACGAAGTGGAATATGTATGAAAACGTGGCAGCACTTTACAAAGGGACAAATACGGTTAGAATTGAGCCTATATCAAATGATGATATGGCGGATTTGATTATATCGGAAATAGTGTGCATTAAAACAGACGATGTTCCAAAAATTGGAATTACAGCAAAGGCGTTGACCGATTATGATACAAATACGGAAATTACTTCAACGGATCCGTGGGCATATATAGACGTTCAGCAAGCACAAAACCCTTATATAAGGTGGAATTACGAAATTCCCGATACGGGATATTATAAGGTTAAATTGGCTTTCGGCGGTGCGTCAAAGCCGAAAATATGCATTGCTGAAAATGAAATATCCTTTGAAAAAGCGACGAAAACGGACAAATACTGTTTATATGATACATTGGGCAGATTTGCTCCTTGGTATGAAGCGGACGATGTTGTTTATCTTGAAAAAGGTGTTTATGAAGTAAAAATGTCGCTTATTGACGGATATTTGAATGGAGTGGGGAAATGGCAAATGGGATTTGCCGGTTTTCAGCTTGTCGAAATTGAAAAAGCTCCGATTAAATTAAATGTTTCAGCTTGCAAAAATGATAACTTTTTATATATCTGTTATCAAGCGGCTAAGGGCGAGAGCTTTGATATAATTGCCGCAGAATACGGTGCGGATGGTACACTTAAACAGGTATATGACAAAATTAGTGTTTCGGGAGATGATTCCGTAGGCACAAAAAGTATATTATGTGGCGGTGAGGATAGTGAGTATGAGATTTATGCATGGGATGATGTTTTTAAAATGAATCCTGTTCTAAATAAATTAAATGCAAGGAAAAGAATAATAAGACTTAAAACCCGATAAGGAGAGATAATTTGTGAAAAAGGCGGACAAATGTATAAAAAAAATTAATTTATTTGCTGTGTTTATTTTTATTTGTTTACTCAATATTCCCGTATATGCGTCAACCGTTGTGTTGAATGTTGAAGGAGAAAACTATACAAGTGCAACATTTACACCGACAATCGTTTCCGGAAAGGGATTTAGCAACGGCTCTTATTTGCAAGTAAGACACGGACTTGAAAAGGGAGCACACCATGAGGTGTCATATGAATTTGAAGTAAACAAAGCAGGCAGGTACGGTCTTGAAACAATAGCTTCAATTTTTAATGTGGGTTATACGACGGACTATATTATAACAATAAACGATGAAACAAAAATCAACGTGCCCACAACGGCTGTCAAGCTTGAGGATATTGCTACAAGCCCAATGAACAATGTATTTAAAAGATACTATCTGGGCAATTATTACTTTCATGAGGGAACAAATAAAATCACTTTTATAATGGATGATGATGACAGAGCGGATGTTACCAACTTTGTTACAACATTTATTGATTGTTTTTCGCTTATTTCGGAGGATTTTGCAATTGGCAGCATAACTGTTCCGAATGACTTAAATATTTATGAGAGCGGAAACAGTGTGCGTTTTGATATAACCTTCAAGGGTGTTTGTCCGAAGGAGGAAATATTTGAGTATAAGTTGGTTGATAATTGGGGAATGACGGTCGAAAAGGGAAAACTTACGTGCAGAGAGGGAAGCGACAGCAAATCTTTCTATACAAAAAAACTTGATACGGGATATTATAAGCTGAAGATAACTGATATAAACGGAAAAGAGGCGTTTCGTGATGTTTCTTTGGCTGTAGTTCCAAAGGAATCTCAGAGAATAAAGTGTGACAGCCCGTTTGCAATGGATTTTGCGGGAACGGATGTGGTTGCAAATGTCGAATCCGTTTCAAAGCTTGCAAAGGCAGCAAGACTTGCCGGTGTTCAATGGGTGCGTGAGCGTTTTCAATGGGCAAGAATGCAGCCAAGTGCCGAGAAAAAATATGAATTTGACAGAACGGATAAGTTTATAGATGCAATTTCGGGTGAGGGACTTAAAATTTTGGACATTTTTTACGGAAATCCCACATGGCGAAAGGACACAGATTTATTTGATTTGTATTATGCGACAAAAGCTGCTGCGGAGCATTACGGCGATAAGGTGAGCGCATGGGAGATGTATAATGAGGTTGACGGTAATTTTCAGTCATGGTCGGGCGACACCTATTCATCCATTTTTAAAGCTATGTCAATAGGTGCGGTGGATTCCGGCGCAAATCCGAAAATATCTTTTGGCGGACTTTGTCGTTTTGTTGAGGGTGATAAGTTTATAGATCTCCAAACAAAGAATATGGCAATGGACTATTCGGATATTTATAATTTGCATTTCCATATAACCGAAAACGATGATATAGACCAAAATATCATGTTCAATCATTTTAAATCACATCGTGAATTAAAATTTCATACCGGTACGGATGGAAAAGAATTTTGGATAACGGAGGCGGGAATATATCAGAATCAAGAAAATGGTGAGCTTTCCGACGAACAAAGGCAAAAGACCGCAAGGTATCTTGTAACGTCAACGGCACAGTCACTTTCAACAGGTACATCAAAGCATTTTTGGTTTATTCTTTCGCCGTATGTTGAGAGCAAGGTAAAGGATATGGGAATCTTCAACAACTTTTACGAGCCGACACCGGCATATGTTGCGGAAGCCGTTATGACAAATACACTTGGTGCGGGAAAGTATAAAGGGCAGATTGAAATGACAGATGCCGAGGGACATTTATTCGATTCCGGCAGAGGTGATGTTTTAACAATTTGGACAGATAAACCGAGATTTGTTGAAATAAATTCCGACAAACCCGTAAAAGTTACAAACATAATGGGAAAAGAAAATACTGTTTATCCCGAAAAAGGAAAGGTGAAGGTATCAATTTCTCATTATCCGATTTACATAAGCTTTGACGGAGAAATGTCAAAGGACGATTATTATCCCGTATCGTTTAATCATGACGATAGCTTAAAAGTAACTTTTAACGATGCACAGCGAGTTGTGTTAAGACAGGATTTTGCGGATTTTCCGCAAGAGGTCGCAAAGGGCGGCGGATATAAAATAAATCTTGGAGAAGAAACCGAGTTTTCCGTTCATCTTTACAATTTTAACAATAAGCAAATGAAAGGAAAACTGTACGGAGAGCTTGACGGCTATGATGTATTGATAAACAATGATATTACAATCGAGCCGATGTCCGAAATTTCCGTTCCGGCAGTGCTTAGAGAAAAGGAAACGCAGCAATACGGCAGCGAAAAATATCTTAAGCTGTATGCAGAATTTGACGGAGAGAAAACATCGCCGTCCGTATCGATTATAACGCTTGAAGATAATGAACCTGAGGAGCCCGGTTATATAAATAAGGCTGCGCTTGACCCATCAAAATGGGATGTAACAAATATTACTGCCGGTGCGTCGGCTGTTGCTTATGCCGATCCGAATGAGGAAGGTGTAATAAACTTTGACCTTAAATTTAACGGCGGCGGAAAATGGTTTTATCCTTTTATAGATTTGGATATTGATCCGCAGAAGCTACAGGAGTATGACGGCTTTATTTATTGGATGAGAGTTACAAGAGATGAAGATGTATTTAAGGGCACACCGAATTTGTTTGCGTACTTATCGGATGGCAGAAAATATTATATCGGACAGGAAACGGGAATAACTCAAAAAACAAGCTGGGTAAAGGTTAAAAGACGTTGGAAGGATCTTATACTGTTTCACTCGCCGCTTGGTGTTGAGGTCGATTTAAGACCTTTTGATCCGACTTTGATTACACATATCGGAATTGGAACAAATCCGTCGAAGAATACGCTCAGTTATCAAATTAAGGGTGTAGGATATTTTAAATCGGGCATCGAGGATTCCGAAAGCGAAATTAATGAAATTGAGTTTGCAAGTCCCGATTTAAAAACCGTAAGGGATAAAAACAAGCTTTCAAATGTTGTAATTAATTTGCCGGAGGGCGAGTACAAAAAAATAACGCTCATGCTCACCGATGAAGTTTTCACAAATTATAAGTTTGATAAAAATACGGTATATGCGGATTTGTCCGATATTAATAAAGGAAAGTACATTCTCAGGGTTATGGCGGAAGACATCCGCGGATTTGTAAAGTCAAATGCGATTGATATAACAATAGACTGACATTTTTAAGGAGAAAAGTTTGAATAAAATTGGTTTTGTGTCTTGCGGCACGGGAAGGGATGGTCATAAATATGAAAATTAACAAATTTATAGCAGCTACCGCGGTTGCAATAATGTTTTTCGGATTCTCGGCATATGCAAACGAGATTAACATAGAGGCGAATCAAATACCGTATACCGACAATATTTATGTAAAAATTTCAAATGCAAATCCAAACACACCCGTTTCGGTAAGAATTACTGATTCAAACGGTGAAAAGGATTTTTACGAAATGGGATATACCGATGAAAACGGAGGCTTTGAATTTTCGTATGTTAACGATAGGCATTGCGGAAATATGAATATTGATGTAAACGCAGGCGGAAAGAGAGCGAACAGTTCTTATTTTAAAATGAGTGAGTCGATGTATGATGAATTTGTAAATGCTGTAAAGTCGCAGCAAGCCTTGCAGGGAAGCGGCAACCCTGACGGTAGTGTGATAAAATCGGTATTTGATAAATATAATGACAAATTCAGCTTGGATAAGACCGCTTTTGACACGTTTTCGGAACAACGTCAGAGTGACGTTTACGACATAATAGCAAATGATACGTCCTATGTAGGAAAAATTACGCAAATGAAGGATGTTGTTGATGCGTACTATATGGCTGTTTTAACAGAAAGCTTTAAGGATAATCCAAATAATTTTCTTACTCTCTTGCAGGTGCTGCCGTATAAAGAAATATTGGAAAGGGAAGAGATGACACCGACGCTTATAAAAGGAGTGGATGCCGCATCAAATAGTGTGATGAAAAAAGCATTGTCTGCCGTTCGGCTGAGCGGTTCCGATTCTAAAAAACTTCTTAAGGATTTGGAATTTGAGGTATTTAAAACGGCGGTTGCCGATGCTCTCTCATGGAACGATGTTAAAACTATGTCTGAAGTTTATGAAAACTTGCTCGGTGTGGATACGAGAAAAGCCGATATGTCGGATTATAAGGAACTTATAGGTTTTAATTGTTCCTCGTATTCCGAATATGCAAATGAGTTTAATAATCGAATTTCAAAAGCGGATAATAAAAAGCCGAGCACTTCATCCGGCGGTGGTGGAGGAGGAGGCTACGTAGCAGTGGCATCGAAAAATCCGACTGTAGACAACAATATTCAAATTAAAAATGAAAACTCGGAAGAAAAACTTGTGTTTGACGATTTAAATGATGCATTATGGGCAATAAAGGCTGTGACATATGTTCACGACAAAGGAATTATTTCGGGAGTAGGCGATGGGAAATTTGAGCCTAACAGATACATTACAAGAGCGGAAGCTGCAAAAATTACGGTTTTGATGACGGGGGACAGCCAAACAGGCACAATTCCGTTTGACGATGTATCGGAAAATGATTGGTATTATCCGTATGTTTGCAATCTATATAACAGAGGCGTAATAAACGGAATTTCAAAAACAGAGTTTGCACCGAATTTGCTTGTTACAAGACAGCAAATGGCGGTTATGGTTTACAATGCGATAAGGAAAGATGCAGATGAAGTGGCAGAGACCAACATTGCTGACAGGGATGAGATAGCGTCTTGGGCAATTGAGGCTGTAAATTATTTGTTTTCAAAAAAAATAGTATCCGGAAGGATAGGCGGAATATTTGCACCAAATGATTATATTACAAGGGCGGAGGCTGCAACAATAGTTTATAACCTCATAAAATAACATATACAGAGAAAGGAACATAATATGAAGAAAATAATTTATTTGCTCATAGTTGCCTTGTTGTTGCCGACAATATCTTCTTTCACAATTTTTGCAGATGAAGCAATTGATGAAAGAATAAGAGTTGTTTCCGATATTGGTATAATTACGGGTGATGAGGCAAATGATTTGAGGCTTAATAACGTCCTTACGAGGGCGGAAACGGCGGCTATAGTGTACAGACTGAAAAACCCGAGAGCAGAGGGTGATATAAGAGCATCAAGGCAAATTTTCCGAGATGTGGATATTAATCACTGGGCTGCCGGTGAGATCGAGTTTTTGTATGATATAAATATCGTTTCGGGTGATGAAAACGCAATGTTTAGACCGAATGACGGTGTATCGGCGGCAGAATTTTATAAAATGCTGCTTTATGTTGCGGGCTATGGCAATCAGCTCGAAAATAACGGAGCTTATCCTAATAACGTTATGCAAACGGCGACAAAAACGTATCTTAATAAAAACTTGACTTTAAGCTTTGATAAAAAGCTTGTAAGAAAAGAGGCATTTTTGATACTTTACAATTTACTCCAAACAGATACTTTGATTTTAGAATCATATAAGGGCGGAAGACCTATATACAAAAACGGTGGAAAATTTATAAGCACAGTGCTTGATATCAGCATTGATAAGGGTGTTATTACCGGAGCTTGCGGAGTATCGTCAAGCGGAGAAAAAATACCTGACGATATTGTCGAAATTGACGGCAAGCCGTTTACAAACAAAGCAAAAATTAATGTTGATATGATTGGAAGGCGTGTCAAGTATTATCATAAGGAGGAGAGCTTTGGAGACGATATTGTTTTGTGCGCTGTATCGCTTAGCGATGATGCTATGGAAATCAACTCCGGAGATATTATAAGCTATTCCGACAATGAATATATATATGACACACCGAGTGGCAGAAAAAGAGCGGAGTTGAGTCCGAAAAAGGATATTTATTATAACGGTCATACGGTGCTCGGAGAGTTTCACACTGTCAGTGTTCCGCAAACGGATGCGGACGGTAATCCGATTATAGATAATTTAACAGGGAATCAGATTATTGATAAATCTGAAAAAAGCTATATGATACCGCAGTACGGAAAGGTTAAACTTTTTGACAGTGATGGCGACAAGAAATATGATACCGTAATGGTCGAGGATTATCAAAACGTGCTGTGTGATTATATCAACAACAGTAGCATGACAATATACGGAACATCAAATGGTGAAAAAGTGAATATTGAGCTTGGCGATCTTGACGAGTATTTAATTCAAGACGTTGACGGTAAGACTGTATCGCTGAGGAGCATTACAAAAGATACGCTTGTTATGATTCAATATTATAACAATAAAAAAGGACTTATAATAACTGTATGCGATAATACTCTCGACGGGGATATTACGTCCGTAAACTATGAAGAAAGCTTTGTATCTTTAAACGGAAAAGATTATAAAATTGCAACATCAAACGCAAACAATAAAAGCGATTTTAAGCTTCAGTCAAACGCAGTCTTGTATTTTGACATATATGGAAATGTTGGAGGAGTAACATATTCGGATTCCAAATGGGAGTATGGATTTGTTGTAAAGGTTATATGTGCCGAGGACGGAGAAACAAAGGAATTTACCATTGTCAATTCATCGGGTGAAGTGGCGGATTATCCGTGTTCAAAGAAAATGAGAATTGACGGCATTAAAACAGACAATTCATTGGTTAAATCGGCGGTCAGCTCGGGAAGCGTTATAAGGTATTTCATAAACAGTGAAAAACAGATAAGCATGATTGATACCGCAAGCTCCAAACCAATAACCGAATGGGACGGGAGTTACAATGAGGACAATACGCTTTTAGAGAGAGTAAAAAGAACAGAAAAAACAATGTGTAAAACAACAAACCGTGCGTTTTATTCAAATAATATGACTGTTTTTTATGATGATAACACTGTGTTTCTGCGTGTTCCGAGTGAACCGGAAGAAAGCGGATATACACGATATGATAATTTCAAGACTCTTAAAACAACAAATCTTGTTCATAAGGGTATTTATACTATGGCAGCTTACAATACCGACCCGAATAATTTGATTGCCGATTACATTGTTATTTATGATGATGAAAAAGAAATAGCAGCGGGCTCGCATTTTATGCTTGTTGACAAGGTAAATGTTGTACTGGACGAAAATGATGAGATAACATATCAACTTAAAGGGCTGTATGACGGTCAGGTAGTAAAATATAATTTAGAAGAGCCGTCGCTTGTTAATATCGGAAGCCATAAAATACAAAGCGGAGATATTTTAAAAATTCGTTTGCTTTCAAACGTGATTACAAATGTTGAACTTATTTATTCAATATATGATCCGTCATGCAAGGAAAGCAGATTGGGACCGGATAAAAACACGACAACTTCAACAAGCTATAATGCAGAAGAGAAATTTGAATTCGGTTGGGTTGAGCGTGTGCAGTATCCCAATATTGTTATAAAGAGAAATACGTCAAGCGACTCTGAATTTCCTTACAGCTTTTACAATTGTGTGGATACATTCTTTATCTATATATATGATGTAAACAAAAAGAAATCTCAAATATCAATGGGTACAATATACGATATTAAATCCAGGGAAAGATATTTTGATAAGTATGATACGGTAGTTGCCGGAGTTGAAAGCACAAACGGACAGACGTTAATTCTTATAAGATCTGATGAAAACAATTAAAAACGGACTGTTAAAAGTCCTAAAAACACAAAAGGGATCTCGATGAGAGGTCCTTTTTGTGTTTCGAAAAGTTAAAGAAAAGAGGCCTGCTGTTTTAAGCGGACCTCTTTCCAAAAGTACATACCGAGATTTGAATTAAATGGACGTATGACAAACAGTATGTACTGTATGCGAGAGAGGCGAAGAACCTCTGCTCGATTTCTCGGTGTTTCTGTGTGAATTTACAAACTTTTGATAAAGATTTTTTTATATTATCTTAAATCCGTTTCAGGAATAAGCGGTGTGGCATTGCTGAGGCTTTCCCAAACAAAGAGCTTACAGTTTTGACCTGTTCCGACATTAAGTATCACTCTGCCCGGAGCGTTTACGGCAGGTACAAATGCGACATCTGCCTTGTTTAGCTTATTATCCGTATAGCTTGCAGCTATAATATAAAAGTCTGTGTCCTCAGGCGAGATATAGTCTACAGTTACAACTCCGTTTTCGTCAATCGATGTGCCTGTTATCGCAAGCTCATAAGGTGTGTACTCAATAAATCTTATTGCACCGATAAATGTGTTCCAGTTTTTATTTGCGGGATTTTTAAGAAGTATTTTTACATCATATGTTCCCTTTTCCAAGTAGATATAATCGTTAGATCTAATTAAATTTGCTGTTGCGTCGGCATTGCCGCTTGATTGGAATATGTCGGGTAATACTGTGCTGTCTTCAAATGAGATTGTGTAATCCGAAATATTCATAACCATGCCGTCATCGCCTTTTGCGGCAATTGCGGGATAATAATTTCCGCTCTCGGGAATTGTAAGCTCTACAGTAAAATACGGGGATGTGTTTCCGTCCGGGTAATCCGCAACCGAATCATTTATCCAAAGCCATGGATCAACCCCCAAATCAGCTTTATAAGCCTGCTTGAATTTTCTGCCGCCTTGCGCACTGTTCATAGGTATTGTGTACTGCTTTGCACCAAGTTTTGTGAATGATAAGCTTGATAAGATACCGGAATTATTACCCATAGTGGCAACATTAATTGTGTTTTTACCTGCTTTGAGTTGAATTTCATCGCAAAATGTGTAGCTTCCGTCTGCGTTTTGAATTCTGCCCGTTCTTCTGTTTATTGTTTCTCCGTTGGCGGTTACAGCAATATAGAAGCTTTTGTTTTCCTCTGCATTTGCACGTGTAAAGTTTACGTAGTATGAAGCATCTTCTGCTATGTATACATTATAATCGACTGATTGATTCGGGGCAAGAACAACTGAATTATCGGATATTATTGCGCCGTTATTCTTATTCGGAGAAGTGATATCAATTGCAAAACTATCATTGTTTATAACGGGCTGCTCACCTTCAACCAATCTTACGGCGCCGATAGATGTGTTCCAACTGTCGCTTTTCACATTGTAAAGACTCAATGTTATATCATATATGCCGGCTTGCAAAGAAATGCCGTCATTTGACTCAAGCCATGTGCAAGCGGCGGCGTCGGTAGCACCTACGACGTACGGTTCGCTCGATATTGTGCAGTTATCGTTTATTGCAAAATCCTTTCCGTTAATGCTCAATTTTACATTGTTTAAGCCTGATATGGCAACCATCGGGAAATAGTAGCCATCTTTCGGAACTGTAATGGGAAACGTAACGTAAGGAGGATTGTCAATCGGATAATCCTCAACTTTGTCGTTTATCCAAAGCCACGGGTCAACGCCCAAGTCGCTCTTGTATGCTTGCGTGAACTGTCTTCCTCCGTTTGAGGAATTCATGGAAATTGTGTACTGCTTTTTCGGAAGCTTTGTAAATGAAAGTTCGGAAAGCTTTGCGGAGTGCGCTCCGACTGTTGAGAGCTTTACGGTATTTTTCCCCTCTTTAAGCTGAACTTCATCACGGAATGTACAGCTTCCGTCTGCGTTTTTCGTTCTGCCGGTTCTGAAATTTACCGTTTCCCCATTTACGGTTATTTGAGTGTAGGTAGCATCTGTGCCGTTGTAGTTTACATAGTATGATGCGTCTTCTGTTACGTATACATCATATTCGGTGGATTTATCGGCAGGAATATAAATATTGTTGTTCGATACGGTAATTTCTCCGCTTGATGCATTAACTCGTGACGGATATACAGGATTGATTTTAAAGTTTCCGCTTTGTGATTGCGTCATATCGTCAACATTAGCAAATTGAAAACCTGCAACTTTTATTTGATATTGCTCATTGATTTTAGCATCGGGGTTCATTTGATATGTAACCTCATGTATGCCTTTTTCAATATACAAAACATCTTCCGATTCAAACCATGGTGCTTTTGTACCTAATGAACCCGACAAACAATAAGTATCGAGTTTTATCATATTGTTCATTGTTGCGGTTTGGTCTCCGACCGAAATGGTTGCGACAGAGTTTGCTTTGGCACCTACTCTTGCTTTATAGTAACCTGTTTTTGGAAAATCAACATTGAACTTGATGTTCAAAGAATCCTCGAAATCGGAAATATTTAACCAAATCCATGGGTCGCTCGGGAAAGAAATTTTTGAATAGTTTGATGTTGCTCCCGCCATTGCTTTTGTCGTTGTACCCAAAACCGGTGTATCACTGATTTTTGTGAATTTGGCGGCTGCAAATCCGGCGTGCCAATATTTATTTAAATAGTTGCCCGGGATTAATTCTACTCTTATGGTGTTTTTACCTTCATATAGAGGAACAGGCATTTCACATGACTGCCATGTTGCCCATTTTCTGGTTGTTTGGTAAACATCTCCGGCCGTTGAACCTGTTTTTTGAGAAGCCTCCGAACCGTTGACAAGTATTTTCATGCTTGTGGTTCCGCCGGCAGCGTAATCTACGTGGTATGAGCCGGTAGACGGCGCAACAACTTCATATTCTATCCACGGAACAGTGTTGAGGTCGTTGTTATAGAAATAATACCAGTAATCCGTGGATGGACCGGGCAAATCGCCTCTCCACACTGCGGTCGGCCCAACCTCGGTTGTAACAATTCCCAACACCTCGCTTTCTGCAAAAGAGGGCAATGCAACAAATCCCGAGAGCATTATCATTGCCAGCAAACAGCTTAAAATCTTCTTTTTCATTTCATCACCTTTAACCTTTCTGTGCTTTAGCACCTTTTTGTTGATACTATTATCTTAGCATATATAATTCACATTTTTCAAGAGGTAGTTTTTGGATAGGTGTCAATTATTAAAAATGCCGAAGTATCAAATTTTTACGCTGTTATCATTTTTTGCAAATAAGAGACTATAAATTCAAAAAAGCTTGAATTTGAGCGAAAATGTGTTATAATGGTTTCATAATATTTGAGGAGGAGAATTATGGAATTAAAAAATAAAACCGTTGCTGTTTTAGGTGACAGTATCACGCAAGGAACGGGTGCTTCAAAACAGGAAAATCGTTTCGTGAACGTTTTTTCTGAAATTACTCAGTCAAAGACTATCAATTATGGGATAGGCGGAACAAGCATTGCACCTCAGCATACACCTCTTTGGGGACAACTGCACGATAAGAACTTTATGATAAGAGTTCCCGAAATGGAAGAGAATGTTGACGCAGTTGTTGTATTCGGAGGAACAAACGATTTCGGACACGGCGATGCACCGTTTGGGGAAACAGAAGATGTTGAACCTGTTACTTTTTGCGGATCATGTGATGTGCTTTTCAAGGAGCTTGTAAATAAATACCCTTCAAAACCTATTGTGGTTATGACACCGCTGCACAGAATAGGCGAGGAGGATACGATAAATGAAATAGGGCTTAAAAGAAAAATACTTGCAGAGTACGTTGATGCATTAAAGAAAAAGGCACAAAAATATTCCCTTCCGGTACTCGATTTGTTTTCTCAAAGCGGTATGCAGCCAAATATTGAACAGCAAAATAAATTGTACTTTGCCGATGGGTTGCATCCAAATGATTTGGGACATGAAAGAATTGCAAAAATGCTTAAGAAATTTTTCGAAGTAAATTTAATATAGAATGCCCATGTAAAAAAATAAATCTGCAAAATTGTATCAATAATTAAGTGTAAAAAATGTAGTGCTGCAATATAAATAGAAAAGATAAACACTTAAAATCTGATATAATAAAAATGTTTAAAGTGTCAAAGTACAGCAAATAATTTAAGGAAGAAACATTAAAGCTGTCCGATGAAATCGGAGTCAAGAAGACTGCACTGCAATTAGACATGTTGATGTACTATACGGTAACTGATACGGAAAGGAACGAACATGGAGTTTTATCCTATTGAATTAAGAACAAATTATATGAAATCCGACTATGCAATTGTGGAAGATAATAATATTATATTTTCCTGGGGTGCGATAAACTCTGAGAAAAACGCATATCAGACTGCTTTTCATATCATTGTTTCGTCATGCGAAGAATGTGTGTGGGATAGCGGAAATGTAATATCAAAGCAACAGAAAGCCAAATATGAGGGGAAACCGTTAAAGTCGGGTGCAATGTTTGAATGGACTTTGAAACTGACGGATAATTTTGGAAACATAAGCCGAACAGAAAAAGGATATTTTAAAACAATATGCTTTGAAGAATGGAAAGGTGAATGGATAAAATCATCATTAGAAAAAGAAAATGAGGCGCAATATTTTGTTTCGGATTTTGAACTTGACGAAATACCATATAGAGCGGCATTGCACAGCTGCGGCATAGGGTTGAGCAAGGCATATATAAACGGTGAGGCTGTAAGTAAATACAGATTGCAGCCGGCTTTTACAAACTATGCCAAGGAATGTGAATATGTAACGGATATTGTTGATATACGAAGATTGCGGATAGGAAGAAATATTATAGGTATAGCCGTAGGAAATGGTTGGAGAAAGAACTACGGGCAGTATTTGGATAATCTCTCCGAAAAAAGAGGGATTGAATTTATGGGTGATATGGCATTAAATGCACAGCTCGTTTTGTATTTCAAGAATGGTGAGAAAAAAATAATAGCCACGGATACAACATGGAGATGTATGAACGGTGCAATTACATACAGTCATTTATTTGGTGGGGAAACCTATGATGAATATAAGGAAAAAATTGATTGGAATACCGATTTTGATAAATATGATAATAAGCCTGTGAAAAAATCGGATTTTAATACATTAAGTTTAAGACCGCAATTGATAGAGCCTATAAAAATCAAAAGACATATTAAACCTGTGTCGGAATACTATGTCAATGGAAAACACATTTTTGATTTTGGTGAAAATATTGCAGGTGTTGTTAAAATATATGCGGATGGATTATGTAATGGAACGGTAACATTTAAGATTAAGCACGCCGAACTTACAAAGGATAATGGAGAGCTGTTTTCAGAACCGCTGCGAGGTGCAAAAGCCGAGGATATATATATCGCAAAGAATGGTGAACGTAAAATATGTTACACTCCCGAGTTCACATATCACGGCTTCAGATATGCACAGTTAGAGATTAAAGGTGATTTCAATGGCAGGGTAGAGCTTGAGGCGATAAGCTTTTACACAGATATTGATACCGATAATTATTTTAAATGTTCTGACATGACGGTGAGTGAGTTTTACAATTGCGTTATCAGGACAGAAAGAGCCAACCTGCATTCTATAGCAACTGATTGTCCGCAAAGGGATGAGCGCATGGGGTGGCTAAATGATGCAACTGTTAGATTCTCAGCACTGAAGTATAATTTTATGCCAATTAGATTATTCGAGAAAATAGTCGGAGATATAGTAAATGAACAGGACAAAGAAGGTCGAATAACCTGTACAGCCCCGTTTGTTTACGGAGAAAGACCTGCGGACCCGGTATGTTCTTCTTTTCTCATTGCGGCAAGAGAACACTATTTGATAACAGGCGAAAACTCATTAATTAAAAAATACTACAACAATTTTGCAGAATGGAATAACTATTTAAAATCAAGAAGATGCGACGGTATAGTTGACTATTCTTATTATGGAGATTGGGCAGGCCCCGCGGATTGTTGTTATAATGTGGATACAATAGGAAATTCAAATACGAAAAAGCTTGAGGAATATGACACCGATGCGTCTAATTCAATATATGTACCGGGCGAGATGATTTCAACCGCATTGCACTATTACAACTATAAAATTTTGCAAGAATTTGCACAGCTTATAGGAAAGCTTGAAGATATCAAAGCATTTAGATGTGAAGCGGAAATTGTAAAAAATGCTTTTTTGAAAAAATGGTATCACGGAAACGGAGTTGTGCATAACGCATCTCAAGCTTGTCAAGCCTTGGCTTTGTATGTCGGACTTTTACCGCAATGTGATGAACAAGATGCGGCAAAACTTATGAACATGGCAGTGGAAAGTGCGGGGGATAGATTGCAGACCGCAAATATTACAACCCCAATGCTTATGAATATGCTTTGTAAATACGGGTATGGTAATACTGCATGGAAGCTTTTAAAGCGAACAGAATATCCGTCATGGGGATATATGATTGCAAACGGCGCAACAACCGTTTGGGAAAGGTTTGAGTTGAAGCAAAATTGCGGAATGAATTCGCATAACCATCCTATGTACGGAGCTGCGGTCAGCTGCTTATATGAAGGACTTTTGGGGCTTAGCGTTGTCACTCCAAATGAATGCTATGAGATAAAACCGTTTATACCTAACGGAGTTAATTATTATGAGGTGAAAGTCCCGATAGTCAAAGGAGCAATTTATTGCAAAGCTGAAAATAAGTATGGCAAAAAGACTGTAACATTATCCGTTCCTTTTGGGATAAATATAAGGTTTAATAACATGGTGCTAAAAACAGGATTTCATTGTTTTGAAATTCCAAATATGTGATTGACGTAAGTCTTAGATTGGCGGAATGTGGGTAGACATAAATAATCAGCAACAGAAAAAGTGGGTGTGGGAATATCCGATTATATTGTTAAATGCAGGATTGATAAAGCAAAAGAACTGCTTAAAACAAATATGAACATAAATCAGATTGCTCAGGAAGTGGAATTTTCCGGTAAGGTTGTATATTGCAGAGCATTTAAAAAATATGAAAATATTACATCAACGCAGTACAGAAAAATTGTTAATGCAAATACTGATGATTATGAGAAATAGATGATGCGGGATTTCCGAATGATAAAATAGGCAGACAGCGCCGTGACAGAGACGAAAATTCGTTGCAGCGTTGCACCGCTTATAATCGCAGAAGTCAGGAGTGAATATAAGATGGGGAATATATACATAGGCATTATTATGCTGCTCAGAATTGTGCAGCATATGTTTAATAAACGCAGCAGTAGCGAAATAGGCGGATTCACCATGTTTGTGAAGTATGGAGCGTATCGGCAGCTGTTTTCCGCAGCTTTGGGGTTATTGCTGATTATTATAGCAGGCAAAGGTTTTCGGTTTAATGCGGTTACAATTATTACCGCGACTGTTTCGGGACTGGCGCTGTTCGGAAATTTAATGTGCAGTCAGACCGTACTCAAGAGCGGAACTATGGCGCTTAATGCTTTGTTTGGCACTGCCGGTATGCTGGTTCCGTGTATAGCGGGGGTTTTTCTTTTTGATGCGCCTATGTCCGCCGGACAGCTGTTTGGTGTGGGATTGTTGATTGTAAGCTCATATTTTCTTATCAGCAGTTCGAGTAAAATTCATACAAAGTTTACGTTCAAAACCTTTTTGCTGCTGATGGGAACGATGCTGTCTAACGGAATTACAATGCTGATGCAGCAGATGTTTGCGCACTATGTTCCCGACGGAGATGTATCGGTTTTTTCACTGTTTTCATTTGGGATTGTGGGGGTGGTTCTTTTGCTTTTGTCATTTCCGCTGAATATGAGAAAGACGGGAGAAAGTAAACCGTTGTCGAAAAAGCTTTTGTTCTATGGGGCAATCCTTTCTACGGCAGTATTTATTATCAATCAGTTAGCAACCATATCTACGGTACTTGTGCCTCCGGCAGTGCTGTTTGCGTTTATTAACGGAGGCAGTACAATTATTGCAGCTGTCGTAGCGGCGGTTTGCTTTAAGGAAAAATTGACGTTCAGAAGTGTGTGCGGAGTATTAATGGGGGGTTACTGCTCTTGTGGTTATAAAGGCAATATAAACAGAACAGGTGTTGGCTCTGTTATTATTTTTTCCGTGCATACAGTGCGGTGTAATTAAGGAGCTGTTTTTTGCTCGAAACGCCGAGCTTACTGTATCCGTAACAAGCGTTCAAAGACGAAATATAAATTATCAGAGCACCATTGACACGGATATTAAAAAAATGCACAAGGCGGTGAATTGTATCAAAACTATTCACCTTTGCCAAATAAGGACAATAGTTTTAATACAAAAACTGTTGTTCTTTTTTTGTGCCTAAAATGGCTTAACCGTGCGGGTTGTCGGCTTTGTGTGTGTCAAGGGCATGCTTGTCAGTTCTCATTTTTAGTTGTTGAAGTACTAAATACTAACACTTTTGTATCTTTTTGCATACCCTTGACACGGAAACAGGAAAAGTGAACAATTCGGTGAATTTATCGCTTTGTCAACACACATTCGGAGCCTTTCGCCCAATATCGATTAAGGCGATCATGACCACCACTTCAAGTGGTGGTTTGCTCCAGCCCTGAAAGGGCATGTTAAAACAAGCAGTGGTTGAGGCTTTTTGTTTTATATGTACAAACAGTATTTTATATATGGAGATTAATATAAAACGCAGATTGGCAGCATCTTTTAACGAGAAATTTAGACTTGCACTCATTTTGTTTCTAATATATTTTTACTATAATTCGAGCAAAATTTTTGTGTATTTGTGAGAAAATGAAGATAATTACGAGAAGGTGAAGTATTTTGTTGATTATATGAATGTTTTATGATATAATATACTTGATGATTTATAAAATGGGAGGTTTTATTTGTGTGTGTTAGTTATAAAAAACTATGGATTTTACTTGCTCAAAGAGAAATATCAAAAGCGGAATTAAGAAAACAACTTTCTCTTTCACCTTCAACATTTACAAAGTTAAATCGCAACGAGGTGGTTTCTTTTGGTGTGCTGATAAAGATTTGCGAAAGACTCAATTGCAATATCGGTGACATTGTTGATGTAATTAAAACAAGTACGGATGCATAAACCACTGTGCGGTTTTATGCACAGTAAATATGCTATAATTATAATGTGGAGATGTAAACATGGAGATAATTGATAATATTTCAAAAACATTAAAAGATGATTTGAAAACGGAACTTAAACCGGGAAGCAAGCTCTCTGTTGCGGCGGCTTGCTTTTCTATCTATGCCTTTCAAGAGTTGAAAAATGAATTAAAAGTTATTGATGAAATGCGTTTTATATTTACTTCTCCGACATTTACGACTGAAAAAGCAAAAAAAGAAAAGCGTGAGTTTTATATTCCCCGTCTTAATCGCGAAAGAAGTCTGTACGGCACGGAATTTGAAGTCAAGCTGCGCAATGAACTTACACAAAAGGCGATAGCAAAGGAATGCGCCGAGTGGATACGCAAAAAGGTGATATTCAAATCAAACATATCCAATGATAATATGATGGGTTTTATAAATGCCGATGATAAAAACTATATGCCGATAAACGGATTTACAACTGTTGATTTAGGCTGCGAGCGCGGCAACAATGCCTATAATGTCGTTCAAAAAACCGAATCACCTATGTCTAACCTCTATCTTAAACTGTTTGATGACTTGTGGAATGACAAAACAAAAATGCAGGAAGTCACCGAAGAAGTGATAGATAATATAACAGCGGCATATAATGAAAATTCTCCCGATTTCATTTATTTTGTAACGCTTTATAATATTTTTAACGAATTTCTCGAAGATATATCGGAAGATGTGCTGCCGAACGAGGCGACCGGATTTAAAGAAAGTAAAATATGGGGTATGCTCTATAACTTTCAGAAAGATGCGGTTCTTGCAATTATAAATAAACTCGAAAAATATAACGGCTGTATTTTGGCTGACAGTGTTGGTCTTGGTAAAACATTTACTGCACTTGCTGTAATAAAATACTACGAAAACAGAAATAAATCCGTTCTCGTTTTATGCCCTAAAAAGCTGACGAACAACTGGAATACATATAAAGATAACTATGTCAACAACCCTATCGCAGCGGATAGGCTCAATTATGATGTGCTTTATCATACTGACCTTAACAGAACAAGCGGAAAATCAAACGGTCTTGATTTGGACAGGCTTAATTGGGGCAACTATGACCTTGTGATAATTGATGAGTCGCACAATTTCAGAAACGGCGGGAAATTGGTTGAAAATCCCGATGAGGACGAAAAGGATAACCGCTATGTAACCTTGATGAAAAAGGTTATTCGTGCCGGGGTTAAAACAAAAGTGCTTATGCTTTCCGCAACACCTGTAAATAACAGGTTTAATGACCTTAAAAACCAGCTTGCTCTTGCCTATGAAGGGCATACTGATTACATTGATGAGAAATTAAATACAACACGCTCGATTGACGAAATTTTTAAAAATGCACAAAGAGCGTTCAACACTTGGAGCAAATGGGAGCCATCTGAAAGGACAACAGACAGCCTGCTCAAAATGCTTGATTTTGATTTTTTTGAGGTGCTCGATTCCGTAACTATTGCCCGTTCGAGAAAACACATACAAAAGTATTACGATATGGCGGATATAGGCACTTTTCCGACAAGGCTGAAACCTATTTCCAAAAGACCTCCGCTGACAGACCTTAAAGAAGCGATAAATTACAATGAGATATTTGAACAGCTTATGCTGCTTTCTTTGTCAATTTACACACCGTCACGCTTTATTCACGACAGCAAAATCGAAAAGTATGCGGAATTGTATGAAGACAACAAGGTAAATGTAGGTTTTACACAGGCAAATCGTGAACAAGGAATCCGCAGACTTACTGCGATAAACCTTATGAAACGTATGGAAAGCTCGGTATATTCGTTTAATTTGACTTTAACACGAATTAAAGAGTTGATTGAAAGCACCATAAAAATCATTGATGAATATGACAGTATTTCAAAAGTATCTCTTGACCTTACAGACATAAGTAATATAGATGAATTTGACAATGACGACCAAAACGGTGATGAACTGTTTTCTTTTGGCAAAAAGGTAAAAATAGAGCTTGCCGATATGGACTATAAATCTTGGAAAGACAGTTTGATTAAAGACCGTGAAATTCTTGAACTTCTTACTCTTATGGTCGGCGATATTACACCGCTGCACGACAGTAAATTGCAAGAGCTTTTTGCCGTGCTTAAAAACAAAATAGAAAAACCTATCAACGCCGGCAATAAAAAAGTTATTATATTTACTGCCTTTGCCGATACGGCAGACTATTTGTATGCAAATGTAAGCGAATATGTTAAGACAAACTTCGGACTTAACACGGCATTGGTTACGGGAAATATAGACGGTAAAACAACCATACCAAAATTAAAATGCGACTTGAACACTGTTTTAACTTGTTTCTCACCCGTATCAAAGGGCAGGGATTTGTTTGAAAGTATGCCGAAATGCGATATAGACATTCTAATCGCAACCGACTGTATTTCCGAGGGACAGAACCTGCAGGACTGCGATTATCTGATAAACTACGATATACACTGGAATCCTGTTCGCATTATTCAGCGATTTGGTCGAATTGACCGTATCGGAAGCAGAAACGAATATATACAGCTTGTCAACTTTTGGCCTGATGTTACTCTTGATGAGTATATCGATCTAAAGGCAAAAGTTGAAACAAGAATGAAAATTGTTGATATGACGGCAACGGGTGACGACAATATTTTAAGTGATGAAGAAAAAACAGACCTCGAATATAGGAAAGCACAGCTTAAACGCTTGCAGGAAGAAGTCGTAGATATTGAGGATATGTCGAGCGGTATTTCAATTATGGATTTGGGACTAAATGAGTTCAGACTTGATTTGCTGGAATACATAAAGCATCACCCTGATATAGATAAAGCTCCATATGGTTTACACTCGGTTGTGCCGAGTACACCGGACAGCCCTGCCGGAGTTGTATATGTGCTTAAAAATCGTTCAAACAGCGTTAATATTGATAATCAGAACAGGCTGCATCCGTTTTATATGGTGTATATATCAAACGAGGGCGAAGTTGTATGCGACCACTTATCACCGAAAGCAATGCTCGACAAAATGCGTTTTCTTTGTAAGGGCAAGACCGAAC
Organism: uncultured Clostridia bacterium; assembly: GCA_934792465.1. GTDB lineage: Bacteria > Bacillota > Clostridia > RUG12999 > RUG12999 > CAKVOK01. Next base: position 10,270 of record CAKVOK010000020.1, on the reverse strand, counting down.
CTATTGCGGAGGTATACCGTGAATTTAACAAAGAAACCCGTGACGGCAGAGATATGAGCAAGTTTTCTAATCTGCTCGGAGAAACAATATCCTCTATTATTGAAGTTAAAGAAGAAAGCGATATTGAGAGCTTATTCAAGCCCGGCGGAACAACGCTCGGCTCTACAAACTTCAAAGGTCTTGACGATTTTGAATTAGTATGTTTCTTGGTGGTTGAATAATGAATAAAAAATTTGATATATACGGAGCTTTTCCAAAAGTAGCAAAAGTAGATAAAATCATTGACAAAACCGCTTTTTATAAAAACAATCGGATGACAAAAAGCGGCAAAGATAATTTTTTGCTGTTCTGCGAAAGTGCATCAATTAAATATTCACTATCAGAGGCTACAACAGGAATTAAACCTATTGTTACAAACGATATGGATTATACTGAAATTCAAGTTCTTGAAATAAAAATTAAGACTAAATTTTTCGGTTGGAAAGATATTGCCAACTTCATAAAAGTTATATGCAAGACAATACCTTATCCACTTGTTGTTGTGCTTAATTATCATGATACTGGCTATCGCCTTGCTATAGGGCAATATCATAAACGAAAAGATGGCGTCGGTTTAATTGCTGATACTTTCAGAACTTCTGCGTGGATAGATACGGCAGATGTTCAGATTATTGACTTTCTTCTGATGGATTTGCTTAAAAAAGCCTTTGAAAAGGGCACTATGCAAGAATGTTTTGAATACATGTATGAACAATTAAAATTTCATACAAACAGCGAAAACAGAAATTTTTTTAGCAATGACACTGATAAGTATTTGAGTATTATTGATAAACTCGAAAAAGAAAGCAAAGAAATCGAAAAAACCTATGCTGATGCGTTTGGTATAGGAGCAGACTGATATCATAGGAGGTTGGTATGCTTAATTTCCCTAAAACCACAGAATTTAATAAAAGAGTTCCAAAGCAGATGTTTTATGAAAAAATGTCTGTAACTCCTGCATTAAAAAAGATATTTGTGGAACAAATCAGGAATATTATGTGGACTAATAAAATTGCACAAAGCACAACAAATCTCGAAGAAGGACAAAGTGTTAAGGAAATACAGGTTATAAAACTGTCTTTACATAGCGACAAATTCGATACCTCTGTATTAAGGCACATTGATAAGGCTATCCCATATCACAACGTCTATATACTTGAATTTAACGAAAAATATCAAGTGTGGCTGCGATATAAAGATGTTGACGGAGGTTTAACAAAATATTTTAACAGCGATTGGCTTTCCGAAAGTAAATTGCCGCTTAAAATTGACGGACTTAATCTTGATGCTGTATATGAAAATTTCATAGTGCAGATTTCGGGCATATCAAAAGATGATTCCTCCACTCTATCGGAACAAATTAAAAATTTTGATAGAATTGAGAAATTGAAAAAAGAAATCGCACGACTTGAAAAGCAGGCAAGGAATGAAAAACAGCCGAATAAGAAGTTTGAGCTTGCACGGAGAGTTAAGGCGTTGAAAAAACAGTTTGATGAATTGAATGATTCAAGGGGTGGTGTTTATGAGAGCATATAAAAGAATGACAAAATTCTCAATTTTGATTGCAATAATTTCACTGCTGATAGCAATTCTTTTGAATTTTTGCCTTGTTGTTGACAAAACGGGATTTTGGGTGAATGTTTGTCTCGGACTGTTCGGAAGTGCTACATTAACTATTTTAACTTCTATTGTGTCGTACTTTCATGAGAGACGACAAACGTTAGAAAACTTTGTCTACCACACGAGGCAAATCCTTTCGTATCTAAATAAATACCAAGAGAGTATGCCATTGGAGCAGAAATTGAAATTTTATCTTGATTATCACGATTTGGATAAATCTGCGTGGGATACGGACGTTGGCAATATGGATTTTTTCTTTGAAAGCAAGACTCACGACTTTCAATATATATATACCAATATATATAAGCCAATACTTGATTTTAATAGGGCAGTCGAGAATCATGTATGGCATTTCCGTTGGTACCTTGATGGAACAGGAAAAAATGATACAGTAATGGAAAAATTCCTTTTGGAATTGCAAGAATACCTATTAGAAAAAAACGAACAAGATATTCCAACCGAATATGACGAAAATGGAAATATAGTATCAACTTGTCATCACTCAACGGTAAAACCGAAGCTTGTCCTTAATATTCGGAAAGAACTGAATGGACGATATTACGAGATTATGTATGGCAAGAAAATTGCAAAGCGAGAAATGAACTCACAGGAGGCTCAAAACAATGGATAAATTAAAAATGCACACTATAAACAAAGCCGATGAGAATTTTAAGAGATTAGCGGAAATGTTTCCGAATGCTGTTACGGAAACCATAACCGGATATGATGAAAAAGGAAAGGCTATTATAGAACGTGCGATTGATAAAGATGTGCTGATGCAGGAAATCAACACAAAGGTTGTTGACGGAAATGAGGAACGCTATCAGTTTACATGGCCGGACAAGAAAAAATCTGTTCTGCTTGCGAATGCACCGATAAACAAAACGCTCCGTCCGTGCAGAGAAGAAAGTGTTGATTTTGACAATACTGAAAATCTCTATATTGAGGGCGACAACCTCGAAGTGCTGAAGCTTTTGCAGGAAACATATCTCGGCAAAATTAAGATGATTTACATAGACCCTCCGTATAATACGGGAAATGACTTTGTGTATGAAGATGATTTTTCAATGCATAATTCACAATTCATAATGCATAATGGCGGCTATGATGATGACGGCAACAGACTGTTTAAGAATATGGACACTAATGGTCGCTTTCATACCGATTGGCTGAATATGATTTATCCGAGGTTAAAGTTAGCAAAAGATTTGTTAAGTGATGATGGTGTAATCTTTATAAGTATAGATGATAATGAACAAGAAAATTTGAAAAAAGCTTGTGATGAAATTTTGGGAAGAGATAATTTTATTGGTCAAATAGTATGGCAATCTACTCAAAAAAATGATCCAAGGTTTATTGCAATCAATCACGAATACGTCCTTTGTTATACTAAAAATATTGAAGTGCAAAATCTTGGCAAAAAATGGAGGACAAAACATCCTTTAGTTGATGAAATGATGGCAGAATATCAAAAAATCAAAAATAAATATTCTAATATTGAAACAATTCAAGCGGAATGGACTAGAATTATAAACAAAGATAGATATACTCCACTTAAGCATTATAAATTTGTTGATATGAGGGGACCTTACTTTGCAGCAGATATTAGTGACCCTCAGAGGAAAGGACCTAAACACGATTTTGTTATACACCCAGTAACAGGAAAGTTGTGCAAAGCACCTGCAGGCGGGTATTCTCCCAGAGAAGAAGAAATGCGTAGACGCCTTGCAAATGATGAGATTCATTTTGGCAAGACGCACGAACAGGTTGTATGTTCCAAAAAATACTTAACAACTGCGGAAGACAGACTTAACAGCGTTTATTATGAGGATGGAAGAAGAGCGACAAAATTACTTGAAACTCTTATTGGAAAAGGAATATTCGAACATCCAAAGTCGGAGATAATGATAAAAAGACTTTGTGGATTTGTAACAGATTCAAGTTCAATTATTCTCGACTTTTTCTCAGGTTCTGCGACAACAGCACATGCTGTTATGCAGCTTAATGCAGAGGACGGCGGACACCGCAAATTTATTATGGTGCAGTTGCCCGAAAAAACAGACGAAAAAAGCGAAGCATATAAAGCCGGATATAAAAACATTTGTGAAATCGGCAAAGAACGCATAAGACGCGCGGGGCAAAAAATTAGGAATGAGGAATTGGAAACAATTAGGAATGAGAAATTAGGAATGAGAAATGAAAACGGTGGAGATAATTTCTCACTCCTAACTCCTAATTCCTCACTGGATATCGGTTTCCGTGTCCTAAAATGCGACAGCTCAAATATGAAAGATGTGTACTATAACCCTGCCGAGTTTGAACCATCAATGTTTGATAATTTGGTTGATAATATCAAAGACGACAGAACTCCGGAAGATTTACTGTTTCAAGTTATGCTTGATCTTGGAATTTTGCTATCAAGCAAAATTCAAGTTAGGAATGTGGAATTAGGAGTTAGGAATTACACATATTTTGATGTGGCTGACGGATTTTTAATTGCGTGTTTTGATAAAGAAATTACAACCGACGTAATAACCGAAATCGCAAAGAAACAGCCATATTACTTTGTAATGCGTGATAACGGCTTTGCAGACGACAGCGTTGCAACAAACTTTGAACAGATTTTTGCAACATACAGTCCGGAAACAGTAAGGCGGGTGCTTTAATAATGCATAATTCACAATGCATAATTCATAATTAGCTGGTGGTAAAATGAAAACAAAAAATATTATTGTAGACAAAAGCAAGGTGTTTGCTATTCGAATTATAAATTTATACAAGTATTTATGTGATGAAAAGAAAGAATATGTTTTATCAAGGCAACTGCTGCGAAGTGGTACAAGTATCGGTGCTAATATCAAAGAAGCAATACGCGGGCAAAGCAAAGATGATTTTGCTCACAAAATGAATATATCATTAAAAGAGGCAAGCGAATCGGAATATTGGCTGGAATTATTGTATGAAACAGATTATATAACCGAACAACAATTTAACAGCATTATTGGCGATTGCACAGAACTGATAAAGATTTTAACCTCTATTATTAAATCAAGCCGAAAGGAGGGGAAGTAATTCATTATGCATTATGCATTGTGAATTATGCATTGAATTGAAGTTTAATTTTAAAATACAACAATACCAAACTGATGCGGTGGATAGCGTGGTAAAAGCATTTTCCGGTCAAGGCTTTCACGATAAGATAAGTTATATTCGTGATATGGGTAAAATAAAACCACAGCCTGCGCAGTTGTTACTTGATTTTGCCGATGAATACGGCGAGGTTTTAGATGCGCTTGATGATACGGGATATAAAAATGAGTCATTGGAGCTTTCGGACGAACAGCTTCTTAAAAACATACACGATTTGCAGTCCCGGAACAATATAAAGCTGTCACCCTCTCTAATCAAGGACTTGGGCAGATGCAGTCTTGACATTGAAATGGAAACAGGTACGGGAAAAACCTATGTGTATATCAAGACGATGTTCGAGCTTAACAAGCAGTACGGCTGGAGCAAATTTATCGTTGTCGTGCCGAGCATTGCTATCCGTGAGGGTGTGCATAAAACCTTTGAAATTACCGCCGAGCATTTTATGGAACACTACGGCAAAAAGGCTCGTTTCTTTGTGTATAACAGTTCTAACCTCAACGCACTCGACAACTTTTCGCAAAGCAGCGGAATAAATGTAATGATTATAAACACACAGGCTTTTGCATCGTCGCTGAAAGAAGACGGAAAAAGCAAGGAAGCACGCATAATTTATTCAAAGCGTGACGAATTTCAGTCACGCAGACCGATTGATGTTATTAAGGCAAACAGACCGATTATTATTCTTGACGAACCGCAGAAAATGGGCGGTGAGGTTACACAAAAAGCACTTAAAAACTTTAACCCATTATTCAGCATAAACTATTCGGCAACGCACGCAAAGCAGCACAATCTTGTTTATGTGCTTGACGCACTCGATGCATTTAACAAACGGCTTGTAAAGAAAATTGAGGTTAAAGGCTTCGAGGTTAAGAATTTTAGGGGCACGGACAAATATATGTTCCTCGAACAGATAGTTTTATCCTCTAAAAAGCCGCCTATGGCAAAGATGGAGATTGAAATCGGTTATAAAAAGTCAATTAACCGTGAAACAAGAATACTCGGCGTCGGTGATGACCTTTATTATAAATCCGAACAAATGGAGCAATACAAAGGCTTTACCATATCCGAGATCGATCCGCTCAAAGGCTCGGTTACATTTACAAACGGTGAAATTATTTATACCGGTGATGTTGTCGGAGATGTATCTGAAAAAGATATGCGCCGTATTCAGATAAGAGAAACTATCCTTTCGCACTTTGACAAGGAAGAAAAACTCTTTAATATGGGTATTAAAACGTTGTCGTTATTCTTTATTGACGAGGTTGCAAAGTATCGCCGGTATGACGAAAACGGTGATGAAATTTTGGGCGAATACGGCAAAATCTTTGAAGAAGAATATATAAATGTGTTAAATGAATACACAACGCTGTTTGATACACCGTATCAAAAATATTTGAAAGAAAAATGCAGTGATGTATCAAAAGTACATAAAGGCTATTTCAGCATTGATAAAAAAGGGCACGCTGTTGACAGCAAATTAAAACGCGGCAGTGAGTTTTCCGATGATATATCGGCGTATGATTTGATACTTAAAAATAAAGAGAGGCTGCTCAGTTTTGATGAACCGACGAGATTTATATTTTCACATTCGGCACTTCGAGAAGGTTGGGACAACCCGAACGTATTTCAGATTTGCACGCTGAAACACTCCGACAGCAACACGGCGAAACGTCAGGAAGTCGGTCGTGGACTTCGCCTGTGCGTAAACCAATCAGGCAATCGTATGGATGTGCAGAGTTTGGGCGAAAGCGTACACGATATAAATATGCTTACAGTTATTGCAAGCGAAAGCTACAAGACTTTTGTGTCGGATTTGCAATCGGATATTAAAACCGTTCTTTATGACAGACCTACCGTTGCAACAAGCGAATACTTTAAGGGTAAATTTGTTAATGTTGGCAGTGAATCAATTATGATTGATGACAAACAAGCCAACGCAATAGAATTTTATCTTATTGCAAACGGATATGTTGATATGGACAGAAAAATTACCGACAAGTATCGCACCGATGTTGAAATGGGTACTGTTGCTCCACTTCCGACAGAGCTTATACCTATGACAGACGGCATACAAAATCTGATACAGGCTGTTTATGATGACAGTGTGCTTGACAAGATGATTTCAAACGCACATGATACAAAGGTTAAGGATAATCCGCTTAACGATAATTTTTATAAAAAAGAGTTTCAGGCTCTTTGGAAACAGATAAATCACAAATATGCTTATACAGTTGAATTTAACAGTGATGAACTTATAAAAAACGCGATAAAACATATTGATGAAAAGCTGTTTGTGTCACAGCTCCAATACACAACCACTATCGGCAGACAAAAAGAAGAAATGAACGAGTATGAAATTGAGCGCGGCGCTTCTTTCGGCGGTGAAAAAACAAAAACCAAGACGCTGAAACACAGCGAAACAAGCGGCATAAAGTATGACCTTATCGGCAAAATTGCAGAAGGCTGCACCATTACAAGAAAAACTGCTGCAATAATTCTAAAGGGTGTTCGTTATGACAAAATACTGATGTTTAAGAACAACCCGGAGGAGTTCATTACAAAAATAATCAGGCTCATAAACGAACAGAAAGCGACCATGATTGTTGAGCATATTTCGTATGATGAAATCGGCGGCGAATACGACAGTGGTATATTTACTGCCGAAAAGACATCGCAGGATTTTGATAAAGCGTTCAGAGCAAGCAAAGCCATACAGGATTATGTGTTTACAGACGGCTCGGCTGATAAAAGCAAAGAAAGAGTATTTGCGGAAGATTTGGAAGCAGCAAGCGAAGTATGCGTTTATGCAAAGCTTCCGAAAGGCTTTCATATACCCACTCCGGTCGGAAACTATTCTCCGGACTGGGCAATAGCGTTTTATGAGGGTACGGTTAAGCATATATACTTTATTGCAGAAACAAAAGGTACAATGGAATCCCTTAATTTAAGACCTATTGAACAGGCGAAAATTTCTTGTGCTAAAAAGCTGTTTAATGAAATCTCAACAAATGATGTACGCTATCACGATGTTGACAGTTATCAAAGTCTGCTTGATATTATGGGAAGTATAAAATAGGTTATTCACTGTACGGTTTATCGCACTCTTAATTTGATATAATGGGTATAGTGAAAATCAAATATTCAAATTGAGGTGTAATTACAATGAAAAAATATCCTATTGGTTTTATGACATCGAAAGATGGCGATGAACATACCGCGAGAAAAACCGAGAACATAGCGGCAGGTGACAACAAGCCTAAAAAGTCTGTTGTACGGGTGTATTTTCCCGTACGCAACATGACTTTATCGTATTATAATGATTTGTTTGACTTGCATAAGGGTGATATTGTTTATGTAGACGGAAAGCTTGAGGGGCTTCAAGGCAAGGTCGTTGATGTAACATACACATTTAAGATTAAGATTTCGGACTATAAGAGGGTAATTGCGGTTGCGGATACCAATGTAACAGGCGAGTTTTATTTTGCCGGATCGCACATACTATCCTTTGACCGCAGCACAATTCCTTTTGAGAAAGTTAGTACTTGGTTTAATGCTCCGGGATCTGATGACGAGTATGCTGTCGGTGAAGGTAATGAATCATTCCCATTGGATGATTTGAGTGCAATGAACATTTCGCACGATATAGCTGAACGAGGCAATGAATATTATATGGAAAATAAGGTTTGTTATATTTGCGTTGACGGAACACAAGGAAAAGCAATCGTAAGCGGAAGTGAAAACTATATTGTAGAGTTTACATACCGTGACGGTGAAATTTCAAACCTTGTATGCTCCTGCTTTTGCAGCTATACCTGTAAACACGAATTTGCAGCTATCCTTCAGCTCAGAGAGTGTCTTGAAATAATTGCAGATGAATACGAAGATTTGAGTAACGGATATTTCGCCGCAATCAGCAAAGGATTATTCGTAAATACTGTTTTTAATAATAAACAAACGGGAAAGTTTAATGTTTTATAACAGAAAAGAGTTGAAAAAATGAAGGTTTCACACCAAAAACTGAAAATGCTGTATCTTATGAAAATTCTTCTTGAAAGAACCGATGAACAGCATTCTATGACTGTTCCGGAAATGATTGGCGAGCTTGCAAAGTTGGGTATCTCCGCAGAAAGAAGAAGTATATATGATGACATAGAATACCTAAAGCTGTTCGGGCTCGATATATGCACAAGAAAATCTAAAACAACAGATTACTTTGTCGCAAGCCGTGAATTTGAACTGCCGGAGTTGAAACTTTTGGTTGACAGTGTTCAATCTTCTAAATTTATCACAAGAAAAAAGAGTTTGAAGCTGATTTCCAAAATTGAAAAACTGACAAGTAAGGAATGTGCGAAGCAGCTCCATAGGCAAGTTTTTGTCACGAACAGAGTTAAAACATTGAATGAAAGAATTTACTACAATGTTGACAGAATACACGATGCCATTGCTGCCGATAAGCAAATAAAATTCAGATACTTTGATCTTGATGTGAACAAAAAACAAGTATTCAGAAAAAACGGTGAATGGTACTGCGAATCTCCTGTATCGCTAACTTGGGATGATGAAAATTATTATTTAATAACCTACAAGGAAAAGTATGACCATTATGTTCATTACAGGGTTGATAAGATGGATTCGATTGAATTGACTGACGAAGTGAGAGTTTTGTCTGATAAACCTTTTGATTTGTCAGCATATGCAAAAACAATGTTTCAGATGTTTGGCGGAGAGGAAGTCAGCGTCAGTATGAAGTTTGAAAATGAGCTTGTAGGTGTGATATATGATAGGTTTGGAATAGATGTTCCGATTATAAAAGCGGATGAGCATCATTTTATATGTAATGTCAAAGTGGCGGTCAGTCCTCACTTTTTGTCTTGGATAATAAGTTTTGGCAGCCGTGCTGAAATTATATCACCCGATACGGTTATCGAGCAATTATACGATTTGTTGAGAGAAACAAGTAAAGTTTACGAAGGAGCGAAAAAGGAATGAAAAAGTTATTATCACTAACATTGGCAATTTGTCTTGCGCTAACGGAATAAGGACACAAAAGAATGATAGCTGTTAAAAGAATCGAATATGAAAAGATAGTGCATAGCATGAAATTACCATTGGAATCTAAAGAAAGCTGTATAGATGTATATCATAAAAATAATTGGGACAGATTTACAATGCATTGTTGAGATAAATTTTGACCTTCAAAAACAGTACCGGGGAATATTTGAGATGAATTTGAAGTAGATACGGTACTAAGAAATATATCATATTTTAAAATCGAGTTGAATTATAGTTGAATTATTCGGCTGCTGTTAGAAAATAATAAAAACCGCTTAATATTGCAAAATGCAGTATCTAAGCGGTTTTATCGTGTCTTTATTTTCATCATCGAGACAATCCTGAATTTTGTGTAAACTCTTTACAAGACCTCCAAAATGATGTATAATAAAAATATCATTTTGGAGGT